>NZ_JBHVGZ010000010.1:0-190238 GCF_042800355.1 Streptomyces sp. NPDC057623
GGACCCTCAGCAAGTCCTATCGTTGCAGGTCAAGGGCACTTTCCGTGTTTCTGATCAACTCTTGGACAGCCCACCTCGTGAAAGCGCGAGGCTAGGCTGACCCCATGACGGAGCCGACGATCACTCAGCTCAAGCCCATGCCGGACGACTGGAAGCGCGCGCTCGCCGTCGTCGCGCACCCGGACGACCTCGAGTACGGCTGCTCGGCGGCGATCGCCGCCTGGACCGACGGCGGCCGCGAGGTCACCTACGTCCTCGCGACCCGCGGCGAGGCCGGCATCGACACACTCGAACCCGACGAGTGCGGCCCGCTGCGGGAGCGCGAGCAGCTGGCGAGCGCCGCCGCGGTGGGCGTCTCGGCGGTGGAGTTCCTCGACCACCAGGACGGCGTGATCGAGTACGGCATCGCCCTGCGCCGCGACATCGCCGCCGCGATCCGCCGCCACCGGCCCGAGCTGGTGATCACGCTCAACCACCGGGACACCTGGGGTGGCGTCGCCTGGAACACCCCGGACCACGTGGCGGTCGGCCGTGCCACGCTGGACGCGGCCGGGGACGCCGGCAACCGCTGGATCTTCCCCGAGCTCGGCGAGCAGGGCCTGGAGCCGTGGGACGGCGTCCGCTGGGTCGCCGTCGCCGGGTCCAGCACCCCCACGCACGCGGTGGACGCGTCGGCGGGTCTGGAACGCGGGGTGCGCTCGCTGCTCGAACACCGCACCTACATCGAGGTGTTGACGGACGAGGACCCGCAGACGTACGCCCGCCGCTTCCTCACCGCGAACGCCGAGGCGACGGGGGAGCGGTTCGGCGGGAAGCCGGCCGTGGCGTTCGAACTGTTCAGCCGGCAGTTCTGACCTGCGCACGAAGGAGTCACGAAGGAGTACGGGGGCATGGTGACGGGGGCATGGTGAACGACACAGAACTGCTGGCGGACCGCTTCGAGGAGCACCGCGGCCATCTCAGGGCGGTGGCCTACCGCATGCTCGGCTCCCTGGCCGAGGCGGAGGACGCCGTCCAGGAGGCCTGGCTGAAGCTGAACCGCAGCGACGCGGCCGACATCGCGAACCTCGGTGGCTGGCTGACCACGGTGGTCGGCCGGGTCTGCCTGGACCTGCTCCGCTCCCGCACGCGGCGCCACGAGGAACCCCTCGACGACACCTTCGTCCCGGACCCCGTGATCAGGCCGCTGTCGACGATCGACCCGGAGCAGGAGGTGCTCCAGGCCGACGCGGTGGGTCTGGCGCTGCTCGTGGTGCTGGAGGCCCTGGAGCCCGCCGAGCGGATCGCGTTCGTCCTGCACGACATGTTCGCGGTGCCGTTCGACGACATCGCGCCGATCGTGGAGCGCTCCTCGGCCGCCACCCGGCAGCTCGCCAGTCGCGCCCGGCGCCGGGTGAAGGGTGCCACCCCGTCGAACGAACCCGATCCCGGCCGGCAGCGGCAGGTCCTCGACGCCTTCATGGCCGCCTCCCGCGCGGGGGACTTCGAGGCGCTGCTCGCGGTCCTCGACCCCGGCATCGTGCTGCGGGTCGACTCCGGACCGCTGGTCACAGGCGCGGCGGCGTCCAAGGTGGTGCGCGGTGCGAAGCCGGTGGCCGAACAGGCGATGCTCTTCCGGCAGTTCGCGCGGTACATGCGGCTCGTGTCCGTCAACGGCACGGTCGGGGTGCTCAACGCCCCCGAGGGGCGGCCGCAGTCGGTCATGGGCGTCACCGTCGTCGACGGCCGGATCACCGAGATGTACATCCTCGCCGACCCCGAGCGGCTGGCCGGCCTCGACGTGGCGGACCTCGCCGGCTGAGCCGAGCACAGGAAGTTGGCGGGTGTACATGACACCCGTCGGTGGGCTCCCGGTTCCGTATGCTGAACGGTATGCAAGATCAGATGTTCGACCGGGGCGACCTGCGTGCCGACTGCGCCAGCTGCTTCGGGCTGTGCTGTGTGGCCCTGCCCTTCGCCGCCTCCGCCGACTTCGCGGTCGACAAGGCGGCGGGCAAGCCCTGCCACAACCTCCGCGACGACCACCGGTGCGGCATCCACGACCGGCTCCGGCAGACCGGTTTCACCGGCTGCACCGTCTACGACTGCTTCGGCGCCGGCCAGAAGGTCTCGCAGGTCACCTTCGGTGGCCGGGACTGGCGGACCGGCTCCCGTGCGGACGCCCGGGAGATGTTCGACGTCTTCCCGGTCGTCCGCCAGCTCCACGAACTGCTCTGGTACCTCAGCGAGGCGCTCACCCTGCCTGCCGCTCGCCCCCTGAACGCCGATCTGCGCCGGACCCTGGACAGGACCGAGGAGCTCGCCCGGCAGACCCCGCGGGAGCTCGCCGCGCTGGACGTGGCCGCGCACCGCCAGGACGTCAACGCGCTGCTGCTCCGCACCAGCGAGCTGGCCCGGGCGGGATTCGGCGGGCGCAAGAAGAACCGCCGGGGCGCGGACCTGATGGGCGCCCGCCTCAAGGGCGCCGACCTGCGTGGCGCGAACCTGCGCGGTGCCTACCTCATCGCCGCCGACCTGACCGGCGCCGATCTGCGCGGGGCGGACCTCATCGGTGCCGACCTGCGCGACACCGACCTCACGGACGCCGATCTGACGGGCGCGTTCTTCGTGACCCAGCCCCAGCTGAACGCGGCCCGGGGCAGCGGCGCCACCCGGCTGCCCGCCTCAGTCGCCCGCCCCGTGCACTGGACAGCGACGGTCTGACGGCGCTTCCTCGGCGTTCGCGGACGAGACGGGTGCCGGGTCCGCGGTGCCGGCCGCCCGCCGCTCCAGGCGCAGCCGCAACCCCTCCGGCATCAGCGTCAGCCGCTCCGTGACCCGCAGCCGGTAGCCGGGGTCGCCCCTGAACTCGTACCGGCGCAGCAGCAGGCCCAGCACCAGCGTGGCCTCGTGCAACGCGAACTGGCGCCCGATGCACGCCCGCGCCCCCGTCCCGAACGGCTTGAAGGTGTGCGGCGCACGCGTCCGTACGGCCCGCGGGTCGAAGCGGTCCGGGTCGAACCGCTCGGCGTCCGCGCCCCACACCTCGGGGTCGCGGTGCAGCATCGCCGTGAGCACCAGCGCCCAGGCGCCCCGCCGCATCGGATGGATCCCGCCGAGCACTGTGTCCTCGCGCGCCTCGCGGGCGAAGGCGGGCGCCGTGGGCCACAGCCGCAGTGACTCGTCGAGGATGCGGCGGACGTAGCGAAGCCGCGCCACCTGGTCGTAGCCGGGCGTCGCCGTGTCGCCCCAGACGCGGTCGATCTCGGCGCGGGCGCGCTCCGCGACGTCGGGGTGGCGGGAGAGGTAGTGCAGGGCGAAGGAGAGCGCGCCCGACGTGGTCTCGTGACCGGCCACCAGGAAGGTGATCACCTGCCGGCGGACGTTCTCGGGGGACAGCCGCTCCCCGGTCTCCGGGTGCGCCGTCTCCAGCATCCGGCCCAGCAGGTCGCCGTCCCCGTCCCGGCGGCCGCTCGCGGTACGGGCGCGGACCAGGTCGTCGACCGTACGGTTGAGGTGGGCGATGTCGGCCTTGTTGCGCCGCGCGGCCCGCCGGAGCAGGAACGGCGCGGGCGCGGTGTTGAGGCGCTGCGCGTAGGTGAGGGTGCCGACCATCGCCGTCACGAAGGGATGCGGGCGGGCGCGCTCGAAGGAGCCGAAGTCGTGCCCGAACCCGGTGCGCGCGATGGTCTCCAGGGTCAGCTTGGTCATGTCACCGGGCACGTCCACCGTCCGGCCCGCCGCCACCGCGCGGTCCCAGTGGTCCATGAGCCGGTCGGCCACGGACAGCATCATCGGGTGGTACCCCGCCATGGCCTCCCGGCTGAACCCCGGCGCCAGGACGTCGTGCGCCAGCTGCCAGTTCGGCTCGTGGTTGTACGCCGTGAACAGTCCGTCCCCGACGACCGGCCGCAGATTGGCTATGCCGAGCCCCACGTGCTTGGCGAAGCGCGTCTCGTCCGCCATGTCGGCCGCGAGTCCGGCGCCCCACACGAACACGAACTCCCGGTTGAAGGCCCTGCGCCGGAAGATGGGCCCCAACTGCCGGGCGTAACGCAGGGAGTCCTGGAGCGGTGTGCGCCTGCTGGCGCCGAGCACATCGCCGAGCAGGGGGACCCGGAACGGGGGGTGCGGGATGCGGTCCAGCTCCGGCCAGCCCTGCTCGGCGCCGCGGAATCCCTTCGGGAGCCCGGAACCGGTCGTTGCCTCCGCCATGACGCGATCTCCCTTGATCCAGCGGCACGTTGAGCTCGTTGTACGTGGGTTCAATAACGCGCCTCAGTCTGGTCCCGCTATTGAATCCACGTCAAGTAAAGTGCGGGCATGGCCGCGAACCAGGGTGAGCGCACGCGTCGCCGGCTCAGCACCGAGGAGCGCCGTGAGCAGCTCCTCGCGGTGGGGGCGCGGCTGTTCTCGGAGAGTCCGTACGACGAGGTGTGGATCGAGCAGGTCGCCGAGATCGCCGGAGTCTCGCGCGGGCTGCTCTACCACTACTTTCCGACCAAGCGTGACTTCTTCGCGGCCGTGGTCGAGCGGGAGAGCGAGCGCATGCTGCGGATGACGGCCGCCGTGCCCGGGGTCCCGGTCCGCGAGCAGCTCGCGGCGGGCCTCGACACCTATCTGGAGTACGTCGAGGCCCACGCCCACGGCTACCGCGCCTTCCATCGCGCCGACGCGGCCGGCGACCGGGCCGTGCGCAAGGTCTACCAGCGGGCGCTGGCCGCGCAGGAGAAGCAGATCCTGGCGGCGATGGCGGTGGACCCGGAGTTCGGCCCGGTCTTCGAGGGGCGGCCCGACGTCCGGTTCGCGGTACGGGGCTGGCTGGCCTTCACCACGGCCGTGTGCCTGGAGTGGCTGCGGGGTTCGGAGCTCTCCCGGGACCAGGTGCGCGACCTGTGCGCCCGCGCCCTGCTGGGCGTCATCGCTCCCTGAGGTCCCGCGAAGAGATCGCACAGGTACGGCGTGGCCGGTTGGCGTGCGGCTCGATCTTCGATAGGTTAGGCAAGGCTTACCTTAGGAGGTACGGGATGGGTGACAGCCAGACCTGGACGGCGGCACCTTCCGCGGCGGAACGAGCCCGGTCGGTACTCGCCGGTGCGTGGTCCTGCGGGGTGACCGCGGAGAGCTGCCGGGAGGAACTCGTCGGCACGCACACGGTGGCCGACGACGGCCGCGTCCTGCTGGACGTGCCGGAGGACAGTGTGCTCGTCACGGCGGCGATCTGCGCGCCCCGCGGAGAGCCGTCCGCCGTCCTGGAGTTCGCCGACGTCGCCCCCGTGCCGGTCCGCAGGCGGATCCGCACACGGCTTTGGATGTCGGGCTGGTTCACTCCCGAGGACGGCAGGCTCGCCTTCCGGGCCACCCGCGTGGTGCTGCGGCAGCCGTCCGGTGCCGTGGTCGTCGACCTCGACGAGTTCGCCGCCGCCGTGCCCGACCCGCTGGCCACCGCCGAGGCCCGGCTGCTCACCCACCTCGCCGACTGCCACCCGGACGCCGTCGAGCGGCTCACCCGCCTCGTCGAGCCCGACAGTCTGCACGGCGCCGTCCGTGTCCAGCCCCTGGCCGTCGACCGGCACGGACTGACGCTGCGCATCGAGCGCACCCGCTCCGACGGCGACGTACGGCTGCCGTTCCACCGGCCCGCCGACGACGTCGCCCAGCTCACCGAGCGCATGCACGTCCTGCTCGCCCAGGCCAGTGCCGCCTCCTGCCCGCGCGCACTACAGCGGCAGCGCACAGACGGCGACGGGTGACGCGAACGGCTCGCCCGCGAGCCGCAGTTCACCGCTCTCGTCGTCGACGAGGAAGACGCTCACGGTGCTCGACCGCTGGTTCGCGGCGAACAGCAGCGTGCCGTCCGGAGAGAGGGCGATCTGCCGGGGGAAGTCCCCGGACACCGGCACCGTGTCCAGCAGCCTGAGCCGGGCGCCGTTCGCCTCCACCGCGTAGCGCGCGAGGCTGTTGTGGCCCCGGTTGGCGAGATAGGCGTAACGGCCGTTCGGCGTCACCACGATCTGCGCCGGATAGCTGGTGCCCGAACCCGTGCCCGTCTCCTGCTCCTCGCCGATGGTGAGCCGACCCGTGCCGGGGTCGTACGCGCAGACCGCGACGGTGTTGTCGGCCTCGTTGGCCAGATACGCGTACCGGCCGCCCGGGTGGAAGGTGAGATGACGCGGGCCCGCACCCGGCTTCGTCCGCGCCCGCGCGACCTCGGTGAGCGTGCCGGCCTTCAGGTCGAGGCGGTAGCTGTACACCGTGTCCGTGCCCAGGTCGACGGCGAGCACATGGCCGCCGTCAGGGCTGGTGACGGCCTGGTGGGCGTGCGGGCCTTCCTGGCCGGGGCCGGGCGGCGGACTGGAGTGCGTGACCAGGTCGGTGCGCTCGCCGAGCGCGCCCGCGGCGTCGATCGGGTGCACGGCCACGCTGCCCGTGCCGTAGTTGGCGCTCAGCAGCCAGCGCCCGCTCGGGTGCACCGACAGGTGGCAGGGCGCGGCCCCGCCGGTGCTCCGGCTCCCCAGGATCTCGCGGTCGGCGAGACGGACGGCGGTCACGGCGCCGTCCGCACGCTCGTCGACCGCGTACAGCGTGCGACGGTTCGGGTGCAGCGCCAGATACGACGGATCGCCGACGTCGGCGATCGTCCCGGTGCCGGTGACGCGGCCCGTGACCGGGTCGTAGGTGGCGAGCCCGATGCCCTTGCCGCCGCCCTCGACGGACGTGTACGTGCCGAGGTAGAGGGGGCGCGGACCGGAGGGCGCGCGGCTCTCGGTCTGGGCGCTCGGAAGCGTCCCCGGCGTGGTCGCCCCGGTGGCCGCCGTGTCGGCCGTGTCCGCGGGGGCGGGCGCGTCGTCGCACGCCGTGGCCGCCGGGAGCGTCACACCCGCGGCGGATCCCGCGAGGGTTCCGACGAATCGGCGCCTGCTCAGCCCACCACTGCCCATGTCCACACCTCAGGTCGTCGCTCGTCCTGGTCGCGACAGCCACCTTGGCGTGGATCACCCGCGGAGCGCAAGAAGAGCAACGTGTGTTGCGCAGGGTGCAATGGGCTGGCGGGCGCCGCGCGCCGCCTACCAGTCTCCGTCCTGCACCGGCTTGCCCTGCGCGTCCTTGAGCGGCGTCACCTGGCCAGGCGTGGGCGCCTGCCAGGGCTCGTGGTCGTCGCCGAGCCAGTCACCGACCGGCCTCACCGCCTCCAGGGTGTCGGTGGGGGCGAGATCCTCGGCGTCCTGGTCGTAGTAGTCGAACCAGGGCAGCCCCGCCCGGGTGTACGCGGCCCGGTCCACCGGCGACGGCGGGGGAGCCTCTCCGGTGATGCGGCGCCACTCCGGAGGCGTCACCAGATGGACGAAGACCCGGCCGGCGGGACGGTCGGACCAGTCCGAGAGCGGACGGTCGTCCTCGTAGACCTCCTGGCGCATCGAGCCGCCGACGCCCAGGCCCATCGCGGCGGCGGCCCTGGGCGGCCGGCCCGCCGGAGCGGCCGCGGGCGCCGGGACCGCACCCGGGGCGGGCGGCGCCGCCATGGGCATGGCCGCGCCGTAGCCGCCGTACTGCGGCATCGCCCGCGCCGCCTCCGCCCGGCGCCGCTCCTCCTCACGCCACCTGGCCAGCTGGGGCTCCTGCAGCGTGAACGGCTGGAGCTGTACGCCGCCCCAGACCTCCTCGCCGGTGACCTGGCCCTCGACGGTCGCGCCCAGCCCGAGCGGTACCGCCACGAACTGGCGGACC
The DNA here is from genome assembly GCF_042800355.1 of Streptomyces sp. NPDC057623. Lineage (NCBI taxonomy): Bacteria > Bacillati > Actinomycetota > Actinomycetes > Kitasatosporales > Streptomycetaceae > Streptomyces > Streptomyces sp. NPDC057623. The sequence continues at coordinate 7,708 of NZ_JBHVGZ010000010.1, forward strand.
GTGCCCTTCCCGGAGTTGATGCCGTCCAGCCAGGGCTGGCGGGGCAGTACGACGTAGTTCTGCGGCCTGCGGGTGAGCCGGTCGCTCCACGGCTTCCCCGAGACGGCGCACACCTTGCCCACGCCGACCTGGAGGGCGGCCGGTTCCGTCGTCCCCGCGAAGCTCAGCCACATCGCCTCGCGCAGATACACCGGCAGCATCACACCGCCGCGCGCCCGCCACGCCTCGGGAACGGTGTCCGCGTAGTCCGCCACTCGCCGCACCGGGAACTCGCCGAGCCCCGGCGGCAGCGGATGGGTGCCCGTCTCGGGCAGCCGCAGCGTACGGATGAACCGCACCGCCGCCCCGCCCGGCAGCCGCAGCGTGTTTCCGTCGATCCGCACGGTCGTGTCGGCCATCGGCCCCGCTCCCTCGCATCCCGGCGCCGGCCCCGTCCCGGCGCTCCCCTCACGAAGAACGTCCGCCGAACCCCGTACGGTTCCGCCACAGCTGCTCCTGAACGCCCATGCGTTCGCGCAGCCGGGTCAGACGCGGCATCCGGGCCCGCTGCTCCTGCGAGACGCGGTCCAGCTCCTCCAGGAGCCGACGCGAGCGGTGCTCGGTGTCCATCTCGTCGAGGATGCGGTTGACCTCCGTGAGCACGGCGCCGAGCAACTGCCAGTGCCCCTCCTCGCGCTCGGCCTCCTCGCGCAGCAGCAGGGCCAGCTTGTCGCGGGTGCCCGCCGCCGTGCGCAACTCGGCGGCGAGGCGGGACTCCGCCGCGTCGGCGTTGCTGCTGACGTGCGTGGTGACCAGCACCGAGAAACTGACCACCGCGTCGGCGATCTCGGACAGCAACTGCTCCAGGACCGCGCCCGACTCCTTGGCGAACAGCGGCTCCGGCTCACGCTCCTTCGCGAGGTCGGTCAGCGTGCGTGCGAGCACCCTCAGGACGACCGTGCAGATCTCCAGCGTGTCCAGCCCGGTCCGCAGCACCACACGGTGCAGCAGACTGTCGCGCACGCGCGGATTGAGCCGCAGGCTGTCCTCGGCCTGCTGAAGCGCCGCGTCCACCTCGACGATGTCGTGGTCGAGCCGGCGCGCCTCGTGCAGCCGGGCCGCGGCCTGCTCGAACGGCGTACGCCCGGCGGCCTCCTCGCCGATGCTCAGCATCAACTGCCGCAGCCGACGGGCCAGTCCCTCCAGTGACTCACCGGCCTCGTCCACCCACACCGGCGGCGCGAGGAGCAGATTGAAGCCGAGCCCGACCACCGCGCCGATCAGCGTCTCCAGAATCCGCGCCCACGCGGTGTCCCCGACAGTCGTGACCCCGAGGACCAGCATCGCGCTGATCGCCACCTCGGGCACGTACTCGTTGACCCGTACGAGATGCCCGACCCCCAGCGCGGCGACGATCAACAGGGCGAGGCTCCACCAGGTCAGACCGACCAGCAGGCTGAAGGCGATGGCGACGAGGACGCCCGCCACCACCGAGTTCACCCGGCGGATGCCGTTGGTGAGCGTGGCGTACAGCGTGACCTGGACGACCAGCAGCGCGGTCAGGGGCGCGGTCAGCGGCGCGGCCTCGGGACTCAGGCGCAGCGCGATGACGTAGGCGATCGTCGCCGCCGCCGCCGATCGCAGCGTCTGGACCACCACGGGGTCCCGGCGCAGCTTCCCGAGCCGCTCCAGGGACAGTGTCCCCGCACGTTCCTCTCGCATCCTCGGGCTGTTCCCTTTCCACCGACGCTTCCCACACCCTGCTTGCGGAACGTAACGGTCCGCAAGGATCCCCAGATTGATCGCAGCGACCGTCCTACGGCAAGGGGCCGGGCTGGTGATCGTCGACACCCGCGCGACGCGGGGCTGGGCGTCCGACCGGCCCCGGACCGGGGAAAACCCCCGCCGGCACCCCGTGGTTGTCCGCGCCCGGGGACGGAGGACCGCCGGATGGCCCCGGCCCGCCCGCGAGCGCGAGCCTTGGATCATGAAGCGCCAACGGACCGGATCAGTGCTGACCCTGTTCATCATCCTCGCCGCCCTGACGACCGGCATCCCGGCCACGGCGGCACCCCCGGCCGGGCCGGTCGTCGAGGCGCTCGACGGGATTCCGCACCTTCGCCCTGGAGGCGCCCTGGAGCACCGGCCTGCGCCTCGACGACTAGGTGCTCCACGGCAGGGGCGATCCCCGGCGCATCATGCGCGAGGAGTTCCAGCGGGACTACCTGTGGTGGAACAACACGGACCATCTGCGGCTCGTCCAGTGGATGCGCGCGTACAACCTCCACCACCCGGGCGACCCCGTCCGCTTCATGGGCGACGACATCGCTGCGCGTACGGGCGAGGCGCTGCGGCTGCTCGCGCGGACGGCCCCGGCCGCCGACCGTGCGGCGCACGCCTGGGCGATCCAGCAGGCGACCGTGATCGACCGGACCGCCCGGCAGTACGCCTTCGAACCACGTCGGCTACCTGCGGAAGAGCCCGCCCAGAACCCCAGGGTCCAGGGCGCGTTCCTGCGCGACAGCCTCGGCGCGGCCCGTGTGAGGGTCGGGTACCGCGACTACGTGCTCGACCTGCGGTCCGTCGGCGCGCCGGCCCGCGGCTGCGGGACCGGTAGGGGCCCGTCAGGCGTACAGCCTGTCGAGGAAGGCGGACAGGTTGCCCGTGGTGCGGGCGATCTGTTCCTCCAGGGTCAGGCTCTCCTCGAAGCGTCCCCCGGACTCCGGGACCTTCTTGCCGCGGAGGTAGAGGGAACACGCGAGGTCGGTGCACATGTACACGCCGACCGAGTTGCCCTCGCGGCCCGCGGCGCCCGCCTTGCGCGCGGTCATCAGGGAGACGCCGCCGCCCGGATGGGTCGTGAGGCACAGGGAGCACATGCTGCGGTGCAGAAAGCCGCGCTGCGAGGACGGGAAGCGGAAGGTGACGCCCACCGGCCGCCCCTCCCGCTCGGTCACCAGATAGCTGCGATCGGGCGCCCCCGGATCCCGCCAGCCCAGGAAGTCGAGGTCGTCCCACGGGCGTTCGGCGAGATCGCGGGGGAGGGGCAGGCGCTTGGCCTCACCTTTCGAGCAGTTGATGAAAGAGTTGCGCACGTCCTGGTCGGTGAGTGGCCTCATGGAGTGCCTCCTGGATGGTCGGTTCCGCAAACCTAGGGGCTCTAGGTTCAGGGCTAGGTTAGGCAGGCTGGATGAGGGGGAGCCAGTGAATTACGGCGATGTCGCGTCACCTCGGGCCCGGTCCGCGCTGCGGCACGTCGCGGCCGCTTCCACGGGGCCGCCTCTCGACCCCGACGTGCGCATCACCCTCAACTTCCATCCGGACCGGCTGGTGCGGGGAGTGCCGATCCTGCGCGCGCTGGCCGAAGACGGCACCTACCACTCACAGTTCGTCACCGGCACCAGCAACGGCGGGCTCACCGCCCACCCCGGCGGTGACCGCTGGCGCTGGGAGAGCCGGATCTTCGGCGGGGCCTACGACGACGCGACCGCGCACGAGCGCCCCGTCTACGGCGCGCTGGACTTCCGGCGCCAAGTGGTGGGCGCCGCCCCGCGGTTCGGCTCCTCGCACTTCCGGCTGGCGGGCCCGGCGCTCACCCGGGCCACCTTCTGCTACCCCGACAGCGCGGCCGAACCGACCGACTTCGGCGTGGCCACCGGCACGCATCTCCTCACGCTCGCCGAAGCCGACGAACGAGACGCCCTCAACGACTACATCGAGGCGCAGGTCCACGGCGGAGTCGTCCTCGCCCGCGACGTCGAGGCCGTCGTCCTGGACGCCTGCTACCGCGGAACGCCCGTCGAGGCCGCGGCCCGCCTGCTGCCCTGCTCCGTCGAGTGGCACCCCGGCTACCGGCTCACCGCGGCGGACCTGCGCCGCCACGCGGACTACCGGGGTGAGGAGTACGCCGACCTGGGCGCCCGGATCGCCGAGGGCGGCCGCATCGACCCGCGCGTCATCGGGGACGCCGCCCGCACCGGCCGCCACGAACTCCAGGACCTGAAGATGGTGTGGCACACCCTCGCCCGCTTCGGCGCTCCCCAGGGCGCGGGCACGGCCTACTCCGGTTCGTCCGAGGCGGCCGGCGTCGGCGGCCACACCCCGGGAGCGAGCACGCCCAGCGCATAGGCCCGAGCCACCAGCTCCGTGCGGTTCGCCGCGCCCCACCGTGCCGACAGGCGCCGCAGGTGGTAGTTCACGCCGTCCACCGTGAGCCCGGTCTCCCGCGCGGCCCGCGCCGTCGTGGCTCCCCCGGCGAGGAGCGCCAGGACGCGGGCCTCCGTCGGCGAGATCCGCACGGGCGGGACGTCAGGGGCCTCGGGCTCGCCCAGCACACGGAGCATCACCAGCAGCGTCGGAGTCTCCTCCACGGTGTCGCTCACCGGGTCCGCCGTCAGCTCGCCGTACCGCTCCGCCCCGTCGGGCGTCCGCCAGCGCACCGACACCTGGTACCGCGAGCGGTGCCGCAGCCGCAGCGCCTCGGCGATCCGCTCCACCTGGGTCGCCTCCTGCGGCCGGAACAGCTCCAGCACGTCCCGGCCGCGCAGCCGCCCCGGCGTCGTACCGCACTCCGCCGCCATGGCCGGATTGGCCAGCACGACGGCGCCGTACACATCGCAGACCGCGATCGGCACCGAGACGCGGTCGAAGACCATCAGGGCGCGGTTGCGCCACACCACGGCCTCCGGGTGAAGCCAGTCCACGAGCACCTCCGGTCACACGGCGCAAGAGCGACGTCCATCCCTGTACTACACAATCATGTAGTGCCGGGGCGCGGGCGGCCGGGACCCGTCGAGCACGCTTGAGCGCAGGACCTCCGTATCGCGAAAGGCAGTTGTCGCGCCATGCCCCCCACCGCGCTGCACCCCCAGACCGCCGACGCCCTCCCCGGCGTCCCCCTCGCCGACATCACCGCCACCGGACCCGGCGGCACGCCCGTGCAGCAGGCCATGGACCTGATGCGCGAGCACGGGCCCGTGTTCGTGCGGCGGCTGCACGGGCGGAACACCCTGTTCGTCGGCGACCTGGACCTCGTGGCCGAACTCGCCGACGAGCAGCGGTTCGCCAAGCACATCGGGCCGGGCCTGGAGAACGTCCGCGAGTTCGCCGCCGACGGCCTGTTCACCGCCTACAACGACGAGCCCAACTGGGCCAAGGCGCACGACATCCTCATGCCCGCCTTCGCGCTCGGCTCGATGCGCACCTACCACCCGGTGATGCTGAAGGTGGCCCGCCGGCTCATCGACTCCTGGGACCGCGACGCCCGCGCCGGACGGCCGGTGAACGTCCCCGACGACATGACCCGGATGACCCTGGACACCATCGGGCTCGCCGGCTTCGGCTACGACTTCGGCTCCTTCGAGCGGCCCGAGCCGCACCCCTTCGTCGAGTCGATGGTCCGCTGCCTGGAGTGGAGCATGACCCGGCTCGCCCGTGTCCCGGGCCGGGACCACTCGGCGGCGGACGCGGCCTTCCGCGACGACTCCGCCTATCTCGCCCAGGTCGTCGACGACGTCATCGCCGCCCGCACCGGCACCGACCAGAGCGCCGCCGAGGACCTCCTCGGGCTGATGCTCACCGCCGAGCACCCCGCGGACGGCACCACACTCGACACCGCCAACATCCGCAACCAGGTCATCACCTTCCTGATCGCCGGCCACGAGACCACCTCCGGCGCGATGTCCTTCGCGATGTACTACCTCGCCAAGCACCCGACCGCGCTCGAACTGGTGCGGCGCGAGGTCGACGAGCTGTGGGGCGGTCAGGCCGACCCCGAGCCGACGTACGACGAGGTCGGGAAGCTGGCGTACACCCGACAGGTCCTCAACGAGGCGCTGCGGCTGTGGCCCACGGCCGCCGTGTTCTCCCGGCAGGCCCGCGAGGACACCCTGCTCGGCGGCCGCATCCCGCTGCGCGCCGGACAGGCCGCCCTGGTCCTCACGCCGATGCTGCACCGGCAGCCCGTCTGGGGCGACAACCCCGAGCTGTTCGACCCCTCGCGCTTCACACCGGAGGCCGAGGAGGCCCGGTCGGTGCACGCCTTCAAGCCGTTCGGAACCGGTGAACGCGCCTGCATCGGACGGCAGTTCGCGCTGCACGAGGCGACCATGCTGCTGGCGATGCTCGTCCACCGCTACCGGCTGAACGACCACGCCGGCTACCGCCTCACCGTCAAGGAGACCCTCACCCTCAAGCCCGAGGGCTTCACGCTCACCCTGGCTCCGCGCACCGCCGCCGACCGTGTGCACCCGCCGCTGCCGGGCGCCGCCCCCACGGCCGCGGAAGCCGTCTCCGACACGGCCGCACTGCCCGCCCGGGTCCGCCCCGGCACCGGCGCCCTGTTCCTGCACGGCAGCAACTACGGCACCTGCCGCGACTTCGCCGCCCAACTCGCCGACGAGGCCGCCGCGATCGGCTGCGAGACACAGGTCGCGCCCCTCGACGACTACGCCGGCGGCCTGCCCACCGACCGCCCGGTCGTGATCACCGCCGCCTCCTACAACGGCCGCCCCACCGACGACGCCACCGCCTTCGCCGCCCGGCTGGAGGAGGCCTCCGACGCCACGGACGTCACCTACGCCGTCCTCGGCGTCGGCGACCGCAACTGGGCCGCCACCTACCAGCACGTCCCCACCCGCTTCGACGAGCGCCTCCGCGACCTCGGCGCCACGCGCCTCGTCGACCGCGCCGCCGCCGACGCCTCCGGCGATCTGACCGGCGCCGTACGGGACTTCACGACCCGGCTGCGCACGGCGCTGCTGGAGCGGTACGGCGACCCGGACGCCACCACCCCGGCCGCGGCCGAGCCGGCCACGGCGTACGAGGTCCGCACGCTGACCGGCGGCCCACTGGACGCCCTCGCCGAACGGCACGGCCTCGTCCCCATGCGCGTCACCGAGGCCCACGACCTCACCGCCCCCGGCCACGCCCGCCGCAAGCGCTTCGTCCGCGTCGCCCTGCCGGACGGTGTCACCTACCGCACCGCCGACCACCTCACCGTCCTGCCCGCCAACGCCCCCGCCCTGGTCGAGCGCGCGGCCGCCGCGCTCGGCGCCGACCTCGACACCGTCCTGGACATCCGGCCCACCCGCCCCCGCCGGGACGGCCTCGCCCTCGACCGGCCGCTGACCGTACGCCAACTCCTCACCCTCCACGTCGAGTTGCAGGAGCGCCCGAGCGCCGCACAGCTCTCCGCCCTCGCCGCCGCCAACCCGTGCCCGCCGGAGCGCGCGGCCCTGGCGAACCTGAGCGGCGATCCGCGTACCCTGGTCGAGGTGATCGAGGACCACCCGGCCCTGCGCGGCGCCCTCGACTGGCCGCGGCTCCTGGAGATCCTCACCCCGCTGCGCCCCCGCCACTACTCCATCTCCTCCTCGCCGGCCGTCGACCCCGGCCACGCGGACCTGATGATCTCCCTGCTGGAAGCCCCCGCCCGCTCCGGCAAGGGCGTCTACCGGGGCACCGGCTCCGGCCACCTCACCGACCTGGAGCCCGGTGACACGGTGTACGCCCGCGTCCAGCCGTGCCGGGAGGTCTTCCGGATCGACGCCGGCACCCCGGTCGTCATGGTGGCCGCGGGCACCGGGCTCGCCCCGTTCCGGGGCGCGATCGCCGACCGTACGGCGGCCCGCGCGGACGGCGCCGAACTCGCCCCGGCCCTCTGCTACTTCGGCTGCGACGCGCCGGACGCCGACTTCCTGCACGCCGGGGAACTGCGCGCCGCCGAGGCCGCCGGGGCCGTCTCGCTCCGCCCGGCCTTCAGCGCCGCCCCGAGCGGCGGCGTGACCTTCGTCCAGCACCGCATCGCCGCCGAGGCCGACGAGGTCTGGGAACTGCTCGACGCGGGCGCCCGGGTGTACGTGTGCGGCGACGGTTCACGGATGGCGCCGGGCGTGCGGGAGGCGTTCCGTACGCTGTACCGGGAGCGCACGCCGGGCGCCGACGACACGGCGGCCGGGCAGTGGCTCGACGCACTGATCGCGGACGGCCGTTACGTCGAGGACGTGTACGCGGCCGGCTGACCGGCGGGAACCGAAGGGGCGGGGTGGGCGCACGGTGGTGGACTCCTGGGAACGGGCCCGGCAGGCCCTGGACGCGGCGGGCATACCGCCGGGGCACCTCGCCCACCTCCGCCCGCTCGCGGGAGGCACCTACAACACGGTCGAGGAACTGCTCCTCACCGACGGCCGCCGGTATGTGCTGAAGGTGCCGCCCCCGCCCACCGTGCCGGGCCTGCGCCACGAGAAGCGGCTGCTGGTGTCCGAGGTGGAGTTCTACCGGAGTGCCGCCAAGGCGGACGTGCCCGCGCCGCGTGTGGTCGCCGACGGGGACCAGCTGCTGATGACGGCCTGCCCCGGCGAACCCTGGAACGGCGAGCTCACCGACGCCGAACGGGCCCGCCTGCGCACGGAGCTGGGCCGCCAGGTGGCCCGTCTGCACCGGGTCACCGGGGCGGCCTTCGGCTATCCGTCCGGTGCCCTCGGCCCGCTCGTGGCCGACTGGCGCACCGCGTTCACCGGGATGCTCGACGCCGTCCTCGACGACGCCCGCCACTACCGGGCCGTGCTGCCGCGTCCCGCCGACGCCGTCGCGGACACGCTCCGGGCCGGCTACGACGCCCTCGACGAGGTCACCGTCCCGTGCCTGGTCCACTTCGACCTGTGGCCCGGCAACATCCTGGTGGACCGGGCGTCGGGCGAGGCCCGGATCGGCGGCCTCATCGACGGCGAGCGGATGTTCTGGGGCGACCCGTTGGCCGACTTCGTCTCCCTGGCCCTGCTGGGCGACATCAAGCGGGACGCGGCCTTCCTGACCGGATACCGGGAGGCCGGCGGCCGCGCCGACTTCGACGTCCCGGCCCGCCTCCGCCTGGCCCTCTACCGCTCCTACCTCTACCTGATCATGCTCACCGAGACGGTTCCCCGGGCGGCCGACGCCGCACAGCACCGCTGGGTCCAGGACACGGTCGCTCCCGAGCTGGTGGCGGCACTGACCGAGATCGAGGACCTCGCGTCGTAGTCCACCTGGTGGTCCACCATGGGGACGGTTCGCGCAGGGCGGGGAACAGGGCTAATCGGAAGGGAGCCGCATGGCCGGGCGGAACGGGCGCACGGTACGGGACCTCAGACGGGGCAACCGTACGGCCGTACTGCAGTGCCTCTACTTCGACGGCCCCCTCAGCCGCTTCGAACTCGGCCCGGCGACCGGGCTCAGCTCCGGCTCCGTCAGCAACGTCGTCGCCGAGCTGATCGCCGACGGCCTGGTCGAGGAGGCCGGCAGCGTCGACTCCGACGGCGGCCGCCCTCGCATTCTGTTGCGCGTCGCCCCGGGCAGCGGTCACATGATCGGCGTCGACGTGGGGGAGACCCGGGTACGGATCGGCCTCTTCGACCTGACCCTCACCGAACTCGCCCGCGCGGAACGGCCGTTGACACACGCGCGGTACGAGGTCGACGGCATCGCCGGCCATGTGCGCGACGGCATCGCCGAGGTGCTCTCGGGCACCGGCACCGGACCCGTCCGACTCCTCGGCGTCGGCATCGGCGTTCCCGGCATCGTCGAACACACACCGGGCGCCGGTGCCGTCGTGCACGGCCAGACCATCGGCTGGGACGCCGTACCGCTGGAACAGCTCCTGCGTGCCGGATCCCCGCTCCCGGACACCGTCCCGTACTTCATCGACAACGGCGCCAGGACCCTCGGCCAGGCCGAGATGTGGTTCGGCGGCGGACGAGGCGCCCGCAACGCGCTCGTCGTGCTCTTCGGCTCCGGTGTCGGCGCCTGCCTCGTCACCCCCGAGGTGGAGCACGGGCGGGCCGTCGAGTGGGGGCATCTGACGGTACGGGTCAGGGGGCGCCGCTGCCGCTGCGGTGCCCTCGGCTGCCTGGAGGCGTACGCGGGCGCCGAAGCGCTGCTCGCGCGCTGGCACGAGGAGGGCGGGAGCGTCCCGGAGGGCGCCGACGAGGAGAGCGCGCTGGCGGCGATGCTGGCCGGCGCGTATCCGCCCGAGGGCGGCGCGGCCGACCCGGTGGCGCTCGCGGTCCTGGCGGAGACGGCCGAGTACGTGGGCGCGGGGCTGTCCGACCTGATCAACCTCTTCCAGCCCGAGCGCATCCTGATCGGCGGCTGGGCGGGCCTCCGGCTCGGCACCCGCTTCCTGCCCGCCGTCCGCCGGCACGCGGCCTCGTACGCCCTGCGGCATCCGGCCCAGAGGGTCACCATCGACCTGGGCCGGCTCGGCCCGGACGCGGTCACCGTGGGTGCTGCGATCCTGCCGCTCGCCGACTTCTTCGCCCGCGGCGGCCGCCCCGCCGAACCGGCGCCCGAGGGGCCGCGGCCCGCCTCGCGCACGACCCCCGTGCAGCGGGTGCCGCACTGAGGTTTCACCGGCCGCGGGGGCGGTACTCGCGGTGCCCTGACCTTGGACGACGCGAAGGAGGTGCACCATGGCCGACGACCGTCACGAGGCGCCGGGACACACGGGCGAGCCGGTACCGCGGGATCTGCCGGACCAGCAGGCGAACGGGGGAGAGGACCCGTGGGAGGTGCCGGTCGAGCCCGCGGACGACGCCGGTGAGGCGGACGACGTACCCGACACGGACGAGGCGGGTACGGGCCGTCAGGGTGCGCAGCCGTCGGGCGCGGTCCACCCGGAGCATCCGGCACCCGAGGAGCCGTCCGGGTGATCAACCGACCTTGCGGCCGCGCAGCGGCTCGGTCGGCGCTCCCGCACCGTGCTGGAGGCCCTTCAGGAACTCCTCCAGCACCTCGGTCGCCGTATGCTCCGGCTGCCAGCCCAGTTCCGTACGGGCCCGTGTGCAGTCCATCAACGGCAGCCTGAGGACCGCGTCGAAGAGATGCGGTGAGGCGGGCAGCAGATGCAGCCCCCACGCGGCGGCGATCGCCGAGCGGGCCGCCGGGCGCGGGAGGCGGACCGGGCGGGCACCGAGCAGCTCACCCAGCAGACCCGCGTCCACCGCGGGCTCGGCCGCCAGGTTGAACGCGCCGCGCACGTCGGACCGCACCGCGAGCCGATACGCCGTGGCCGCGTCGTCCGTGTGCAGGGCCTGGACGCGCAGACCCGGGATGTCGGGCAGGAACGGCAGCAGCTCGGGTCGGGCCAGGGGTCCTGGCAGGAAGCGTCCGCCGAAGATCCGGCGCTGCTCGCTCGCCGACTCCCGCTTGAACAGGAAGGCGGGCCGCATCCGCACCACCCGCATCCGGGGGTGGGCACGGTCGAAGGAGTCCAGCGCGCGCTCCAGATAAGCCTTCTCCCGGCAGTACGCGGCGTCGGGCCAGCCGTGCGTCGGCCACGACTCGTCCACGGCCTGCTCCTTGGGTCCCGGCGAGTACGCGCCGACCGACGACGCGTGCACCAGCGTCGGCACCCTTGCCGCCGCCGCGGCCTCGAAGACCCGGATCCCGCCCAGCACATTGGTCCGCCAGGTCCTCGCCGGATCGTGCGTGGGCTGGAACGCCCAGGCCAGATGGATGACTGCGTCAGCGCCCTCGAACAGGGTCCTCGGGTCCGCCTGCCCGGACGCCAGGTCGACCGCCGCCCACCGCGTCTTCGGGGGCGACCAGTCGGGAATCCTGCGGGCCAGCCCCAGGACGGAGCCGACCTCCGGGTCCTGCGAGAGAAGCCGCACCACACTCGTACCGACATTGCCCGTGGCACCGGTGACAACGATCCTGCGGGCCGCTGTGCTGCTCACCTGCGGCTCCTCCCGAAGAGCGGGGACGGGAGCGTCCGAGTACCCCGCTTCGGGGCGCCCGCACGCTCCGGGCCCGGCGCGCTACACGGCGAACGCGTTCACGCCCGTCAGCTCCGCCGACAGCGTCCACAGCCGCGCCGCCTGCTCCGGGTCGACCGCCCAGTCCTTGACGCCGCCGCGCTCGTCGCCGTCGGCCGCGGGCCCGGCGATGTCGCAGTCCTCCAGGTAGACGCCGCCCATGCCGTCCAGCTGCGGCGAGGTCGCGGCCCACACCTGTGTGGCGGCGCCCTGCGCGGGGGACTTGAAGCCCTCGGGGTTGAGCGGGTTGCCCTGCTCGTCGATCCAGCCGCGCTCCACCATCTCCTGCTTGGGGAGGTGGCGCTGCAACGGGGTGAGGATGCCGCCGGGGTGGAGCGAGAAGGCCCGTACGCCGCGGTCGGCGCCGAGCTTGTCGAGGTGGACGGCGAACAGGACGTTCGCCGTCTTCGCCTGCCCGTACGCCTCCCACTTGTCGTAGCCGTTCCGCCAGTGGACGTCGTCCCAGCGCATGCCGGAGAAGTGGTGGGCGCGCGAGGACACCGACACGACGCGGGCGCCTCCGGGTTCGATCGCCGGCCACAGGCGGTTGACCAGGGCGAAGTGACCGAGGTGGTTGGTCGCGAACTGGGCCTCCCAGCCGGGTCCCACCCGGGTCTGCGGGCAGGCCATGATCCCGGCGTTGTCGATCACGATGTCGATCGTGCGTGCCGAGTCGAGGAACCGCTCGGCGAAGCCGCGCACGCTCCGCAGGTCACCGAGGTCCAGCTCGTCCACCTCGACGCCGGTGAGGCCGGCCAGCGCCTCCTCGGCGGCGGCCCGGCGGCGGGCGGGGACGACGACCCGGGCGCCCGCCGCGGTGAGGGCCTGGGTGGTCTCCAGGCCGAGGCCCGAGTAGCCGCCGGTCACGAGTGCGAGCTTCCCGGTCAGGTCGATGCCGTGCAGGACGTCGTCGGCGGTGCTGGTCGCCCCGAAACCGGAGCCGATCTTGTGCTGTGCAGTGCTCATGCCGGGAACGCTACGAATTGGAGTGCTCTCGAAGTCAAGCCGACCCGTCAGCGCGCGCCCGGACAGGAGAAAGCCCCGACCGGACGGGGGAATCTCGGTCGGGGCGGTCAGAGGTGGGTGCGGATGGCGGTCGCCTCTCGGCGAAAGGCTCCACAGGGCTTCAGCCGAACGATCGTCCCTGTGGGCAAAAGGTGAGGCCCGGGGACACTGTCCCATCCACACCCACGTGTTGTTCAACGGGCAACTACCCTGAGGTGTTCCGGTCCGTAGGGCGATTCCAGGTGATCTGCGTCACCCGCGCTGACCTGCCGGAACGGTCTCGCTCCACACGTTCTCGGCCTGGAGCAGCAGGGTCCCGAGGACCGTCGTCCGGGCCGCCCCTGCCCGGCGTGCTCCCGCAGCCCGTCCTCCAGCTCCAGGTGCAGCCGGGCCATCGCGGCCTCGACCTCGTCGTCCGGTCCGGAGACATCGCCCGTTCCCCGCAGACGGCGGCTCTCCGCGTGACACGCGTCGCCGATCAGTTCCAGCAGCCGGGCGTACGCGTGCAGGGCCGGCCCGTGGGGTGGCAGCGGCGTGCGGTCCTCGTCGGCCGCGACGACCAGGGTCCGGGTCAGGGCCCTGATGTGCCCGGTGACCCGGCTCCAGCGCTCGTCCTCCGCCTCCGGCGGCGCCGGCGCGGCCGACCTGCGGACCCCGCGCAGCGGTCCGGAGGTCAGCCGCAGGCTCTCCCGGCTCCAGCGCCGCGCGGAGCGCAGTGTCTCCAGCCGGTGCTCCAGACGCGCGGCGGCAATCGACCAGCCGGCCGCGCTCTGCGCGTTCCACTCGGTGTCCCGCAGATCCGCGGCCACGGTGTGCAGCAGGTCCCCCGCCTCCCGGGCCGGCGCCGCGAGGTTCTCCCGTACGTCCCGCAGATGGACCGGCGGCAGCACGAGCGCGTTGACGGCCACCCCGATCACCGCGCCGAGGGCGGCCTGCCCGACCCGGCCCGACGGCGGACGCCCCGGCGGCGCCCGTGGCCAGGGTGAACAGCGCGGTGGTCGCGCCGAAGACGCCCTGGTCACCGAAGCGCGGCCAGTTGGCCAGCAGCATCAGCACGGGGACCGACAGGGCCGGCGCGCCCAGGGTGCTCCCGGTGGCCGCCGGCGCGGCCGACGCCAGCACGGTCCCGGCACAGATCGCCGCGAACTGCTGCGCCGCCTGGAGCAGCGAGCTGTACACGGTGGCCTGCACCAGGAGCAGGGCGGCCCAGGACGCCATCAGGGCCATCGGATCACCCAGCCACACGCTCCCCACGAGCCAGGCGAGCAGGGCCGCGCCCGCCGCCTTGAGGGACTGCACGACCAGGTCCCGCTCCCGGCCCGGACCGCGCCAGGCGGCCCCGGCAGCCCCGACGACGTAGCGCGCCTCCCGCCGTAGCGTGTCGATCACGCGGGCACCCCCGAGCTCTCGCTGTCGTATCGATTCCGCCGCCCGGGTGCCCCGGTACGCGGGCCCTCGCACCCCGTCCGTCACGCGAGAACGTCGGCCAGCGGGCTTTCCGCCAGGGTCGCCAGCAGGTGGGCCGGATCCTCGTAGACCGCCTGCGCGCCCGCGTCCAGCAGATCGGCGCGGGGGATGCCGCCGCACAGGACGCCCACACAGCGCACCCCGGCCAGGGTGCCGGCCCGCATGTCCCACACGGTGTCGCCGATGAAGACCGCGCGCTCGGCGGGCACCCCGGCCAGTTCCAGGGCGTGCTCGACGGGCTCCGGAGCGGGCTTGCCCTCCTCGACGTCGTCGGCGCTCGCGGTGGCGTCGATCGCCTCGTCCGCCGAGATCGCCCGGCGCAGCGCGGACAGCTCCGCGCCCCCGGCCGAGGTCGCGAGGACGACGCGCCAGCCGTCGTGGTGGAGATGCCGCAGCAGCCGGTCCGCGTCGCGCAGCGGGGGCAGCCGGTCGAAGAACTGGCCGTACAGGGCCTTGTGGGCGGCGCTCAGCTCGGCGTCCCGGTCCTTGTCCCGGTCGTCCCCGAGGAGGTGGGCGATCAGATCGGTGGAGCCCAGGCCGACGGCCCGGTGGACGGCGTGCATGGGCACCCGGTGGCCCGCCTGCCGGAAGGCCTCCCACCAGGTCGTCACATGGAGGTGGTTGGTGTCGACGAGGGTGCCGTCGACGTCGAACACGGCCGCCCGTTCCATGTGCCGCCCCTTCCTCGCGCGGACCGTTCCCGCTGCCTCCGCACGAGTACCACGTCAGACGCCCGCCACTCGGGCCGGCGTACGGCCCTCGTGGGTCCACGCCAGCAGTTCCTCCATGCCCCAGGTGGTCACCACCCGCTCGGCCGGCACCCCGCACTCCTGCGCGCGGGCGCAGCCGAGGATCTGCCAGTCCAGCTGGCCGGGCGCGTGCGCGTCGGTGTCGACGGAGAACAGCACGCCCGCGTCGACGGCCCGGCGCAGCAGCCGGCGCGGCGGGTCCAGCCGCTCCGGACGGCTGTTGATCTCCACCGCCGTGCCCGACTCGGCGCACGCGGTGAACACCTCGTCCGCGTCGAACTCCGACTCGGGCCGCCCCCGCCCGGTCACCAGCCTGCCCGTGCAGTGCCCCAGCACGTCCGCGTGCGGATCGCGTACGGCGGTCACCATGCGCCGGGTCATCGCGCGGGCGTCCATGCGCAGCTTGGAGTGCACGGAGACCACCACGACGTCCAGACGGTCCAGCAGCTCCGGTTCCTGGTCCAGCGAGCCGTCCTCCAGGATGTCGCACTCTATGCCGGTGAGCAGCCGGAACGGCGCCCAGGTCTCGTTCAGCTCCGCCACCACGTCCAGCTGCCGGAGCAGTCGCTCGGGCGAGAGGCCACGGGCCACGGTCAGTCGCGGCGAGTGGTCGGTGAGCGCCGCCCACTCATGGCCGAGCTCCGCCGCGGTCCGGCCCATCGCCTCGATCGGGCTGCCGCCGTCCGACCAGTCGGAGTGCAGATGACAGTCGCCGCGCAGCAGTGCCCGCAGCCGCCCGCCGGCCCGGGTGCCGGGCCCGTCGGACCCCTCGGCCTCGCCCTCCAGCTTCTCCAGATAGCCCGGTGTCGCACCGGCCAGTGCCTCGCGGACCACCTGGGCCGTCTTCGGGCCGACGCCCTTGAGCGACTCCAGCGACCCGGCCTCCGCCCGCTCGCGCACCTCGTCCGCGGGCAGCCCGGCCAGCACGCCGGCCGCCGTGCGGAACGCGCGGACGCGGTAGGTCGGCGCCAGGGCCCGCTCCAGCAGGAAGGCGATCCGCTCCAGGGCCTCGACGGGGTCCATCGCCACCTCCTCCTCCAGAGTTCCCCAGGCGCACCGGGACCGCACGACGGGCGGGCGAATCGGCGGGCACCACGGCTGCCGGACGTCGGCGGCTGCCGGACGTCGGCGGCTGCCGGACGACGGCTTGAAGGAACCGTTGACGCGGGTTGCGCTCTACGCTCTATGCATGACCGAAATCGCGAGCCCGCACATGTCACACCCGCGGATCATGGTGCTCGGGGTTCAGCCGGGTACGCCTCCGTTCCGCATCATGGAGATCGACGGCATGGTCGTCGGTCAGGCGAAGACCGTCACCGACGTCCTGGAGTACGCCGCCGCCTTCGGTATCACGGTGCACGACCTGGACGACCCGGAGGTGGTCCGCTGGGTCGGCGGAGACAAGTTCACCTGGCACCACCACTAGGGCCTGTCCGGGTCGGCCGACCGCCCATTTCTGACGGCCCATCTCTGGTGTGCCGTCGGCGGAGCTCGCCCCGGCCACGTCCACGCACTTTCCGGCCAGTTGACCGGCGTGCCGAGCATCCAGAAAGCGGGCCACATGCCCTGCCGCGCGGCACCTTCAGCCGGGCCTCGACATGCCGTACTGGGCGTTGAACTTCCCGGCGGTGTTCAGCCGGGCCGAGGCGTACTGACAAGTGCCGTACCAGCACTGGTAGTTGGCGGGGTTCTCGCGGCGGGCCGTGATCACCGGATGGCCCTGGCATGACGTTGTCGCCGGTCTCGATCTGCCACTTCGACGAGTCGACCGCGGCGGACCCGACGAGGAGGGCCGGGCCGGGACGCGGGCCGCGCTCCTGCACGGCCGACACCATCCTTCGTCCACCATCCTTCGCCCGCCACCGAACTGTTGTATTCCTAGGCTGCTCGCCATGAACGCCGCACACATCGGTGAACTGCTCGCGATCCTGGGCGCCGGCACGGCCGCCGGAGCCGTCAACGCCGCCGTCGGATCGGGGACGCTGATCTCGTTTCCGGTCCTGCTCGCCACGGGCCTGCCGCCCGTCACCGCCACCGTCTCCAACGCGCTCGGTCTGATCCCGGGCTCGATCAGCGGAGCCATCGGGTACCGCGCGGAACTGCGGGGCCAGCGCCGCCGCATCCTGAAGTGGAGCGCCGGCGCCCTGCTCGGCGGGCTGACCGGCGCCGCGCTGCTCCTCGCCCTGCCCGCCTCGGCGTTCGAGCGGATCGTGCCGGTCCTGGTGGGCCTCGCCCTCGTCCTGGTCGCCCTCCAGCCGCTGATCAGCAGGAGACTGCGCGGTCGCCGGGCGCGGAAGGGAAGGTCCGTGCGCCCCGACGGCGGCCCCCTGCTGCTCGTCGGACTGACCCTGGCCAGCGTGTACGGCGGCTACTTCTCCGCCGCCCAGGGCATCATCTACGTCGCCCTGATGGGCATGCTCCTCGACGACGGCCTGCAACGCCTCACCGCGGTCAAGAACGTGCTCGTCGCCGTGGTCAACTCCGTCGCCGCCCTCTTCTTCCTCGTCGTCGCGGACTTCGACTGGACGGCCGTGGCCCTCCTCGCGGTCGGGTCCGCGGTCGGCGGCCATCTCGGGGCCACGGCGGGCCGTCGGCTGCGCCCTGCCGTGCTGCGCGCGTTCATCGTGGTCGTCGGCACGGTGGCCATCGTCCAGTTGGTCCTGCGCTAGGTCTTCTCGGGGCGCGGCCCACGGGCGTGCACCGCGCGGCTCAGCCGCCGTCCCAGCAGGAGGTATCCGATGAGGGCCCCGGTGGTGTTGAGGATGACGTCGTCGATGTCGAAGGCGCGCCCCGTGACCATGGCGCCCTGGGCGAACTCGACGAGGAGCATGACGGTCGCCGTCAGCAGGAGCACCCGCAGGACGCCGCGCGTCTTCGGGGCGACGACGGGAACCAGGATGCCGAACGGCACGCCCAGCAGCAGATTGCCTCCGATCTGCCGCACGGCGTCGCGCAGTTCGGGCTGGTCCAGATAGGCCCGTAGCGAGCGGCCCGGCCGCAGGTTGGTGTGCGTCAGGGCCTCCGACGCGGGGGAGGGCTGCAGGGTGAGCTTCGCCAGGACCACGGCGAAGGCGACCATGAACGCGAAGGCGCACACCATCGCCAGAAGGCGGGCGAGGAAGCGCAGGGGATGCCGCCCGGGGCGCGAGGCGTGCCCGGTCCCGCCCCCGGACTTGGCCGCGCGCCCGGACTTGCCGCCGCCCCGGGACTTCGGACCGCCCCCGGACTTGGCGGTGCGGCGGGACGTCCAGCCGGTGGCGGACGTCCAGCGGGCGGCGGACGTCCAGCGGGTGGCCGACTTGCCTCCGCCCGCCGACCTGCCACCCCCCGACGTCTTGGCGGCGCCTGCGGACTTGGGAGTGCCAGGGTGCAACGCGGCGCGCGAACGTGAGGTTCCACGGCCCATGCGGTCCTCCAGTCTTCAACTTCCCTTCGTGCTAAGCCGATTACCCCGGTACCGCGTCGAGATACCCACCATGTGCCGCCCGCTCCCGGCCGGGCCGCGGTTTCCCTTCACGCCGTCGGGGCACTCCGGGCGGAGGCCCGCGCGCCGCCACTCCTGTCGCCCGAGGCGGTGTTTGGATGACGCGGAACGGAAGAAACGGACATCTGACCCATGGAGGTGGCGCAGCATGGACCGGCGTCCGACGCTGCTCGCCACAGCCGAGTTCCTGGCCTGGTGGGCCGCGCTCGCCATGCTGTGGCTGGTCCTCATCAGCGCCGTGGACGCGCTGGAGCTCGCCGTCGGTGCGGGCGTCGCCGGTGTGGCCGCGCTCGCGGCCGTCGCCGCCCGCCGGGCGGTGGCCGGACGATGAACGGCTGGCTCCTCGCGGCGACCGTCGTACTCGGCGCGGGACTGGGCGCCACCCTCTGGGGCGTCGCCACCGGACCGCTGCGCCGCCGGGCCGTGGCCCAGAACCTGTCCACCGCGCTGGCCTGCCCCGGACTGCTTCTGCTCGCCCAGGGATACGACCGCCCGTCGTATGTCGACCTGGCCCTCGTCCTCGCCCTGCTCGGCCCCGTCGGCACCCTCGTCTTCGCCCGCCTGCTGACCGACGAAATCGCCGACGACCCGCCCCGCGCCCGGGGCGTCACCTGGGTCGCCGCGACACTCGCCGCGGCCGTGGTGCTGACCCTGTGCGTGGCGGTCGGGCCGGGCCGGGCGATGGCGAAGCTCCTCCTCGTCGGCGCCCTGCTGATCGGCGGGAACGTCATCGCCTCCCGCGCGCTGTCCGGCGGCATCGCGGGGGTACGCGGTGGCTGACGCGGTCATCGTCGTCGCGCTGCTGCTGGTCGCCGGCTCCGCGACCGCGGCCGTACTGGTCCGCGACCCCGTGCGCCAGGCCCTCGTCCTGGCCGTGCTCGGAGTCGTCCTCGCCGTGCTGTTCACCGCGGTGCAGGCACCGGACGTCGCACTGTCGCAGCTGGCCGTCGGCGGCGCACTCACCCCGCTGCTGCTGCTCCTCGCGGTCCGCAAGGTCAAGCGGCGCAAGGGGCGTGAGCGATAAGCCCGCGCACCCGGCTCGGGCTCGTCCTCGTCGGCGGCGCCGGCCTCGCCGTGCTCCTCGTCGCCGCCTGCCTGCGGCTGCCGGACTTCGGCGGCGCAAGCCATCCGTACGGCGACCGCGCGGTCCGTGAGTCCCTCGCCCGGCACACCGCCAACACCCTCGCCTCCGTCAACTTCGACCAACGCGCCTTCGACACCCTCGGCGAGATGACCATCCTGTTCGCGGCCGTCGTCGGCTGTGTCGTCCTGCTGCGGCAGACCCGCGACGAGCACCGCGCCCGCCCCGAACCCGCCGACGTGGCCCCGCCCGTACGCCGCTACGCCCTGATCGTCCTGCCGATCGCCCTGGCCACCGGCCTGTACGTCATCGCGCACGGCCAGCTCAGCCCCGGGGGCGGCTTCCAGGGCGGCGTCGTCGCCGCGACCGCCCTGCACCTGTTCTACCTCGGCGCCGACTACCGCGCCCTGGAACGCGTCCGCCCGGTCGGTCTGTACGAGGTCGGCGACGCCGTGTCGGCCGCGGCCTACGTCGTCACCGGCCTCGCGGGTCTCATCGGCGGTACGGCCTTCCTGGCCAACACCCTGCTGCCGTACGGCACGTTCAACACCCTGTCCTCCGGCGGCACCGTGCCGCTGCTGAACGCGGCCATCGGCATGGAGGTCGCCTGCGCGGCCGTCGTGCTGCTCGCCCGCTTCCTGGACCAGGCCGTCGAGATCGAGGAGGAGAGCGGGAAGTGAGAGCGCCGTGATGGACGTCCTGCCGTACCTCGTCGCCGTATGGATCTTCCTGGTCGGCTGCTACGGCCTCGCCAGCAGCCGCAATCTGATCCACGCCGTCGGCTGTCTGTCCGTCTGCCAGTCCGCCACCTATGTCCTGCTGCTGGCCGTCGGCTACCGCGACGACGCCACCGCGCCCGTCTTCTCCGACATCGAGCCCGGCTCACGCCCCGTCGTCGACCCCGTCGTCCAGGCACTCGCCCTGACGGACGTCGTCGTCGGCGCCACCGTCACCGCCCTGCTGCTCGCGCTCGTCATCCAGGTCTCCAAGCGGCACGGCACGGTCGACCCCGACGAACTGACCGAGCTGCGCGGCTGATGAACGACCTGCTGCCGCTGCTCGTCGCCGTACCGCTGCTCGGGGCCGCGCTCCTGGTCGCCGGTGGCCGCCGGGTGCCCCGCGTCCTCGCCGAGTCGGTGGGCCGCGCCGTCTCGGCGGGCACGGCCGGGCTCGCGATCGTGCTGTCGCTGAACTCCTCGCCGCCGATGGTCGAATGGGTCGGCGGCTGGACCCCGGTCGACGGCCGCAGCGTCGGCATCGTCCTGGTCGGGGACGCGGCCGGGCTCGGCATGGCGGCCCTCGCCTCCCTGCTGACCCTCGCGGCCCTGGCGTACTCCTGGCACTACTTCGAGGAACCCCCGCGCCGGCACGCCGGTTCGTTCCCCGCGCTGATACTGCTCTGCCAGGCCGGCATGTGCGGATTCGCGATCGCGGGCGACTTGTTCAACGCGTTCGTGTGGTTCGAGCTGATGAGCGTCGTCGCCTACGCGCTGACCGGCACCCGGGTCGAGGAGGCCAAGGCCGTACAGGGCGCGCTGACCTTCGGGGTCGTCACCTCCCTGGGCGCGTACGCCATGCTGATGGGCATCGGGCTCCTCTACGCCCGCACCGGCGAGCTCACCATGACGCAGATCGGCCGTGGCCTCGACGCGCACGGGCCGCCGGACGCGCTGGTCCTCGCCGCCTTCGTCCTCGTCCTCACCGGCCTGCTGGTCAAGGCCGCCGCCGTGCCCTTCCACTTCTGGCTCCCGGACGCCCACGCCGTCGCGCCCACGCCCGTCTGCATGCTGCTGTCGGGCGTCATGGTCGAACTCGGCGTGTACGGCGTCTGGCGCGTGTACGGGACCGTCTTCGCCGGGCCCGGCGGCATCCCGGCCGCCGACCTGGAGCGGGTACTCCTCGCGCTCGGCGCGGTGACAGCGGTGCTCGGCGCGGTCATGTGCTGGTACCAGCGGCACATCAAACGGCTGCTGGCCTACTCGACGGTCGCCCACACCGGGCTGTTCCTGATCGGTGTCGGCGTACTGACCCCGCAGGCCGACGACGGGGTCGCGCTGTACGTCCTCGGGCACGCCGGCGTGAAGGCAGCCCTGTTCGCCTGCACGGGCATCCTCCTCGACCGGTACGGCACGGTCGACGAGCACGCGCTGCACGGCCGGGCCCGCGAACTGCGGGGCGTCGCCGTACTGTTCGCCGTGTCCGGCCTCGCACTCGCCGGACTCCCGCCCTTCGGCACGGGGTTCGGGAAGGCGGTCACGGAGGAGGCCGTGGGCGGCCCGCTCGTCGTGCTGTACGTCGCAGCGAGCGCGGTCACCGCCGGGGCCGTACTGCGGGTGGCCGCACGCGTGTTCCTCGGGCTCGGCCCGGCACCCGAGGACGGCACCGACTACGAGACGACCGGCGCCGGTGAGCGCCCCGAGACCCGGCACCGGCTCCGCCGGGTCCCCGACACCATGACCGCTGTCCCCGCCGTGCTGCTCGCGGGCGCGCTCGCCGTCGGCGTGGCCCCCGGCTTCGGCGAGGTCGTGGCCCACGCCGTCAACGAGGCCGGGTCCGGCGGTGCCGTGGTGCCCGCACCGCACTGGAGCCCGGCCGGTGTGCTCCTGGATCTCACCTCGACCGCGCTGGCCCTGGGTCTCGCGGCCACGGCCGTCACCCGTCCGGGGCTGTTGGCCGCCCCGGCGGGGGCACGTCCGCTGCGGCGCCTTCAGTCCGGGCACGTCGGGGACTACGTGGCCTGGGTGCTGGTGGGCGCCACGCTGCTCGGCGCGCCGGCCCTGCCGGGGCTGCTGTCGTAGCTTCGCCGGGGTCCCGGAGCGTCAGGTCCCGTACGTCACCTTCACCTCCTTGAAGCCGAGGGAGTGCAGCAGGCCTTCGAGCATGTCGGTGGTGTTGGTCTCGGCGCGTGCCGTCAGCCGGCTCTCCTTGGCCGCGTCGCCGATGTGCCGGACCGCCAGCTGCTGCACGGCCTGTTCGCTGTTCGGGTTGTCCGAGAAGAGATCGCCGAGGCGGTCGAGGAGACCGCGCTCCTTGGAGACGGCGTAGGAGCGGTCCGGGTCCAGGGCCGGTTTGCCCAGGGCGGCGTGCGGCAGGCGGAGCGTGGCGGACGTACGGTCGTCGTTGACCGTGACGTCGTCCTCGCCGACCTTGCCGAGGTCGACATAGGCGTCCACGGTGCCCGCGCCGACGTACAGCGTGCGGGTGCCGCGGATCGCGTCGGGCAGGAACTTGGCGTCCTTCTCCAGATCCACGACGATCTGGAAGTTGCCGGAGGCGGCGTCGTAGCGGCTCATGTCCTGGATGGACTGGAGCAGTGCCGGACCCGAACGGTCGTTGGTCTCGGTGCCGAACAGGTCCTTGAGGCCGGGGATCACGCTGAGCCGGATCCCGGCGAAGAAGACGACGAGCACCAGGATCAGGGCGCTCACCACCTTCGCCCAGCCGGGCATGCGCTTGCTGACACGCTTGACGGAAGTCGTCATGGCGACGTTCCTCCTTCCCTCTTCAACCAAGTACCCCCAAATCCCTTGCCAGACCTGTCTGTTGACCGATTGCCCCCCCGCTGACCGGGCCGCTGAGGGAAACAGTGTGAGCCGCAACGTTTCTGCTGACGTCAGTAGCATGAGTGCGCCACCCGGAATGATCATGCGAGGAGCGGATCGTGCGAGAGATCGCCGTGTTCAGCGGTAGTGCCCATCCCGAACTGGCGGCGGAGGTCTGCGCTCACCTGGGGGTGCCGCTCAGCCCCACCCGGGTCAGCCGGTTCGCCAACGACTGCCTGGAGGTGCAGCTCCAGGCCAACTGCCGCGAACGGGACGTCTACCTGATCCAGCCCCTGGTCCGGCCCGTCCAGGAACACCTCGTCGAACTGCTGCTGATGTGCGACGCCGCCCGCGGGGCGTCCGCCCGCCGGATCACCGTCGTCATGCCGCACTACTCCTACGCCCGCTCCGACAAGAAGGACGCGCCCCGCATCTCCCTCGGGGGGCGCCTCGTCGCCGACCTCATGGTGGCGGCCGGTGCGAGCCGCGTCCTCGCCATGACCCTGCACGCCCCTCAGGTGCACGGCTTCTTCACGGTGCCGGTCGACCACCTGCACGCGCTGCGGGAGCTGGCCGCGCACTTCCGGCAGTACGACCTCTCCCGTACGACCGTCGTCTCGCCCGACCTCGGAAACGCCAAGGAGGCCGCCGCGTTCGCGCGGATGATCGGCGCCCAGGTGGCCGCCGGGGCCAAACAGCGGTTCGCCGACGACCGGGTCAGCATCAGCTCCGTCATCGGCGAGGTGACCGGGCGGGACGTCATCGTCCTGGACGACGAGATCGCCAAGGGCAGCACCGTCCTCGAACTCCTGGACCGGCTGCGGGAGATGGGGCCGCGCTCGATCCGCGTCGCCTGTACGCACGGGCTGTTCGCGGCCGGCGCGCTGAAGCGGATCGGCGAGCAGCCCGACGTACTGGAGATCGTGTGCACCAACACCGTGCCGGTCCCCGCGGAGGAGCGCACCGAGAAGCTGCGCGTCCTGTCCATCGCGCCGGCGCTCGCCGAGGCCGTGCGCCGCATTCACAACGGGGAGTCCGTCAGTGCCCTGTTCGACGCGCCGGGGACCGAATAGACGGGGTTCGGCGAAGGAGGGCTCGCCGGAGCCTCATAGCGTGCCGGACGTGGCCTCCGGCTGGTTCAGGGCCGCGTCCGGCGTCGGATGCGGAGGCAGCAGCCGGGACAGGCCGGTGATCTTCAGGACGCGCAGGGTGAGCGGCTGGGTGCAGACCAGGTGTAACCGCCCGCCATGGTCGAGCACCCGGCCGCGGGCCCGGTAGAGCAGGCGCAGTCCGGAGCAGTCGAAGAACTCGACGTGCCTGAGGTCGATCACGAGCCTGGCGTCGGGGTGGGCCGTCACCCGGTCCAGGTACGGGGCTATCTCCACCGCCGCCGAGATGTCGATCTCACCGCGGAACTCCAGCACCGTGTGACCCCGGTGCCGGTGGACGCGCAGATGCCGGCTGAACGGCGCAGGATCCTGCTGCACGACGACATCGCCTCCAACCTGCTCACTTGCGGCGGGCTGCTCAAATCCAGTCCTCGCACTGCAAGTTACCCTCGAACGAGCGAATTTGAGCATGTTCGATTGACATATGTCTTCGAATTGCGACAGAGGCTTCGCGGGGGATGCGTGAGATGGGCGGGTCGTGGCTACGACAGTGCGTGCCAGGCCCGGGAAAGCGCCTGGCGAAACTGCTCGGCCTGGTGTGCCGTGAGGTCCCGCACCATCCGCTCCTCCAGCTCCCGTACCGGCCCCGCGTGGCGCGCCAGCAGCTCGCGGGCGGTGTCCGTCAGCAGGATCAGCAGCTCCCGGCGGTTGCGTGGATTGCGCTCCCGGCGCACCAGTCCGCGGCTCTCCAGCGACCGTACGAGATCGGCGATCGACTGGGCCGTCACGAACGAGTCGCGGGCCAGCTGGGCCGCCGACAGGCCGTCGTGCCGCTCCAGGACGGTGAGCGCCGTGTACTGCAGTGCGGTGATCCCGGACGGCTTGACCAGCTCATCGAGGTGGGAGCGCACGACCAGCTCCACCTGCTTCACCATGTAGAGAAGCGACGGAGCTGCCTTGGTTGCCTGGGTGCCGAGCATGAGTTCAGCCTAGAGCATTGACAGGAAACCTGTCTGTAAAGAGACTGCGGACCAACAGGAATCCTGTTGGTTGAAAACTTGGCGATGGAGCTGGGGAGTGGCGATGACCACCTACGAGATCGAACCGGGTCGGTTGTTCATCGGGGGCCAGTGGCGCGAGGCCGCCGACGGCTCCCGCACCGAGGTGGTCGACCCGTCGCGTGGTGCGGTCCTCACCACCGTCGCGGACGCCGGTACCGCCGACGTGGACGCGGCCGTGCGCGCCGCGCGGGACGCCTTCGACGACGGCGCCTGGTCCGGGCTGAGCGGCCGCGAGCGGGGCCGGGTACTGCACCGGGTCGCCGAACTGATCAGGGAGAACGCGGACACCCTCGCCGAACTGGAGAGCCGTGACGTGGGCAAGCCGATCACGCTCGCCCATGCCGTCGACGTGACCAACGCGGCCAACGACTACGAGCACTTCGCCGCCCTCGCCCACTCCCTGGACGGCTCGGTCCGCGACACCCCCATGAACGCCCTCGCCTACGTCCGGCGCCGGCCGCTCGGCGTGGTCGCGGCGATCACGCCGTACAACTTCCCGCTGATCCTGGCGGGCTCGAAGATCGCCCCGGCGCTCGCGGCAGGCAACACGATCGTGCACAAGCCGGCCGAGGAGACCCCGCTCAGCGCCCTCTACATGGCCGACCTCTTCAAGCGGGCAGGTGTCCCCGACGGTGTGGTCAACGTCGTCACCGGCGGCCCCGCGGCCGGCGAGGCGCTGCTGCGGAACGCCGGGGTGGACAAGGTCGCCTTCACCGGCTCGACCGGGGTCGGCAGGAAGGTCGCGGGCATCGCCGGCGAGTCGCTCAAGCCCGTCACGATGGAGCTCGGCGGCAACGCGGCCCACGTCGTCTTCGAGGACGCCGACCTGGAGAAGGCGGTCGGCGCGATCATCAAGGGCTTCGTCTTCAACACCGGGCAGTTCTGCATGGGCGGCCCGCGGCTGCTGGTGGCGCGCCCCGTCTACAGCACCCTGCTCGGCATCCTCGGCGACGCGGTGCCCGGCGTGCCGCTCGGCGACCCGCGCAAGCCCGAGACTGTGATCGGCCCGATGGCGGGGGAGCGGCACCTGCGCAAGGTCGAGGAGTACGTCGACCTGGCCCGCAAGGAAGGCGGCCGCATCGTCTGCGGCGGCGAGCGGCTCGACCTGGACGGCGGCTACTACTACAAGCCCACCGTCATCGCCGACCTGCCGAACGACTCCCGCGTCATCCAGGAGGAGATCTTCGGCCCGGTCCTCACCGTCCAGCCCTTCGACTCCGAGGACGAGGCCGTCGAGCTCGCCAACTCCACGCCGTACGGACTGGCCTCGGGTGTCCAGACCGGCAACCTGGCCCGAGCCCACCGCGTCGCCGACCGGCTGGCCGCCGGCATCGTCTGGGTCAACGACTGGGCGATGCTCGACCCCGCGGTCCCCTTCGGCGGCGTCAAGGACTCCGGCTTCGGCCGCGAGTACGGTCCCGAGGCGCTCGACGCCTACACCACGACCAAGTCCGTCGTCGTCTCGCTCGACTGAGCGCCCCCGTCAAGGAGTTCCCGCGATGTCCATCCCCACCCGCGCCGCCGTCGTCGAGTCCGGCGGAGCGCCCTTCACCCTCTCCGACGTCGAGCTCGCCGAGCCCGGACCGCACGAGGCCGTCGTCCGCATGGTGGCGACCGGCCTGTGTCACACGGACCTCGGCGTGGCGAGCGGCGGACTGCCCTTCCCCCTGCCCGGCGTCCTCGGCCACGAGGGCGCGGGCGTCGTCGAGGCCGTCGGCCCCGCCGTGACCGGCGTCGCCCCGGGCGACCACGTCGTGCTGTCCTTCACCTCCTGCGGTGACTGCCGCAACTGCCGCGGCGGGCACCCGGCGTACTGCGCGACCTGGCTGCCGCTGAACCTCATCGGCGGCCGCCGGGCCGACGGCACCGGCACGATCAGCCGGGACGGCGAGGACCTCGGCGGTCACTTCTTCGGGCAGTCCTCCTTCGCCGAGCGGGCGCTGGTGGACGAGCGCAGCCTGGTGAAGGTCGACCCGGAGGTGCCGCTCACCTCGATCGCCCCGCTGGGCTGCGGTGTGCAGACCGGGGTCGGCGCCGTCTGGAACGTACTGAAGCCGGTCACCGGCAGCACGGTCGTCGTCCTCGGCGCCGGAGCGGTCGGCCTGTCGGCCGTCATGGCCGCCGCCCTGACCCCCGCCACCCACATCATCGCCGTCGACCGGGTCGGCGAACGCCTGGCCCTGGCAAAGGAGCTGGGCGCCACCCACACCGTCAACGCGGCCGAGGCCGACCTCGGCGAGGCGCTCGCCGGGATCACCGGCGGACAGGGCGCCGACGGCGTCGTCGAGACCACGGGCAACGTCGGCGTCCTGCGCCAGGGCGTCGACGCGCTCGCCGCCCGCGGCACCCTGGTCGTCGTGGGCGCCCCGCCCTTCGGTACCGAAGTCGCCCTGGACGTCAACGGGTTGCTCGGCGGCAAGCAGGTCGTCGGCCTCACCCTCGGCGACGCCGAGACGCAGGACTTCATCCCCGCCCTGGTCCGGCTGGTGAAGGAAGGGCGGCTCCCGCTGCACCGCCTGATCAGCACCTACCCCTTCACGGAGATCGACCAGGCGGTGCGGGACATGGGCGCGGGCAAGGCGATCAAGCCCGTGCTGACCTTCTGACCCCGGTCGACCCGGTCGACCTCAGCCGACCGTGAGGACCAGCTTCCCCGTGGTCCGGCCGGTGTCGCCGAGCCTGTGTGCCTCGGCGGCATCGGCCAACGGGAAGGTGCCGGCGATCGCGGGGCGCAGCTTCCCCGCCTCCACCAGCTCCGCGATCGCCTTCATACCGCTGTGCGAGGCGTCGACCAGCATCCGCAGCGCCCGGACGCCGAGCCGCTCGGCCTCCGTGTCGAAGTCGTCCGAACCCACCGGAAGGATCGACACGACGAGGCCGCCGGGCCTCAGCACGCGGAGCGAGCGCGTGGAGATCTCGCCGCCGAGCGTGTCCAGCACGACATCGACGTCCTTGACGGCCTCGGTGAAGTCCGTCTCCCGGTAGTCGATCACCTCGTCCGCGCCGAGGCCCCGCAGGAACTCGTGCTTGCCCGCGCTCGCGGTGCCGATCACATACGCGCCCCGTGCCTTCGCGATCTGCACGGCCACATGCCCGACCCCGCCGGCGGCCGCGTGGACCAGCACCCGCTGTCCCGGCCGCACGTCGGCGTACTCCACCAGGGCCTGCCAGGCGGTGAGGGACACCAGCGGAAGCGCGCCCGCCTGGGTGTGGTCGATCGAGGCCGGCTTGTGCGCGAAGGTGCGGGCCGGCGCGGTGACGTACTCGGCGTGCGAGCCATGGCCGAACGGGTAGGACAGCATCCCGAAGACCTCGTCGCCGGGCTGGAACCGGGCGACGCCGATGCCGACCGCCTCGACCACGCCGGAGACGTCCCAGCCCAGGACGAAGGGCGGCTCGCCCAGGAAACCGCCGCTCGCGCGGTGCTTCCAGTCGGTCGGGTTGACGCCGGCGGCCCGTACCCGGACCAGCACCTCGTTCGGGCGCGGCGTGGGGCGCTCCAGTTCCACTTCCTTCAAAACCTCGGGACCGCCGAGGACGTCCTGGCTGATGGCTCGCATCGTGTTCACAGTGCTCATGGTCAACCAGCCTGCCGGGGCCCGCAGCGCAGGAAAATGGCACGATGGCCAACCTTCGATAGGATCGTGCCATGCGTGGTGGACGAGGTGAACGACAGGTGCAACGGGTTGTGGTACTGGCCCTGGACGGCGTCTATCCCTTCGAGCTGGGCATCCCCAGCCGGATCTTCGGCGCGGCCGACGGCCGGTACGAGGTGCTGACCTGCAGCGTCGACGGCCGGCCGGTGCAGAGCAACGCGGACTTCACGATCGGCGTCCAGTACGGCCCAAAGATCCTCGCCACCGCCGACACCGTGGTGGTCGCCTCCATCTCGCCCCCGCACATCCCCGCGGAGCTGCCCCCTGAGGTCGCCGCCGCGCTCGCGCTGATCCGCCCGGACGCGCGGATCGTGTCGATCTGCACCGCCGCCTTCGTCCTCGCCGCGGCCGGGCTCCTGGACGGCCGCAGGGCCACCACGCACTGGCAGTCGACCGAGGCGTTCCGGCGCCGCTACCCGCGGGTCGACCTGGACCCGGACGTCCTCTTCGTCCACGACGGCAGGATGCTCACCTCGGCCGGCGCGGCCTCCGGAGTCGACGTCTGCCTGCACATCGTCCGCGTCGACCACGGCCACGAGCTGGCCAACGCGGTGGCCCGGCGCTGTGTCGTGCCGCCGTTCCGGGACGGCGGCCAGGCCCAGTACATCGAGCAGCCGGTGCCGGAGAGCGGTGCCGCGAGCACCGCCGCCACCCGCGCCTGGGCCCTGGACCGCCTCGACGAACCCCTCACGCTGGCCGACCTCGCCGCCCACGCCCGGATGAGCCTGCGCACCTTCGCCCGCCGCTTCCACGACGAGGTCGGCCTCAGCCCCGGCCGCTGGCTGATCCAGCAGCGCGTCGCCCGCGCCCGGCATCTGCTGGAGTCCAGCGATCTGTCGGTGGACCGGATCGCCGGCCAGGTCGGCTTCGCCACGGGAGCCTCCCTGCGCCAGCATCTGCACGCCGCGATCGGGGTGTCACCACAGGCGTACCGCCGTACGTTCCAGGCGGCCGCGCGGTGACCGGCCGGTGATCCGCGGACTTCTCACGCCCGCGCGGCCGCGTACACGCGCGCGCCCCCGACGTAGGTGAGGGACACCCGCGCCTCGGCGATCGCCTCCACCGGCCCGTCGAACGGATCGCGGTCCAGGACCACGAGATCCGCGAGCGCCCCGGCGCGCACCTCGCCCGTGTCGTCGAGGTGGTTCACATACGCCGAGCCCGCCGTGTAGGCGGTCAACGCCTCGGCGAGTGTGATGCGTTCGCCGGGCAGGAACACCGGAGCGCCGTCGCCGTCCGGGGTCACACGGTTGACCGCCACATGGATCCCCTGGAGCGGATCGGGGCTGCTCACCGGCCAGTCGCTGCCCGCCGCGAGCCGGGCGCCGGAACGCAGCAGCGCGCCGAACGGGTACTGCCACGCGGCCCGTTCGGGCCCCAGGAACGGAATGGTCAGCTCGTCCATCTGCGGTTCGTGCGCGGCCCACAGCGGCTGGATGTTCGCCGTCGCCCCCAGCCGGGAGAAGCGCGGCACGTCGGCGGGCTGGACGACCTGGAGATGGGCCAGGTGGGGCCGCGTGTCGCTCGGCCCGTTCGCGGCGCGCGCGGCCTCGACCGCGTCCAGCGCGTCGCGTACGGCCCGGTCGCCCAGGGCGTGGAAGTGGCACTGGAAGCCGAGCGCGTCCAACTCGGTGACGTACTTGGGTAGTTGCCCGGCGTCGATGAAGCTGGTGCCCCGGTTGGCCGTGGCGCAGCCGCACTTGTCGAGGTAGGGATCCAGCAGCGCCGCCGTTCCGGTCTCGGCGACGCCGTCCAGCATCAGCTTCACGCTGCCCGCGCGGAACCGCCCGTGACTCAACGCGGCCCGCCGCTCGACCAGTTCGGGAATCTGCTCGGCGCCCCGCTCGCGGTCCCACCACAGCGCGCCGACGACACGGGCGGTGAGCGAGCCGTCCCGCGCGGCGGCCAGATACGCCTGCGACGGGTCGTCCATGCCGAGGAAGTCCCCGACCAGCGCGTCCTGCCAGGCGGTGATGCCGAGCGCGTGCAGATGCCGCTGGGCGTGCAGCAGGGCCGCCACCCGGTCGGCCGGTGTCGCCGCCGGGGTGAGCCGCCCCACCAGCTGCATCGCCCCCTCCTGCAAGGTCCCGCTCGGCTCACCCGAGGCGTCCCGGTCGATCCGCCCGTCGGCCGGGTCGGGCGTGTCGCGGGTGATGCCAGCGAGCGCGAGGGCACGGCTGTTCACCCAGGCGCCGTGATGGTCGCGGTTGGGCAGATAGACCGGCCGGTCCGGCGCCACCGCGTCCAGCAGTTCCTTCGTCGGCGTACCGCCCTCGAAGGCCTCCATCGACCAGCCGCCGCCCGTGATCCACTCCCGCTCGGGGTGCGCGTCGGCGTACGCCCGCACCGCCGCGAGGGTCTCGTCGGCCGTCCTCGCCCCGGTCAGATCGCACTGGGAGAGCTCCAGCCCGGCCGGGACCGGATGGACGTGCGCGTCCTGGAACCCGGGCAGCAGCAGCCGCCCGGCGAGGTCCACCACCTCCGTCCGCGGACCGGCGAGATCATGCACCTCCTCCCGCCCTACGGCCGTGACGCGGTCGCCGGTGACGGCCACGGCCGTCGCGGTGCGGCCCTCGGGAGTGAGGACGGGGCCGCCTGTGAAGAGCAGATCTGCGTGCATGTTCCGTTTCCTGGTAGGGGGTTATCGGGACGTGGCGAGGAGCTGGGGTGCGTCGGCGTCGGTGCCCCTGCCGGTGCGGAAGTACGGTGACCTGCGCACCCACTTGGCCCACACGGCGGCCACGAAGCCCGACGCGATCATCGCCAGCGGGGTGGCCAGCAGGAACCAACCGTTGTCCGCGCTGACCTCGAAGTGGTCGGCGGACGTGTAGAACGACCAGCCCAGGTAGCCGCCGAGGCCGAGCAGGGCCGCCGCGCTCAGCGCGGGGAACACCACCGCCCGTATGCCCTCCCGCCAGTCCTCGCGCAGCAGCGAGCGGAAGCGCACCGCGGCCGCGATGGCCGTGAGGGCGTAGGAGAGCGCGACCACGATGCCCACGGCGCTCACCGTCGCCATGATCATGTCGGCGAGGCGGGGGATGGCCAGCGCGAGCGCCGCGACGAACGCCGCCAGTACGCCGATGAGCACGGTGCCGGCGGCCGGAGTCCCGTACCGGGGGCTGACCTTGGACCAGACCGGCCCGAGCGTACGGTCGCGGCTCATCGCGAACATCGCCCGGGCCGTCGGGATCACCCCGGCCTGGAGCGAGGCGACCGCCGAGAACATCAGGGCGACCAGCGGGAGCGCCGCCCACGGCTGGGACGCCAGCCGCTCACCGAAGAAGGCCAGACCCTCGGCGCCGTGTCCGGCCAACTCCTGCTCCGACAGGACGCGTTGGAAGGCGATCGAACCGAGCAGGAACAGCCCCAGCATGGTGCACAGGGTGATGATCCCGGCCCGGGAGGCGTCGCGCGGGTCGCGGACCTCCTCGTTCACGCTGAACGCCGACTCGAAGCCCCAGTAGCAGAACACCGACAGCAGCAGGCCCTGCGCGAGCGCCGTCGCCGACGGGATCGCGAACGGGTCGAACCAGCTCAGGCTGAAGTCGTGCGGCCCGGTGACGATGCCGTACCCGCAAAAGCCCAGCAGGACGACGTACTCGAAGACCAGCAGCCCGGCCTGGAGGCGCGCGGCGGTGCGGATCCCGGTCACGGCGGTCAGCGTGACCGCGACCAGGACCAGGATGCCGACCGCCGTCGTCTGCGCGGTCGAGCCCGGGTCCAGCGCCAGGCCGCCCACCCGGTGCAGCCCCGCGTCACCGGCGAGTTGGAGCAGGGCCGAGCCGGTGACGGCCGTGGTGTACGCGAGGAACGCCACCACGGCGACGATGTTCACCCAGCCCACCATGAAGCCCAGCCACGGCGTGAGCGAACGGCCCACCCACACGTATCCGTTGCCCGCGTTGGGCTCGACCTTGTTGAGCCGGGAGTAGGCGCCCGCGATACCCAGGACCGGCAGGAACGCCAGCAGCATGATCGCCGGCAGATGCAGGCCGACCACCCCCGCCGTGACCCCGAGACCGATGCCGATGCTCGTGGTCGCGGCCGTGCTGGACGCGGCGATGGCGATGCCGTCCAGGACACCGAGGGACTTGCGCAGCGCGGGCTGCGCCGCCGGATCGACGCTCAGGGGCTGGTCGGACATGGCCTGTCTCCGCTCGCACCGGGGGCCTGGACGGCCCCGA
This sequence comes from Streptomyces sp. NPDC057623, assembly GCF_042800355.1. Lineage (NCBI taxonomy): Bacteria > Bacillati > Actinomycetota > Actinomycetes > Kitasatosporales > Streptomycetaceae > Streptomyces > Streptomyces sp. NPDC057623. The sequence goes on from NZ_JBHVGZ010000010.1 coordinate 40,817, forward strand.
TGACGGCACATGAAACTGTCCGGAGGGTTAACAGGTCAACGGTGTTGTCATAAGGTGCGGGGCACCGGACCGAGGGAGGCAGTCCATGGGAGGCAGTCCATGAGCGAGCGTGTCGTCCCGCCCGCCGCCCGCCGGCGCAGGCGCCCCACCAAGCAGGGCGTCGTCCTGTCCGAGGCACTGATCGTCGAGACGGCCCTCAGGCTCATCGAGGAACACGGCACCGACGCGCTCTCGGTGCGCCGCCTCGGCCGCGCGCTCGGCGCCGACCCCAGCTCGCTCTACCGCTACTTCCGGCACACCGACGACCTGATGCTCGCCATCGCCGACGAACTCATCGGCTGTACCCTGCGCACCTGGCGCCCCACCGGCGACTGGCGCGCCGACCTGCGGGATCTCGGCCTGCGTATGCACGCCGGGGCCCTAGCGCACCCCCGGGCGGCCGTGCTCAGCTCGTACCGGGTGACCGGACGGGTGTACGAGATCCAGGCCGTCGAGACCATTCTCGGCGTGCTGCGCGAGGCGGGTTTCCCCGACACCGAGGCCGTGCGGATCTACCACGCCTTCGTGGACCAGGCCCTCGCCCACGGCGCCCTCGACTCGGCGAGCGCGGCGATGCCGAAGGCCGCGCGGGAGGCGGAGGCGGCCGTCTGGCGGGCGACGTACGCGCGCCTGTCCGCCGACACCCACCCGCACATCGCCGCGACGGCCCGCCATCTCGTGGCGGACATGGCGCGCAGTTCCTATCCGGCCGTCCTGGACCTGCTGCTGAGCGCGGCGGCGGCGCGGCTCGCGGAAAGCCGGGAGCGCGAACCCGGGACCGGGCGCGGCCCCGACCGGCACACTGGGCACGTCCGTCGACAGTTGCCGCGACAGGAGGCAGTCCGCAGATGACCCGCCCGCCCGCACGCCCCGCCAAGCAGCGCAAGCAGGACACCCTGGACCGACTGGAGCACGACGAGGACGTGTGGGTCGCCACGGCCGAGGTCGACGGGGGCATCCCGTATCTCGTCCCGCTGTCCTTCCTCTGGGACGGTTCGACCCTGCTGCTGGCCACGCCGGCCGACAGCCCGACGGGCCGGAACCTGAGGCTGACCGGCCGGGCGCGCCTGGGCATCGGGCCGACCCGTGACGTCGTCATGATCGAGGGCTCGGTCGAGGCGATCGCCCCCGCTCAGCTCCCCGAGGAGGAGGCCGACCGGTTCGCGGCCGAAATCGGCTTCGACCCCCGCCGACTCGCCACGCCCTACCTGTACTTCCGCGTCCGTCCGCAGCGGGTGCAGGCCTGGCGTGAGGCTGACGAGATCGCCGGGCGGGAGCTGATGAAGGACGGGGAGTGGCTGGTGGCGGACTGAAACGCCCTGGCCGGGACACCCGTCAGGGACAGGGCGGCGGGGCAGGACCGTCTCGCGCCCCTGACCCTTCGGAGGAGTCATGCCACTGGTGACAGCGGGTTTCGTGGTGCTCGACTGTGCCGAGCCGGAGAAACTCGCCGTGTTCTACACGGAACTGCTGGACGGCGAGCAGACCGACGCGACCGCCAACCGCGTGGAGATCAGGGGCGCCGACGGCACCCGGCTGGCGTTCCGGCGCGACATGAACGCGACGCCGCCGAGCTGGCCGCGCCCCGAGAACTCCCTCCAGGCCCACCTGGACTTCGTGGTTCAGGACCTGGACGAGGCGGAGCGCAGGATCGTCGGGCTGGGCGGCCGCGCCCTGGAGACCAAGGACGCGGCCGGCCCCTACGAGGAACGCGGCTACGCCGACCCGGCCGGCCACTCCTTCACCCTGCACCGCATGGCCCCCACGGCACCGAAGCAGGGCTGAACCCCGCCGGTGCCGCAGGGGCGGCGGCTCAGTCCCGGCCGCCCTTCTCGCTGACCGGCCACACCCCCGTCGAGCGCTCGATCGCCTTGGCGCCGGTGCGGTCCGCCAGGCTGCGCGCCATCGCGAAGAGGGCGCCCTGGACCGCGGCCGCCAGCAGGATCTCCCCCCAGCCGCGGTCCTGGTCCAGGGCGTCGGGGGCGTCCTCCTCGTGCCGTATCGCCATCCAGGTCTTGCGGAAGGCGAGCCCCGCCAGCGCGCCGCTCGCCCAGCCGAGGGCGAATCCCAACGGCTTGTAGGCGAGGGGGAGCTTCGCCTTCTTCTGCTTGTTCTTCTTGGCCATGTGCCTGTGCCTCCTTCGTCGGTCAGGGCCGTCCGTGCGCCGGGACCCGCTCGGCATCCGGAACCGGCCCGGGCGGCGTCCCGTCGCCGAACGGCCTGCCGCCCAGCTCGTCACGGTGGTGCGGGGTCGGCCAGCCCGACAGGTCCGGCCCGAGGGGCACGATGCCGGTCGGGTTGATGCCGCTGTGCACCTGGTAGTAGTGCCGTTTGATGTGGTCGAAGTCGACGGTGTCACCGAACCCGGGCGTCTGGTAGAGGTCGCGGGCGTACGCCCACAGCACCTGATGTTCCGTCAACTTCCAGCGGTTGCACTTGAAATGGCCGTGATAGACGGCGTCGAAGCGGACCAGGGTGGTGAACAGCCGGATGTCCGCCTCGGTGATCGTGTCGCCGACCAGATAGCGCTGCCCGGCCAGTCGCCCGGCCAGCAGCTCCAACCGCCGGAAGAGACGCGTGCACGCCGCCTCGTACTCCTCCTGGCCGGTGGCGAAGCCCGCCCGGTACACCCCGTTGTTGACGTCCTCGAAGACGTCCGCCAGCACGGCGTCGATCTCGTCCCGCAGCGGACCGGGGTAGAGGTCGGGCGCCCCCTCGCGGTGCAGCGCCGTCCACTCGGTGGCGAGGTCGAGCGTGATCCGCTGGTAGTCGTTGGTGACGAGCCTGCCGCTGGGCACGTCCACGATCGCGGGCACGCTGACACCGCCCGGGTAGTCGGCCTCCCTGCGGTCGTACGCCTCGCTGAGGAAGCGGATGCCGAGCACCGGATCGCGGTCGCCGGGGTCCAGCGTGAAGCGCCAGCTGCGGTCGTCCTGGAGCGGGTCGGCGATCGCGAGGGGCAGGGCGTCCTCCAGACCGAGCAGCCGACGGGACACCACCGCCCTGCTCGCCCACGGACAGGCACGGCTGACCACCAGACGGTAGCGGCCGGCCTCCACCGGCCAGCCGTCCCGGCCGTCCGCGGTGATCCGGTCCGCGAAGTGGGCCTTGGACCGTTGGAACGACTTCCTCCCGTAGGCGGTGTTGCCCCCGCCGCTCATGACCCGACTCCTCTCCGCCGGACATCTCCGGCGTACGTCTTTGCGCCCCGCGCTCGCTCGTGCCCGGGTTCGCTCCGGTTCCTGATCCCACCGAGTCCCCCGTTTTCCGCCGACCGCACGGTGTGAGCCGGATCGACCGGGGCAGTCGGGGGAAAACGAGCAGCACCACCAGCCCACCCCAGGCCGACCACAGGACCCGCGTCACCGTCCTGGTGGCACTCACCGCCAATCTCGTCATCGCGGTCGCCAAGGCGGCCGGCGGAGTCGTCGCCCTCCCCAGAGGGGGCACCCCCAGCCCGCGCTGCTGTCGGAGGCCGCGCACTCCGTGGCGGACAGCATGAACGAGGTCTTCCTGCTGGCCGCCCTGCGCCGCAGTCGCCGCCCCGCCGACGCCCGCCATCCCTTCGGCTACGGCAAGGAGCGCTTCTTCTGGTCGCTGCTCGCGGCCGTCGGGATCTTCGTGATGGGCGGATGCTTCTCCTTCTTCCAGGGCATCGAGGCGCTGCGCGGCGGCTCCGGGGAGAAGTTCGGCGGCTATGTGGCCGGCCTGGTCGTGCTCGGTGTCGCCTTCGTCGCCGAGGGCCTGTCGCTGGTGCGGGCGCTGTACCAGGTGCGCGGGCAGGGCGGCGTCGCCAAGGGGCTGCGCGACCCGGCCCTGCGCACGGTCGTCGCCGAGGACGGCACGGCGGTGCTCGGCGTGACCCTCGCCTTCGCCGGCATGGTGCTGCACATGGTCACCGGGCAGGTCGTCTGGGAGGCGTCGGCGTCACTCGCGATCGGCGCGCTGCTCGTCCACGTCGCCTACCGGCTGGGCCGAGAGGCCCGCGACCAGCTGATCGGGGAGGCCGCCGACCCCGAGGCGGCCGCCCGGATCCGGGCGCTGCTCGAAGCCCAACCCGAGATCGACAGCGTGGAAGCGCCACGCGGCGGCAGCCGCATGTCGACTGCGCCACGATGAAGACCGGCCTCGAGACGGCCCTGGTGGCGGCTCGCGTCGATCTGATGCCCGGCTTCGACAGCGAGCAGGTGGAGGAGGTCGCCGTCCGCATCAAGCGGTCCATCGCCCGGACCGTGGCCGAGGCGGATCAGATCTTCCTCGACGTGACCGAACACTCCGCACGCGAGGCAGCGGGAAGCCCCGCCGCGACGGGGGAACGCGGCGGGGCCTGACGCACGTGTGCCCGGCGCACGGGGGTTCATGCGTCCTGGAGAAGAAAAAAATTCTCAGTCCCCGTCGAACGGCTCCAGCACGAAGACCGGGATCACCCGATCCGTCTTCTTCTGGTAGTCGGCGTACGGCGGATACGCCGCCACCGCCCGCTCCCACCACTCGTCCTTCTCCGCGCCGGTGATCTCGCGGGCCCGCATGTCCCGCTTCACCGGCCCGTCCTGGAGCTCCACATGGGGATCGCCCTTGACGTTGTGGTACCAGACCGGGTGCTTGGGCGCCCCGCCCAGCGAGGCCACGGCGGCATAGCGCCCCCCGTGCTCCACGCGCATCAACGGCGTCTTGCGGATCTTGCCGCTCCTGGCACCCCGCGTCGTGAGCAGGATCACCGGCCTCCCCGTGTTCTGGAGAGTCGTCCCCTGAGTGCCGCCGGAGCCCTCGTACAACTCCACCTGGTCGCGCACCCACTTGGTCGGGCTGGGCTCGTACTCGCCGTCGAGAGGCATGGCCTCGGTCCCATCGTCGTGTCCTGATGCTGACTGACGCACCGCTTCAACAACGGAACGGGCGGAAATCATCCTGCCGCGGCTACACCGGCATCCCCACGGCCAGCGCCAGGATCACGCCGCTCGACACCAGCGCCGTCACCAACCGCCCCCGGCATCCCGTCAGCACCCGCCCGAGCAGCGCCCCGCCCCCGGCGAGCAGCACCTGCCAGCTCGCCGACGCGGCGAACGCGGCCAGGACGAAAACGCCCTGCTCCAGGGGCGCCACCGCGTCCGTCGTGCGCGTGCCGAGGACGAGGGCCACGAAGTAGATCACGGTGGTGGGGTTGAGCAGAGTGATGCCGAGCAGCGCCAGGTAGGCGCGTGCCGGGCTCGGGGGAGAGGCGGCGGGAGCGGAGCGGGCGGCCTGCCGGTGGTCGCGGTAGTGGCGTACGGCGCTGAGCGCGCCCCGTACCGCGAGAAGCGCCAGCACCAGGGCGGAGGCCCAGCGCAGCGGCACCAGCACCGGACGCAGCGCGGTGGCGAGCGCGGAGCCGCCGACGGTGGCCACGAGCGCGTAGAGACCGTCGGCGGTCGCGACGCCCAGCGCGGCGCAGACCCCCGTCCGCAGCGAGGTCCGGGCGGTGAGGGAGACGAGGTAGGTGGCGACCGCGCCGACCGGGACGGCGATGCCGTAGCCCGCGAGCAGCCCCGCGACGAGCGCGGCGGTCACGACGTGGGAAGCGTGGGCCTCCACGGCCGGCCGGGCTGCTGCTGGCGCGCCACCGGGCGAACGGTGTCGGTCAGCGGCAGGAAGGCGATGGTCATAGACATGGCCGGATTCTGGGGGTGGCGGCGGTGTGCCGACAAGCGAATTTCTCCGGGGCGCCGGGCGCGCCTCCCCGCGGCCGAAGCTCTGTGCGACGATCCCCGGCCAGATTGTCCGTGCGCCTGATCTGGCCGAACTTGACGTCGTCCTCTAGGTGCCTGAGGCATCTAATGAAGATCGGCACGACGCACTCTTCGTCTGTGAGGTCTTCCATGACGGACATGACGGAACCGCACACCGTCGTCTTCCCCCAGAGCCGGACCTGCCCCTACCACCCGCCCGAGGCCTACGACCCCCTGCGCGACGCGCGCCCGCTGGCCCGGATCTCCCTCTACGACGGCCGCCCGGTCTGGCTGGTCACCGGACACGCTCTGGCCCGCACCCTGCTGGCCGACGCGCGGTTGTCCTCCGACCGCACCCGGTCCGACTTCCCCGCGACCACCGCACGGTTCGCGGGGCTCCGCAACCGCAAAGGCGCGCTGCTGAGCGTCGACGACCCCGAACACCGGGTCCAGCGGCGGATGATGGTTCCCAGCTTCACGCTGCGCCGTGCCGTCGAGATGCGTCCGGAGATCCAGCGGATCGTGGACGAACGGCTGGACGCGATGATCGCCCGGGGAGCACCCGCCGAGCTGGTGAACGACTTCGCCCTGCCCGTTCCCTCGATGGTCATCTGTGCCCTGCTGGGTGTCCCCTACGCCGACCACGACTTCTTCGAGGAGCAGTCGCGGCGCCTGCTGCGCGGCCCCACGGCCGAGGACACCATGGACGCCCGCGACCGGTTGGAGGCGTACTTCGCCGAGTTGATCGACCGCAAGCGCAAGCGGCCGGAGCCCGGCGACGGCGTCCTGGACGAGCTCGTCCACCAGCAACTGCGCGCGGGCGAACTGGACCAGGAGGAGGTCATCGCTCTCGCGACCATCCTGCTGGTGGCCGGCCACGAGACGACCGCCAACATGATCTCCCTGGGCACCTACACCCTCCTCCAGCACCCGGACCGGCTGGCCGAGTTGCGCGCCGCCCCGTCGCTGCTGCCGGCCGCGGTCGAGGAGCTGATGCGGATGCTGTCCATCGCCGACGGCCTGCTGCGGGTCGCCGTCGAGGACATCGAGACGGACGGCGGGACGATCCGGGCGGGCGAGGGCGTGGTCTTCGCGACCTCGGTCATCAACCGCGACGAGTCCCTCTACTCCGATCCCGACACGCTCGACTGGCGCCGCTCGGCCCGCCATCACGTCGGCTTCGGCTTCGGCATCCACCAGTGCCTCGGCCAGAACCTGGCCCGCGCCGAGATGGAGATCGCCCTGCACACCCTCTTCGACCGCCTGCCGACCCTGCGCCTTGCCGTCCCTGCGGAGGAAATCCCCTGCAAACCCGGCGACACGATCCAGGGGATGCTGGAACTCCCCGTGAGCTGGTAAGAGGCTCCGGTCATGCACAACGAAACGCGCGAATCAGACGAAATGCCCATCGCCATCGACCACGACCTCTGCGTCGGCGCCGGCCAGTGCGCCCTGGTCGCCCCGTCCGTCTTCACCCAGGACGACGACGGCTTCAGCGCCCTGCTGCCCGGCCGCGAGGACGGCGGCGGCGACCCGATGGTGCGGGAGGCCGTCCGGGCCTGCCCGGTCAGCGCCATCACCGTGTCGGAAACGGGGAGTTGACGCCGGACACCCTCCCCGACCATCCCAGCGCCGGGCGGGCCCGCATCCGATGCCGGGCCCGCCCGGCCCGTCCCGGAGCGCCGTCCCAGAGCCCCTTATCGGCGCGCCGCCACCAGCGACCGCGCCGCGTCCCGGGCCTCGGCCGCCGCTCCCGTGCCGCCGCTTATGCCCGCCGTCACCATCGCGCCCTCGGCCAGCAGGAACAGCGGTCCGGTCAGCGCGTCGGGGAGCCCGGCCGCGGTCACCAGTGAGGCGAGGTAGTCGCGGAACGCCTGCTTGTGCGCCCGGACCTGGTCGGCCACCGGCTCCGAGCGGGCACCCAGCTCGCCGTACGAGTTGATCCAGGCGCACCCGCGGTAGTCCTCCTCGCCGAACCACTCCTCCAGCCAGTCGAAGACGGCGAGGATCCGGCGCCCGGGGTCCGTCTGCCGCTCCGCGTACGCGGCGAGCCGGCCGCGCCAGCGCACGTCGCGCCGCTCCAGATACGCCACGACCAGCTGCTCCTTCGCCGGGAAGAGCTGATAGAGCCGCTTCAGTGACACGCCGGACGCGCCCCGGATGTCGTCCATGCCGACGGACTGGATGCCGCGCCCGTAGAACAGCTTCTCCGCGGCGTCCAGTGCCTGCTCCCGGGCGGTTGCGCTGTCCATGTGCGACCCCTCCTTGACGTGAGAACGAGCGTTCTCCTACGGTATCAGCCAAGCGGAGAACGCACGTTCTCCGCTCGCTCGCACTGCCGTTCCGGCCCCGGAGGATGACATGACCGACCGCCCGCCCCTGCCGCCGTTCACCCGCGAGAGCGCCGCACAGAAGGTGCGGGCCGCCGAGGACGCCTGGAACACCCGTGACCCGCACAAGGTGGCGGCGGCGTACTCGGAGGACTCGGTGTGGCGCAACCGCGACACCTTCGTCACCGGCCGCGCCGAGATCGTCGAGTTCCTCACCGCCAAGTGGGCGCGCGAGCAGGAGTACGCGCTGCGCAAGGACCTGTGGGCCTTCGACGGCGACCGCATCGCGGTCCGCTTCCAGTACGAGTGCCGGGACGCCGACGGGCAGTGGTGGCGGTCGTACGGCAACGAGCTGTGGGAGTTCGACGCGCACGGACTGATGACCCGGCGCGAGGCGAGCATCAACGACGTGCCGATCGAGGAGAAGGAGCGCCGCGTCTTCGGGTCCCGCCCGGAGAACGAGCGCGGGCTGTCCTTCCCGGTCCGGTAGACCGGGCGAACCCGTTGAGTAGGGTTCCCCGGTGACCCGACCGGCCCGCAAGCCCTTCCTCTACGTCGTCGTCTGCGCCGCCGGCATCGCCGCGGACGTCAGCAAGCTGATCACGGCCGCGCAGGAGCGGGACCGGGAGGTCGGCGTCATCGCGACCCCGGCCGCCCTGAACGGCTTCTTCGACACCGCCGCCGTCGAGGCCCTCACCGGCCGCCCGATCCGCTCGGCCTGGCGCACGCCCGCCGATCCCCGCCCCTTCCCGCCGCCGGACGCCGTCGTCGTGGCCCCGGCCACCTTCAACACGATCAACAAGTGGGCCGCGGGCATCGCCGACACCCTCGCCCTGGGCACCCTCTGCGAGGCGTACGGCCTCGGCGTCCCCATCGCCGTCCTGCCCTGTGTGGCCGACGCGCTGGCCGCCCATCCCGCCTACCGGGACAGCCTGATCCGGCTGCGCGGGATGGGCGTGCGCCTCGGGGAGCCGTACACCGGAGCGGCGGGCGAGGACGGCGGCCGGCCGGACTTCGGCTGGGAGCGCGCGCTGGACCTGCTGGAGCGGTGACGGATCCGGCCTCGCCCGCACCCGACGACGTACGCTCCCCAGGTACCCCACCCGGAAGGCAGGAGCAGCAACGATGCAGTACGTGAAGCTCGGTTCGGCGGGCCTGGACGTGTCGCGGATCTGTCTGGGCTGCATGACCTACGGGCTCCCCGACCGCGGCACGCACGAGTGGACCCTCGACGAGGAGGCCTCACGACCGCTGATCCGGCAGGCGCTGGACGCCGGGATCAACTTCTTCGACACCGCCAACGTCTACTCCGACGGCACCAGCGAGGAGATCGTCGGCAGGGCGCTGCGCGACTTCGCCCGCCGGGACGAGATCGTGCTCGCGACGAAGGCGCACGGCCGGATGCGGCCCGGTCCCAACGGCGCCGGACTCTCCCGCAAGGCGATCATGACGGAGATCGACCACAGCCTCGCCCGCCTCGGCACCGACTACGTCGACCTCTACCAGATCCACCGCTTCGACCCGCACACCCCGGTCGAGGAGACGATGGAGGCCCTGCACGACCTGGTCAAGGCGGGCAAGGTGCGCTACCTCGGGGCGAGTTCGATGTACGCGTGGCAGTTCGCCAAGATGCAGTACACGGCCGAGCGGAACGGCTGGACCAGGTTCGTCTCGATGCAGAACCACTACAACCTCCTCTACCGGGAGGAGGAGCGCGAGATGCTCCCGCTCTGCGCGGACCAGGGCGTCGGCGTGCTGCCGTGGAGTCCGCTGGCGCGCGGCCGGCTCACCCGGGACTGGGGTACGGTCACCGACCGCAGCACCACCGACGACTTCGGCAGCCGTCTCTACGTCGACAACGACCGCGTGGTCGTCGAGGCCGTCACCCGCGTCGCCGGGGAACGCGGCGTCCCGCGCGCCCAGGTCGCCCTCGCCTGGCTGCTCCAGCAGGACACGGTGGCGGCCCCGATCATCGGCGCCGCCAAGCCGCGGCACATCGAGGACGCGGCCGCTGCGGTCGAACTCACGCTCACCGAGAAGGAGTTGGAGGAGCTCAAGGAGCCCTATGTGACCCATCCGGTCATCGGGCACTGAAGGGCGGCTCCGCCGCGGGCGCGATCCACCACGAGGCGCCCGCGGCCGACCACTAGTGGGGCCCGGCCGCCGCGAACTCGGTACCGCACGGCCCCGCCCCTTCACTCTCGGCCAACCGCACACGATCACCGCTCATCGTCATCGTCCGGTAGTACTGCCCGATCCGCTCGGTCGACTGCCCGACATAGTGACCGATGAACGACCGCCGAAACCGATCCTCGGTGCGGTTCGGCTGCGACCCGTGCACCAGGCTCCCGTTGAAGAACAGGACATCCCCCGGCTCCATGTCGACGGCAACGGCGGCCAACCCCGCCGGAGGCGCGACGTACTCCCGCGCGAAGGACACCTCGGCGTCCGCGAGCTCCGGGCAGAACAGGTCCATCGCGTGGGTGCCGGGGACGACTTCGAGTCCGCCGTTGTCCCGGTCGATCACATCGCAGGCGATCCACGCCGCGACACAGGTGCCCGGCTCGACCCGCAGATAGAAGTTGTCCTGGTGCAGCGCCTGCCCCCGGGCCCCGGGCGGCTTGAAGTAGAACATGCTCTGCGCGGCCAGCACCTCCTCCCCGAGCAGCACCTCCAGCACGCCGCGCAGCCGGGAGTCCAGCAGCACCCGCAGGGACAGCTCGTCGATCTCGTGCGGCTGCATCACCCTCGGATACGCCGCCAGCGGGTCACTGTCCGACGGGCGCGGCTCGAAGTGCCCGGGCACGGGTCCGGCCGCGTGCAGCGCCGCGAACCGATCGCGCAACCGGTCGATCTCGTCGTACCCGAACAGTCCGTGAGCGACGGTGAACCCGTCCTCGCGGAACTGGCTGAGCCCGTTCTCGGGCAGGATGGGGGCGCCGGTGGCATCCATGTCCGTGGCTGTCGTGTCGGCTGTCATGTGTCCACTCCTCGGTCAGGTGTCCTCGCCCGACCACGCTAGGCCGACGCACGTCCCAGGAGGATGACTGTGAACGCTGACCGATTGCCTGAGACTGCCGCGCCCGGTGTTCCCGCCCCACCGCCCGGCCTGGTGGTGGTCGGCCACTTCGACCAGCCGCCGACCTACGGCATCAGCCGGCCGCGCGGCGCGGACAGCTGGCTGTTCACCTGGACGACCGGCGGACGGGGCCGGCTGTGGCACGGGAGCACCGAGGCGCGGGCCGGGGCGGGCGACCTGGTGGTGCTCGCGCCGGGCGTCGCACACGGCTACGGAGTCGAACCGGGGGCGCGGCACTGGCAGTTCTGGTGGGTGCACTGCCAGGCCCGGCCCTCGTGGCGGTCCTGGCTGCGCCCGTACGACGCCGGCGAGGGGATGTACGTGGTCACGCCGACGCCGGACTCGGTGCACGGCCGCGTCGAGGAGGCGTTTCGCCGGATGCTCGCCGACGCCCGCTGGACGGGCACGGAGGCGCCGCCCGTGACGGCTCCGGGGGACGAGTCGGTCGCCGTCGCCCATGGCACCGCGGCCCGCGAACTCGCCCTGTGCTCACTGGAGGAGGTTGTCCTGCTCACCGCGGGCACCGCGCGGGTCCAGCCGTCCCCGCCCGGCGTCGACGACCGGGTGCGCCGGGCGGAGGCGCTGATCGCCGCCGACCCGGCCGCACCGCACACCGTGCGCTCGCTCGCCGAGCAGGTCGCCCTCTCGCCCTCCCGGTTCGCCCACCTCTTCACCCGGCAGCTCGGCCAGTCACCGATGCGCGCGCTGCGCGAGGCACGTCTGCGGCACGCCGCCAGGCTGCTGGAGAGCACCGACCTCTCCGTGGAACGGGTGGCGGCCGCCTCAGGGTTCGTGAGTCCTTTTCACTTCAACCGCGTGTTCCGTGAACGGTACGGGACGCCGCCGGGGGCGTACCGGGGGCGCGATCCAATGGTTGGCGCATGACTTGTGAAGGCGCGGTGAAGGTCCGTACGTCCGTATGACCAGGCATGAAAGTCGGAGATCGGCCGTTCAATGGTTTGCGCTCGATCTCGCCGGGGGCTGAGTGAATACCATTTCCAATGCGCCCCGCTGATTTGCCGTAATCGCCATGGAGCGGCTATTGACCAGTCGTCAAATAGCGACCGCCGCGCACGCAATGCACAAGAACTGGAATCGCTTGTTCTCTGTCCCTGACCTGTGAAAAGGTGTGCCTCGCTCCCCAGTGCCCCAGGCTTCACAAGAGCCGCGCCCGGAGCATACCCGTAGGTATGGACCTTTAATGCCGAATGCCCTCCGGAGGAATGCCGTCGTGCATGACGCAGGCCCGTCGAATTCGCCTGGCGACGCCCGACTCTTCGATGTGACGGACGCTCAACTGAGCGCCGAACTGAAGAAGTGGACGGGGGTGTCACCGGCGCTGCACCCCGTCGGTGAACTCCTCGACCGGCACTGGGAGGCGGGCTTCGCCTACGCACGGCTGTGCACCGCCGACGCCCGATCCGCGGGCATGCTCACCACCGCGTCCTTCACCCGGCTCTTCGGCGAGACGCTGCGGCAGACCGGCCCGACGGCCGCGTGGCGCCCCCAACTGCTCGTCACCGTGCGCCGGATCGCCGCCGAGTGGGACAGCGACCACAGGCGCGAGCTGCTCCACCCCGAGTTGCGGTCCGAGACGGAGGGCGCGGAGCGCGTCGCCGCGCGACTGCTGCCCCCGGCGAACCGCCGTCTGCTCTCCGGAGCCTTCCAGCGGCTTCCCCAGACGGCCCGCTGCCTGCTGTGGCACACCGAGGTCGAGGCCGAGCCGCTGGCCGTACCGGCAGCGCTCCTCGGCCTCGACGCGGAGTCCGCCCGCATCGAACTGGGCCGGGCCTGCGAGCGGTTGCGCGAGGAGTGCCTCCAGGTCCACCGCGAACTCGCCCCCGAGCACGAGTGCCGCCAGTACCTGCGGATGCTGGACGTGACCTACCGGCGCGGCGGTGTCGACGTGGACCCGGACCTGCGCGCGCACCTGGACCGCTGCGGGCACTGCAGCGACACCGCCGACCAGCTGACCTTCTTCAACCAGGGGCTCGGCGGCGCACTGGCCGAGGCGGTGCTCGGCTGGGGTGCGAGACCCTATCTGGAGGCGAGAGCGCGCCAGGCCGAGGAGCCGGCAATGGCGACGCCGGTGCCGGAATCCGCCGTGCCGATCGCCGGCGAGTCGTTCTTCTCCGACGCCGCCGACTTCGTCGCTCCGGCCGATGTCCCGCCTCCTCCGGGACACGCCCCCGTTCCCGCCCCCGCCAGTGACGGCTTCGCCCCCGGTGCGGCTGCCTTCGCCGCCGGCGCGGAGATGCCCGCGCCCGCCCGGCCGCCGTTCGCCCCCGCGGGCGAGTCCTTCGCCGCCGCGACGTCCGACGCACCCGCGCAGCAGGGCCCCCGTGCCGGACGCCGGGCCACCCGTCGGACCCCCCGGCAGACCGACGCCACCACGGCCCCGTCCTCCGGCGCCTCCCGCACCTGCTCCGGCCGCGCGGCCCTCAAGGCCGCCCGCCGTGCGACCCGGCGCCGCAACCTCACCGCGGCCGTGGCGACCGTCAGCGCCCTCGTCGTACTCCCGTTGGTCATCTGGTCGGCCGGCGGATCCGAGGACGGATCCGCTCCGACCGCGAACGGCCGCCCCACCGAGGCGCCCGACGCCGACCCGGACGCCGACGCGGGATCCGCCACCGGCAACCCCTCCTGGGCGGGCGCCGCCGAGGCCGCGAAGGGGGAGCTGCGGGGGCGGCTGCACAACATCGGGTCCGGGCTGTGCGTCGCCGTCGTCGGTGGAAAGGCCGTCAAGGACGCCGAGACCGAACTCGCCAAGTGCTCCTCGGCGCCCGGCCAGCAGTGGTCGTACGAGACCGACGGGCTGGTGCGCAGCGCCGCGAACCCCGATCTCTGCCTCGACTCCCACCTCGGGTACTCGGTCCGTCTGGCCCCGTGCAAGGGTGCCGCCGATTCCGAGACCAAGAACGTCCGCTACGACTTCACCCTCCAGGGCACCCTGGTGCCGCGCTTCGACCAGGACCTGGCCCTGAGCCCCGCCGCCACCGACGGCTCGGGCGCCCTGGTCCTCAAGAGCCGCGAGGACGACACCGAAGCCCAGCACTGGGTCATCGACACGTCGAAGACGGAACCCCAGCTGGAGGTGGTCAACTGGGACACGAAGGCCGAGGAGGTGAAGACGCCGGCCCCGACCCCCACCTCCGAGCCGTCGAGGACGCCGACGCCCACGCCGACACCGTCCGCCACCCCGACGCCGCAGCCCACGGCCACGAGCCCGTCCCCGACCGACGCGTCCTGCTACCACAACCCGTACTCCTGCTCCTGGGACGACCAGAACGGCGGCTCCGGCTACGGGGGTTACGGCGGCGGCTACGGCTACGGCGGCTACGGGGGCTATGGATACGGCGGCCGCCGCTGACCGGACGGCTCAGCCGCCGGTGCCGGGCTGGAGGACCGTCAGGCGCACCGCGGACTCGTTCCCGGCCACCGGCACCTCACCGGCCGTCCACGTCACCTTCAGCGGATCCCGCTCGTCGGGCGGCGTCACGAGCAGCGTCGTCGGCAGCGCGGTACGGGCCCCGCTGATCTCCGGGCTGGCGAAGGACAGCCCGGCCCAGGCGCTCCGGCCCGGGGCCAGCGTGACGGCCGTGGGCGTGTCGGGGGAGCGCTGCGGATCGGGCCCGAGCTGCTTGCCGGAGGCGTCGACGAAGGCCGCACCCGGGTAGCCGCGGACAGTGCAGGTGCGGTCGGCCGAATTGGTCAGCACGATCGGGAAGTTGCGCTGTCCGGCCCCCGGACTGGGGCGTCCGATCGACGCGCGCAGCTCGGAGGTACGGCAGCGCGGTGCGGCGGCGCCCGACTGGGTCACCGGGCTCTCGGTGCCGACGGTGCCCGGCCCGGTCGTGCGGCCGCTCGTGGCGGCCGGTGGCTGTGCGGCGCCCGAGGAGCCGGCGCCGTCGTCGCACGCGGCCAGCAGGCCCAGCAGCGCGACGGCGGTCACGAGGGGAGTCGCTCGGTGTAAGGAGTGGAAGGTCCGTGCACGTCCCATGTCTGTCACGACTCCCCGCTTTCGCGCCGAGTACTCACTCCTCGTCGAGGAGTCCGATCTCCGCCCAGATCGTCTTGCCGTCCGCCGTGTGCCGGCTGCCCCAGCGCTGGGTCAGCTGGGCGACCAGCAGCAGCCCGCGTCCACCCTCGTCGAAGGTCTTGGCACGGCGCAGATGAGGTGCCGTGTGGCTGGTGTCGGACACCTCGCAGATCAGCGTCGCCGCGTCATGGATCAGCCGGAGCCGGATGGGATGGATGCCGTAGCGGATGGCGTTCGTGACCAGCTCGCTCACCACCAGTTCGGCGGTGAACGACGCCTCGGTCAGACGCCACACGCCGAGCTGCTCAAGGACCTGCTTGCGGATCGGCGCGACCAGCGCCGGGTCCGCCGGGATGTCCCAGGTCGCGACCCGGGAGGACGGCAGCCCCTGGGTGCGGGCCAGCAGCAGGGCCACGTCGTCCGCGGCGCCGCCCGGCGGGAGCAGGGCGTGCAGGACGCGGTCGCAGGTCTCGTCCAGCGAGTCCGAGAACCCCGACAGCGCGTCGCACAGGAGCGCGTGGCTGGCGTCGACGTCGCGTTCACGGGTCTCGATCAGCCCGTCGGTGTAGAGAGCGAGCACCGTGCCCTCGCGCAGCTCGACCTCGGCCGACTCGAAGGGCAGCCCGCCCAGGCCCAGCGGCGGTCCGGCCGGCAGCCCGATCTCCCGCGGGGCGCCGCCGGGCGGCACCATGACGGGCGAGGGGTGTCCGGCCCGGGCCATCGTGCACCGCCGGGAGACCGGGTCGTACACCGCGTACAGACAGGTGGCGCCGACCTCTCCGGAGACGCCGTCGGTGCCCGCCTCATCGGACAGCCTGACGACCAGGTCGTCGAGGTGGGTGAGCAGTTCGTCGGGCGCCAGGTCGATGTCGGCCAGGGTGCGCACGGCGGTGCGCAGCCGGCCCATGGTGGCCGAGGCCTGGATGCCGTGCCCGACGACGTCCCCGACGACCATCGCCACCCGCATCCCGGACAGCGGGATCACGTCGAACCAGTCGCCGCCCACGTCGGAGCGCGCCGCCGGGAGATAGCGCGAGGCCGCTTCGAGCGCGGCGGTGCGCGGCAGGGACCGGGGCAGCAGGCTGCGCTGGAGGGCGAGGGCGGTCTCGCGTTCGCGGGAGTAGCGGCGGGCGTTGTCGATACAGACGGCCGCTCGGGCCGTGATCTCCTCGGCCAGCAGCACGTCGTCGGGCGTGAACGGCTCGGGGTTCTCGAACCGGGTGAGCACGGCGACGCCGAGGGTGGTGCCGCGGGCCTGGATCGGCACCGACATGGTGGTGTGGATGCCGTACTCCTGGATGCGCTGGGCCCGTGCGGGGTCCCAGGAGAGCCACTGCGCGAGGTCGCCGGTCGCGGTCGAGGCCACGAGGGTGTGTCCTGCCAGCAGAGCGTCCGCTTGCGGCGAGGGAGTGGGATACACGTCCACATGCCCCGGCTTGACCACGGCTTCGGGGCTGCCGTCGTTGACCGACCGGTGGGCGGCCCGGCGCAGGCCGAACGGTGCGGTGAGCCGATCGGTGAGTGCCTCGCCGCCGTTCTCCAGGGGGTCCAGCAGGTCGACACTGACGAAGTCGGCGAGCGCGGGGACACAGATGTCCGCGAGTTCCTGGGCCGTCCGGGTGACATCGAGGGTGGTGCCGATGCGGACGCTCGCCTCGTTCACCAGTTGCAGCCGCTCCTGGGCCACGTACTGCTCGGTGAAGTCGTGTGCGGCGACGGACACGCCACGCACCCGCCCCCTGCCGTCGGTGATCGGGGCCATGCGGGCCAGCCAGGCGTGCGTCCTGTCGCCGCCGACCGGAACGTAGGTCCGTACGTCGGTGCCGCGGCCCGTGGTGAGCACGCGCAGGAGCTGCCGTTCGATGTCGACGCTCTGCCGTCTGCCCGTCAGTTCCGGTGCCCGCAGACCCCGCACATGCTCCTCGGACAGCTGGAGGACCTCCGCCATGACCGGGTTGATCCGGCGCAGCCGGAGCCGCTCGTCATAGATCGCGATGGCGCAGGGCGACGCGAGGAGCCCGACGCTGTCCAGCGGATCGTCGGGCAGCCGCGGGCCGTCCCCCTCCAGCGGGGTGACCACCAGCCAGCGGAAGGTCCCTTCACCCTGGGGCCGCAGACGATGGGCGAGCAGCCACACGGAGACCGTGCCCCCGTCGCGGCGGCGCAGCGTGAGGACGCCGTGCCAGCGCTCGCCCCACGGCGCGGGGCTGCCCTGCTCGTCGGCCAGCAGATCGATGGCCGGGCGCCCCACGACCTCGGCAGCTCGGTGGCCCAGCAGCCGCTCGGCGCCGGCGTTCCACTCGACGAGCACGCCGCTGTCGTCGATGACCGCCCGGGCCGTCGCGGCCTCGTCGAACGGATACTCCGGGCTCATGCTCGCCACTCCCACGCGCACACTCACGGTGATCAAGCGTGACACTCGCGGTCCAGCCTAGTGCTTCGGTGACCCATCCGTACCGGAACTACAGGGCGCACTCTTGACTGCTCCGCAGCCCTCCCCGTCAGAATCTGTTTGTTCACGATCAGTTGTGAGTACTTCTGGGCCCTGATGAGGGAGAGTCGCCATGACAGTCACTCGAAGATCGTTACTGCTCGCCTCCACGGCCGCCCCGGCGGCCGGAGCGCTGCTGAGCACCCCGACGGCACAGGCCGCGGAAGCCGCCGGGGCGGCCGGAGCCGCGGCCGGCCGCCGCACGGTCGCGTTGCGCGACGGCTGGCGCTTCGCCCTGGTGAACCCGGGCGGCATCACCGACCCGACCGGGCAGTACGCCGATGCCGCCGAGCCCGGTCACGACGACTCCGGCTGGCGCGAGGTCGCGGTGCCGCACGACTGGAGCATCGAGTTCGCCCCGACCACCGAGCACGGCACCACCAGCGGCACCGGCTTCTTCCCCGGCGGCCTCGGCTGGTACCGCCTCGCCTTCACCCTGCCGCCGGGCCTCGCGGGCCGGCGGATATCGGTGGAGTTCGACGGCGTCTACATGGACTCGTACGTCTACTGCAACGGCAAGGAGGCCGGCCGCCACCCCTACGGCTACACCGGCTTCGCCTTCGACCTCACCGATCTCGTGCACACCGACGGCGACACCGAGAACGTGCTCGCGGTCAAGGTGCAGAACCGGCTGCCCAGCAGCCGCTGGTACTCGGGCAGCGGCATCTACCGCGAAGCCCGCCTCGTCGTCACCGAACCGGTGCACGTGGAGCGCTGGGGTACGTACGTCACGACGCCGGAGATCGCCGAGGAGCGGGGCGTCGTCCGGGTCCGGACCTCGGTGGTGAACGCAGCCGGCGGCGGCGGGGACGTCGAGGTCGTCTCGCGGATCGTCGATCCCGACGGCCGTACGGTCGCCCGTACCGCCTCCACGCTCCCCGTCACCGACCGGGCGACCGAGACCCATGAACTCACCGTCCCGAGGCCGAAGGTGTGGGACTTCGAGACGCCGCACCACCGCTACACCCTGAAGACCGAACTGCGCGTCGGCGGCAGGACGGCCGACACCTACCGCACCACGTTCGGCTTCCGCACCTTCCGCTTCGACCCCGACGAGGGCTTCCACCTCAACGGCGTCCCCGCCAAGATCAAGGGCGTCGACCTCCACCACGACCTGGGCGCCCTCGGCGCCGCCGTCAGCGTCGACGCGATCCGCCGCCAGATGACCATCATGAAGTCGATGGGCGTCAACGCCTTCCGCACCTCCCACAACCCGCCCTCGCCGCAGATGATCCAGGTCTGCGAGGAGATGGGCATCGTGATGCTGGTCGAGGCCTTCGACTGCTGGCGTTCGCCCAAGACCCGCTACGACTACGGGCGCTTCTTCGACGAGTGGGCCGACAAGGACATCACCGAGATGGTGCTGGCGGCCCGCAACTCGCCCGCCGTCCTCGCGTGGTCGATCGGCAACGAGGTCTCCGAGTTCACCTCGACCTCCGGACTCGCCATGGCCGACCGGCTCATCGCCGCCGTCAAGGCCGCCGACGACACCCGCCCGGTCGTGATCGGCTCCCACCGCCACCGCAGCGTGCCCGCCCCGGGCTCACCCGGCGACCTGATCCTGGCCAAGCTCGACGGCCTCGGCCTCAACTACAACACCGCCAAGTCGGTGGACGCCCTGCACGCCCGCTATCCCCACCTGTTCCTCTTCGAGTCCGAGTCGTCCTCCGAGACGTCCACGCGCGGCGCCTACCAGGAGCCCGAGCGCCTCAACACCGGCGAGAACCACACCCCGGGCAGGCGCGCGACCTCGTCGTACGACAACAACCTCGCCTCCTGGACCATGAGCGGCGAGTACGGGCACAAGAAGGACCGGGACCGTAAGTGGTTCGCCGGGCAGTTCCTGTGGTCGGGCATCGACTACATCGGCGAGCCCACCCCGTACGACGTCTTCCCGGTCAAGGCGTCCTTCTTCGGCGCGGTCGACACGGCCGGCTTCCCGAAGGACATGTACTACCTGTTCCAGAGTCAGTGGGTCGACGAGCCGATGGTCCACCTGCTGCCGATGACCTGGAACCACCGTCAGGGCGACACGGTCGAGGTATGGGCCTACTCCAACGTCGACACCGTCGAGCTGTTCCTCAACGGAAAGTCCCTCGGCACCCGGACCTTCGACACCAAGAAGACCGTCGACGGCCGCCGCTACCTGGAGACCACCGAGGCGACCGGTGACGACAAGACCTTCACCGACGGTCCCCATCCCGGCAGCTACACCAGCCCGAACGGCAGCGCGGGCAAGCTTCATCTGACCTGGAAAGTGCCTTACGCGCCAGGGGAGTTGAAGGCGGTGGCCCGCCGGGGTGGCAAGGTGGTCGCCACCGACGTACTGCGCACTGCCGGTGCGCCGAAGGCCGTACGGCTGAGCGCCGACCGCAAGTCCCTGGCCGCCGACGGCCGTTCACTGGTCTTCGTGACCGCCGAGGTCGTCGACGCCCGCGGGGTGGTGGTGCCCGGTGCCGAGGACCTGATCACCTTCGAGGTGACGGGCGGCTCGCTCGCCGGGCTCGACAACGGGCGGGAGGAGAGCGCCGAGCGCTATCAGGCCAGTACCCGTACGGCCTTCTGCGGCAAGGCGCTGGCGATCGTACGGTCCGGTACGAAGGCGGGTGCTCTGAAGGTGACCGCGCGGGCCGACGGCCTGCGGACGGGCAGCGTGACCGTGCGGACGGCTCCTGCCCGTTCTGCGGCGCTCACCCCGGCCGCGGAGTTCGATCCGGACCATCCGGCGCCGGCCGACTACCCCCACGCGGACGCCAGTTACTCCGGCCGACCCGACACCCTCCCCGCCGCCATGCTCGACGGCGACCCGGCCACCGGCTGGTCCAACGGCTTCCTGAAGGCGGCCACGGCCCTGCTGCCTGCCTTCGACGGGGCTCGCCCCGACGACTGGGTCTCCGTGGACTTCGGGCGGACACGAACCCTGGACCGGGTGGAGGTCTCCTTCACCGTGGACGCCACGCACACGCTGCCCGCGTCGGTCGTGGCGGAGGTGTGGGACGGCCGACGGTATGTGCCGGTGGAGGGCGCGTCCGTGGATTGGGCCACCGCCTCCGACGCGCCGACCAGCATCACCTTTGACGCGGTACGAGGCTCCCGGCTGCGACTGACCCTGACCAGCGTCCACCCGGGGGAGTCCCGAGGCGCGATACGCATCAGCAAGCTGGAGGCACCCGCTACCTGAGCCGACTTCGCGATGGGGACAGGCCGTTCGGTCGCGCCCCGAAAGGGGCGCGGGGCTGTATCGATGTGCGGCTCCGCCGCGTGGGCGCGACCGGCCACAACGGCGCCGCAGCCGAAAGCCGCCCGTCCGGACCCGTTGACGCCGTGTCATGTCGCCAACAACCATGGCTGCGTCCGCCTCTGGGAGCGCTCCCACCCCGAGCGTAACCCGCCCCTCACCCGAGGAGCCCAGACGTGAAACGACGCAGAGCCACCCTGCTGACCCTGACGGCCCTGCTGGCCGCGGGACTGACCGCCGTACCGGCCGGCGCCGAAGAGGTCGAGCAGCTCAAGAACGGCACCTTCGACACCACCACCGCCCCCTGGTGGGCGAGCAGCAACGTCACCGCGGGCCTGTCCGAAGGACAGCTCTGCGCCGACGTGCCCGGCGGCACCACCAACCGCTGGGACGCCGCCGTCGGCCAGAACGACATCACCCTGGTGAAGGGGGAGTCGTACCGGTTCTCCTTCACCGCGAACGGCACGCCCGAAGGGCACGTCGTGAGGGCGATCGTCGGACTGTCGGCGGCGCCGTACGACACCTACTTCGAGGTGACGCCGCAGCTGAGCGTCTCCGGGAACTCGTACGCGTACACCTTCACCTCGCCCGTCGACACCCCGCAGGGGCAGGTCGGCTTCCAGCTCGGCGGCAGCGCGGACCCGTGGCGCTTCTGCCTGGACGACGCCTCGCTGCTGGGCGGTGTCCCGCCCGAGGTGTACGAGCCCGACACCGGGCCGCGGGTGCGCGTGAACCAGGTCGCCTATCTGCCCGCCGGGCCGAAGAACGCCACCCTGGTCACCGACGCCACCGGGAAACTGCCCTGGCAGCTGAAGAACGCGTCCGGCGCCGTGGTCGCCCACGGCTGGACCGTGCCGCGCGGCACCGACGCGTCCTCCGCGCAGAACGTCCACTCCCTCGACTTCGGCGCCTACCGCAAGCAGGGCGAGGGTCTCACGCTGGTCGCCGACGGAGAGACGAGCCGCCCGTTCGACATCGGGACGACCGCCTACGAGCGGCTGCGCCTGGACGCCGTGAAGTACTACTACACACAGCGCAGCGGCCTCGCGATCCGCGACGATCTGCGCCCGGGCTATGCCCGCCCCGCCGGACACGTCGACGTCGCACCCAACCAGGGGGACGGCGCGGTGCCCTGCCAGCCGGGTGTCTGCGACTACAGGCTCGACGTGACCGGCGGCTGGTACGACGCGGGTGACCACGGCAAGTACGTCGTCAACGGCGGTATCTCCGTGTGGGAGCTGCTGAGCACCTACGAACGCGAACTGCTGGCCCGCACCGGGGAGCCGAAGAAGCTGGGCGACGGCACGCTCGCCATCCCGGAGAGCGGCAACAAGGTGCCGGACATCCTGGACGAGGTCCGCTGGGAGCTGGAGTTCCTGCTGAAGATGCAGGTGCCGGCGGGGCAGCCGCTGGCCGGCATGGCGCACCACAAGATCCACGACGAACAGTGGACCGGCCTGCCGCTGCTGCCGAGCGACGATCCGCAGAAGCGCGAACTGCACCCGCCGTCCACCGCGGCGACCCTGAACCTGGCGGCGACGGCCGCGCAGGCGGCGCGCCTGTACAAGCCGTACGACGAGGGGTTCGCGGCGAAGGCGCTGCGTGCCGCCCGCACGGCGTGGTCGGCGGCGCTCGCGCACCCCGACCGTTACGCCTCCGAGAGCGACGGCATCGGCGGCGGCACCTACGCCGACAACAACGTCACCGACGAGTTCTACTGGGCGGCGGCGGAGCTGTATCTCAGCACGGGCGAGAAGGAGTTCGCGGACCACGTCCTCGGCTCGCCGGTCCACACCGCGGACATCTTCGGCGCCCTCGGCTACGACTGGGCCAGGACGGCGGCCGCGGCCCGGCTCGACCTGGCGACCGTGCCGAGCGGGCTGCCCGGCCGGGACAAGGTGCGCCAGTCCGTGATCAAGGGCGCGGACCGCTACCTGGCCACGCTGAGGTCACAGCCGTACGGGATGCCGTACGCCCCCGAGGGCAACCTCTACGACTGGGGCTCCAACCACCAGATCCTGCACAACGCCGTCGTCATCGCCACCGCGTACGACATCTCGGGCGCCTCGAAGTACCGTGACGGCGCGGTGCAGAGCATGGACTACCTGCTCGGGCGCAACGCGCTGAACATCTCGTACGTGACCGGCTACGGTGAGGTCGACTCCCGTAACCAGCATGCCCGTTGGTACGCCCATCAGCTCGACCCCAGCCAGCCGAACCCGCCGGCCGGCACGCTCGCGGGCGGGCCCAACTCAAGCATCCAGGACCCCTACGCACAGAGCAGACTGCAGGGCTGCGTCGGTCAGTTCTGCTACATCGACGACATCCAGTCCTGGTCGACCAACGAGCACACGATCAACTGGAACTCGGCCCTGACCCGGATGGCGTCCTTCGTGGCGGATCAAGGCTGACCTTCGCGTGCTCCACCAGCTCCCCGGGCCGCTCGTGCGCGGTGAGCGTGTGGAGCCGCGCCTGATCGAGCGGCTGGTGCACCTCGACGTACTCACCGTGCGGCAGCCGCTTGATCACGCCGGTCTCACGGCCGTGCAGCACCAGTTCCCTGTCCCGGAGCTGGAGCCCGAGACAGATCCGGCGGGTCACCACGAACACCACCACCGGGACGACGAACACCGCGACGCGGACCGTCCAGGTCACGGTGTTGATCGACAGATGCAGCCGGGTCGCCACGATGTCGTTGCCGCCGCCCGCCAGCAGCACCAGGTACAGGGCGATCCAGGCCGCGCCGATCGCGGTGCGCACCGGCCGGTCGCGCGGGCGGTCCAGCAGATGACGCTCGCCCTTGTCCTGGGTGAACCGGGCCTCCAGGAACGGGTACACGCCGATGAACACCAGCAGCAGAGGGAAGACCACGATGGGGATCAGCACCCCGAGGACCAGGGTGTGGCCCCACAGGGTGATCTCCCAGCCCGGCATGACGCGGACCAGCCCCTCGGCGAAGCCCAGGTACCAGTCGGGCTGGGCGCCGGTGGAGACCTGGTCGGCGCGGTAAGGGCCGTAGGACCAGACCGGGTTGACCGAAGCCACCGCCGCCATGAACGCGAGCGTGCCGAAGACCAGGAAGAAGAAGCCGCCCGCCTTCGCCAGGTAGACGGGCATGAAGGGGGCGCCGACGACGTTGCGTTCGGTGCGGCCGGGGCCCGCGAACTGGGTGTGCTTGTGGTACACGACCAGCAGGAGGTGCGCCACGACCAGCGCCGCCATGATGCCGGGGATCACCAGGACGTGCAGGGAGTAGAACCGGGCCACGATGTCATGGCCCGGGAACTCCCCGCCGAACAGGAACATCGACAGATACGTCCCGACGATCGGCACCGACAGCAGCGCACCGTTCACGAACCGCAGGCCCGTCCCCGACAGCAGGTCGTCCGGCAGGGAGTAGCCGAAGAGGCCCTCGAACAGGCCGAGGAACAGCAGGGACCAGCCGAACAGCCAGTTGATCTCCCGGGGCCTGCGGAACGACCCCGTGAAGAAGTGCCGCATCATGTGCGTGAGCATCCCGGCGACGAAGACCAGCGCCGCCCAGTGGTGCAGCTGCCGCATCAGCAGCCCGCCGCGCACGTCGAAGCTGATGTCCAGCGTGGAGGCGTACGCCTCGGACATGCGGACGCCGTTGAGGGGCAGGTAACCGCCGTGGTACGTCACCTCGTTCATGGAGGGGTGGAAGAAGAGGGTGAGGTACACGCCGGTCAGGATCAGCACGACGAAGCTGTACAGGCAGATCTCGCCGAGCAGGAAGGACCAGTGGTCCGGGAAGACCTTGCGCAGGTACTTCCGGCCGAGGGAATGGATGCCGAGACGCCCGTCGAACCAGTCCGCGACCCGCTCACCCCGGCCGGGCAGCTCCCGGGCGCTCACGCCTCCTCCCGGCGCAGGTGCGTCAGCTTGTCCGGGTTGCTGACGACGTACACACCGCACACCCGCTCACCGTCCGGCGTGAGATCCAGGACCAGGACGGCGTACGGCTCCCCACCCTGGAACAGCACCACCGCGTCGTCGCCGTTGACCCGCCGGTGGCGCAGCTCCAGGTGGCCCCCGCCGCCCTTCCTCGCGTACGCGCCGAAGAACCGGACCGCCTTGTCCCGGCCGTGCACGGGACGCAGCGCCGCCGGTTTCCGCTTGCCGCCGGCGTCCGTCCACACCGTGACGTCCGGTGCGAGGACCTCCATCAGCGCGGCGATGTCCCCGCCCACCGCGGCCCGCACGAACCGTTCGGTCGCCTCCCGTCGCACCCGCGGATGTGCCTCGTACAGCGGCCGCCGCGCGTGCACATGCCCCCGTGCGCGATGCGCCAGCTGCCGTACGGCCGCCGGGCTGCGGTCGATGATCTCCGCGATCTCCGGGTGCGCGTACCCGAACACCTCGTGCAGCACGAACACCGCGCGCTCCAGCGGCGACAGCGACTCCAGGACGACCAGCATCGCCAGCGACACGGACTCGGTGCGCAGGGCGGGGTCCTCGGCGCCGGTGTCCTCGTCGACCGCGACCAGCGGCTCGGGCAGCCACGGGCCGACGTACGTCTCCCGCCGGCGACTGATCGCGGCCCGCCGCGTCAGCGCGTGGTTCACGGCGATCCGCACCAGATACGCCCGCGGGTTGTCGACCCCGTCGAGCGGTGCGCCCGCGTTGCGCGCCGTCCACGACAGCCAGGTGTCCTGGAGGACGTCCTCGGTGTCGGCGACGCTGCCGAGCATGTTGTAGACGACGCCGAACATCAGCTCGCGATGCCCGACGAAGACGCCGGTCGCGTCGTCGGTGACGGGTACGGGGGTGTCGGACATTGCGGTGGCCTCCCAGTGCGCGCTCACTACTGCGAGGTCCGCGGGGGGCCGGAATGTGACATCCCAGGGTTGAATGTGACCCACGTCTCGGTGGTGAAGGGCCTGCGACAGCGAGCGACGGCGTGCCGCGCAGGGTTCCGCGGCCGCCTGGTACCGACGTACGTCACACTTGACCTGCGCGTATTTACGAGCAAGTACCCGAGCGGTACCGTGAGAGGCATGCCAGCTCTCAACGTGGAGTTCAGCGACCGCGAGCTTGAGGACCTGCGGCAGATCGCCAAGGAACGCGGTACGTCGATGAAGGCGCTCGTGCGCGAGGCCGCAGCGGCCGACATAGCCCGGCACCGGGCCTTGCAGGAGGGCGCCGAGGCGTTCCGCCGGTTCTTCGCCTCGCATGCCGACGAGTTCGCGGCGGCCTTTCCCGACGACGAACCGTCGGCCAAGGGCGAGGGGCGGGCTGCCTGACCGATGGCACCCGTCATCCATATCGACGTGCCCTGGCTGCTCCAGCGTCACGAAGAGGTCCTGCCGGACCAGCCCACGATCAACGACTTCTCCGCGTTGGTCGCCGCCGTCGCCCGCCATCGCGTGGATCCGCCCCGCCTGGGCGTCGACTCCGACCCGGCCTGGCGGGCCGCCGCGCTGCTGCACACCCTCGCCCTGCTCAAGCCGCTTCCCTCGGCCAATGCCCGGTTCGCCTGCGCGTCCGCGGTGGCCTACATGTTCGTCAGCGACGTCGGTATCGACCCGCCCTACGGCGCCCTCGTCGACCTCGCGCGTGACCTGATCTCCGGCAGGACCGACGTGTACGGCGCGGCCGACCGGCTGCGTTCCTGGCAGATCTGAGCCCTGCCCGCCCGATGGTGCGGGCCGCGCCCCCGTGGCGGTCCCCGTTCCGCCCGCCCGGGGGCCGCCGACCGAGGGCGGGAGGAACGGGGTCGGCGGCCCATGACGCGCGGGAGAGCCGCCGTTCCCGCGCGGGGCCTTCCGAGAGGGCCGGTACCAGTGGACTACGCGGGCGGGCGCGCCGGGCAGCGTGCGTGGCGACCCGGTGTGTGCGTGAGTTTCACACGGGGCGCATGGAATGGTGAAAGCTCGCGCGGGTGTGGCGAGTTGCGGCCGTATCTGACTTTCTTTCAAAGGTGCGGATGTTGCCCAAGTGTCTTGTTGGCCATCCGTGTGCTGTGCAAGGGTGAACTACCCGTGGGGGGTGGAAAAGGCCGGGGCTCATGCGTTCCGGGGGGAACCGGGTCGGATGGGTGTTGGTGAATTCCCGCTCCCCGCGCTCGTGCCGAAGAGGTACACACCAAGTCGCCCGGTCCCTTTTCGGTGATCGGAACTTCTGTGTCTTGCGCGTGGGAAGGAATCCGTTCAGTGCCCACCCCCCACCCCCCTCGCCCTCCTTACCCCCCGCCCGGCGGGGTTCCGGAGGAATCCGACGAAAGTCTCGCCGCCCGGCTGCGGGGCCGTCCGGACGGCGAGGCCGCTCCGTCCGTCGCACTGCTCATGGCGCGGCACTGGCAGCCGGTCCACGCGTACGCGGAGATCTGCCTCGCCTCCTCGGCGACCGCTGCCGACATGGCCACCGCCGCCGCCTTCCATCAGGTCCTCGACCGTCTGGCGCTGGGCGAACCGGCTGCCGCGCTGCGTCCCCGGCTGCTCGTGGCCGTCCGGGACGGGGTCCGGCAGTGGGCGGCCGACGACCGAATAGCGGGCGTTCTGCCGGAGTTGGGGAAACCCGCGGGCGGCCGCGGTATGCGTACCGCGAAGTCCATGACGCCCGAAAATCGCAGGCTCGCCGATCGGTCATTCCAGGCGCTTCCGGGACTTGCCCGCTGTCTGCTCTGGCATACCGAGGTCGAGGCCGAGCCGCTAAGCGTGCCCGCCGGTCTGTTGGGCATGGATACCGTCACTGCCGCGGCCGCCCTCGAACAGGCGCGTGATAAATTCCGCGAAGGTTGTGTACATGCCCATCGGGAACTCGCGCCGACGAAGGATTGCCGGTTCTACAACCGCCTCCTCGACGTTCCGATTCGCCGCGGCGGGGCCTTGCTGCCGGATGTCCAGCAGCATCTGACCCAGTGCCGCTACTGCCGTAACGCAGCCGAACAACTGAGTCATTTCGAGGGCGGGTTGGGCGTACTCATCGCCGAGGCGGTGCTCGGCTGGGGTGCGCGCCGCTATCTCGACACCAGACCCGGCCGTACGCGGTCCGCCGGATCCCGCGCGCGCGGCTCCGCCCGGCACGGCGCCGGACGGCGGCACCTGCTGTCGCGGATCCCCGCGCAGATCCGCCGGTCGCCCGGTGGCCCGCGCTCCTCCCGGACGCTGCTCACGGGAGTGGGCGTGGCCTCGGCCGGGCTGATCGCGATCATGCTCGCGGCGGGCCTGCTGTCGGACGACGACGGGGTCGACCCGGCCGCCTCCGCCACCGGCGGCAACACCGGGTCCCAGTCGCCCCCCGCGGTGTCCACCTCACCGCCCGGCACGGCCCAACTCCCCAACGCACCGCGCCAGACCAGGTTCCGCAACGCCGAGGTCGACCTCTGCCTCGACATCCGGGGCGAGCCGAAGGCCGGGGCCGGGACCGAACTGGCCGAGTGCTCCGACGACGACACCCAGCAGTGGTCGTACAAGAAGGACGGCCTGCTGCGCAGCGTGGCGGACCCCGACCTGTGCCTGGACTCCCACGCTGACGCCGGCGTGGTGATCCTCGGCAAGTGCGCCGACGACGACTCCAAGAGGGCCGACGACGTGCGCTACGACCTCACCGTGCGGGGCGAGTTACTGCCCCGCTGGGACGAGTGGCTCGCCCTCGCGCCGGCCGCCGCCGCCGAGGACGCCGACATCGTCGTCAAGGTCCGGGACGGCTCGGAAGCACAGCGCTGGCTGACCGATCCGGCGACCTCGGCGAGCCCCGGGTCACTGTCGAGCGCGGAGGTGGAGACGCCGGGCGCGCGGGCGGTTCGGGGCGCTCCGCCTGCTGGAGGGGAGTGGGGGTAGCGCCGCGGTCAGGGCGTCGGTCGGCCGCGGCGCCGTTGCGGCCGGCCGCGCCCGCCCGGCGAAGCCGCACGGTGCTGAAGCGACTGGTTCACGATGTCCCGGGGTGTCCCGCCCGCCAGGAAGTGCGTCACGTTCTGGACGGCGGCGAGGGCGATGCGGACGAGGGTCTCGCGGGTGACACCGCCGATGTGGGGGGAGAGCACCACGTTCGGGGCGCGCGGCAGGCGCAGAGCGGGGGTGGGGGGTTCGGGGTCGAAGACGTCGAGTCCAGCCCCGGCCACGGCGCCCTTCTCCAGCGCGTCCGCGAGGGCCTCCTGGTCGATCAGGGCGCCTCGCGCGGTGTTGATCACGAACGCCGTCGGCTTGAGGAGTGCCAGCCGCTCGGCGTTCAGCAGGTTCCGGGTCTCGTCGGTGAGCGGGGTGTGCAGGCAGACGTAGTCGGCGGTGCGCAGGAGTTCGTCGAGCGGGACGTGGCGGGCGTCGCCGAGTTCGGCCTCATTCTCGGGCGGGAGCCGGCGTCGTCCGGCGTACACCACGCTCATGTCGAACGCGACCGCGCGACGGGCGACCTGCTGTCCGATCTGGCCCAGGCCCACGATGCCGATCGTCTTGCCGGACAGTTCGGTCAGTGAGTGCTGGAGCCGGGGGAGCGCCCAGTCGCCCTCGACGAGCGCGGCGTGGGCGGGGACGAGCTGCTTGGCCAGCGCGAGCATGAGGGCGAAGGTCTGCTCGGCCACGTTCTGCGCCTCGGCACCGCTGGAGCCGATGTTGCACACCCGCACTCCGCGCCGGCGTGCCACGTCCACGTCGACGTAGTCGAAGCCGTGGCTGGCGCACTGCACCAGCTCCAACTCCGGGGCGGCGGCGAGGTGTTCGGCGGTGACCGGGGCGAGCCCGGTGATGACGACGTGCGCGGCGCGCAGGGCGGCCGGGTCCTCGTCGGCCGCCTCGACGACGGTGACCCGCGCGCCCTCGGGGAAGAGCGTGGCGAGGCCGGCCCCGATGCCACGGCCTCCCACATGCGGGGAGATGACGGCGAGGACGTTCTTCGTGGCGGTCATGCGGATTCCTCGATGAGGTCGGCGGGGCCGATCGTGGCGGGGGTGGCGTGCCCGGAGAGGGCGAGGGTGAGGTCGAGTTCGGCGAGCAGACAGCGGATGACGTGCTCGACGCCGGCCTGTCCGTCGAGGCCGAGCCCGTAGGCGTAGGGCCGTCCGACGAGCACCGCCCGCGCGCCGAGCGCGAGGGCCTTGAAGATGTCGTCGCCGGTGCGAACGCCGCTGTCGAACAGCACCGTCAGCCGGTCGCCGACCGCCGCCACGACCCGGGGCAGGGCGTCGGCCGCCCCGACGGACCCGGCCACCTGACGGCCACCGTGGTTGGAGACGACGACCCCGTCCATCCCGGCGTCGGCGGCCTCGCGGGCGTCGTCCGGATGAAGGACGCCCTTGAGCACGATCGGGCCGTCCCAGTTCTCCCGCAGGAACGCCAGGTCAGGCCAGGTCTTGGCGGGGTCCGAGAACATCCCGACGAAGTGCATGACGGCCGCGTTCGGATCCTCCAGCACGGGCTTGGCCAGGCCCGCCTGGAAGGCCGGGTCGGAGAAGTAGTTGGCGGTGCCCACGCCGTGCAGGAACGGCAGATACGCCTGGTCGAGATCGCGTGGCCGCCAGGCCAGCATCGGCGTGTCCAGAGTGACGACGAGTGCGGTGAACCCGGCCGCCTTCGCCCGGTTCAGGAAGCTCCGGGCCACCTCCGGGTCCTTCGGCCAGTACAGCTGGAACCAGCGCTCGGCGTCGCCCATCGCCTGCGCGACCTGCTCCATGGGGGTGCTGGACGCCGAGGAGAGGATGAACGGCACGCCCTGCGCGGCGGCGGCCCGGGCGGCCGCGCTCTCGGCGTCCGGGTGCATGATCGACAGCACTCCGACCGGCGCCAACGCCAGCGGAGCGGGCAGGGCGCGGCCCAGTACCTGGACGGACAGATCCCGTGCGTGCACGTCTCGCAGCATCCGGGGGACGATCCGGCGCCGCCGCAGAGCGGTCCGGTTGGCGTGGGCGGTGCTGCCGTCGCCCGCGCTGCCCGCCACATAGCCGACGGGACCGGGCCCGAGGCGCCGCTCGGTCAGTTCCTCCAGCCGGGTCAGATCAGTGGGCAGCCGGGGCACGGCCCCCGTCATCCCGTTCAGATAGATCTCGTACTGGAAGTCCGCCCAGTGCTTCGCCATGTCCCACATCCCGCCTCTCGTCGCTGAGAACGCGCAGTACGCCGACCATACCGACCAGTAGGCAGGACGGGATGGCCCGGGTCGGGAAGGGCGGGAAGGGGCTCGCTCTCGAGGAGTTCGGCAGATCGGTCAGGCCCGCGACGTGGTCGACGGGTGCGACAGCGCTTCCTCGTCGCCCGCGGCCCCCGGACCCGTGATCGGCGGCACGGGAAGATCGGCGGTACGGGCCAGCCGCGCTCCCTCGGGGCCGTAGACCGCGCGCGGCTCGGGGAACAGCCGCAGCAGCGTCAGGAACAGGACGGCGGCGACGGCCAGCGACAACGGAAGGCCGATGTCCACCCCGCTCGCGAGATCGCCCAGCGGGCCGACGAACTGGCCCGGGATGTTGGTGAACAGCACGCCGATCACCGCCGCCACCCACCAGGCGGTCATGCCCCGCCAGTTCCAGCCGTGCGCGAACCAGTAACGGCCGCCGCGCTGACGGCGGTTGAAGACCTGGAGGGCGTCGGGGTCGTACCAGCCGCGTCGGGTCCAGTAGCCCAGCATCATCACGACCATCCACGGCGTGGTGCAGGTGATGATCATGGTGGCGAAGGTCGAGATCGACCGCACCAGGTCCAGCCCGAACCGCCCGATGAAGATGAAGGCGATCGACAACGCGCCGACCAGCAGCGTGGCCCGCACCCGCGACAGCCGCGGGAACACCGAGGAGAAGTCGAGCCCGGTCCCGTACAACGCGGTCGTGCCCGTCGCCATGCCGCCGATCAGCGCCAGCAGACACACCGGCAGGAAGTACCAGCCGGGCGAGATCGCCAGCAGCCCGCCCACGAAGTCGGGTGCCGCCGGATCGACGTACTCCGGAACCTTCGTGGCGATGATGCTCGCGGTCCCCAGGCCGAAGACGAACGGCAGCAGCGTGGCGAGCTGCGACAGGAAGGCGGCGCCGACCACCCTGCGACGCGGGGTGCTCGCCGGGATGTAGCGCGACCAGTCGCCGAGGAACGCCCCGAACGAGACGGGGTTGGAGAGCACGATCAGGGCCGCGCCGATGAACGACGGCCAGAACAGCGACCGGGTCGCCGCGTCCGCGGAGTCCGTGAAGACACCCGCGTAGGAGGGGTCGAAGTCGCCGGCGAAGGCGACCAGGCCGACCAGGAAGAGCACGCTCGCCGAGGGCACGGCGAGCTTGTTGACGAAGAGCATGAAGCGGAAGCCGTACACGCACACCGCGAGGACCAGTCCGGCGAACAGGGCGTACGCGACGACGTACGACAGGTTGCCGCGGCTCAGGCCGAAGAGCCGGTGCGCGCCGCCGACCAGGGCGTCCCCGGAGCTCCACACCGAGATGGAGAAGAACGCGACGGCCGTCAGCAGAGAGAGGAACGAGCCGACCACGCGGCCGTGCACGCCGAGGTGCGCGGAGGACGAGACGGCGTTGTTGGTGCCGTTGACCGGCCCGAACACCGCCATGGGGCACAGGATCAGCGCGCCGGCGACGACTCCGAGGAGCGTGGCGGCGAGTCCCTGCCAGAAGGAGAGGCCGAACAGGATCGGGAAGGCGCCCAGGACGCAGGTGGAGAAGGTGTTGGCGCCCCCGAAGGCCAGCCGGAACAGGTCCAGCGGGGTCGCGCTGCGCTCGGCGTCGGGGATGCGGTCGACGCCGTGGCTCTCGACCTCGGTCAAGGAGGGGGCGGGGGAGGAGGGTTCGGGCTGCGGGGACTGTGGGGACACAGGGAGGCTCCGGCGTGGGCGGGGCGGTGGAGCGCGTGGTGGCGCGGCGGGGCCGACGGCCGGCGTCTGCCGCTGGGTGTGCGGGCAGCGCGGATGCCGTCCTCTCGGGGATCAGCAGACCGTACGGCGTGGCACAAGATCCGCACCAGAGGACGGTTCATCCATCTTCGGTGCCGTGAGTGGATGAAACCTCCATCACTCGCTGTCCCCGGGTGCCTCCTCCGGCTCCGTGTCCGGCCCCTGTGCCCGCACCCGCCGCACGTTCTCCAGGGACTCGCGCAGCTCGGTGAGCCAGTCGTCGGTGTGCCGCTGGACCAGCCGGACGCACCAGGCGAGGGCCTCGCTGCGGCTGCGGGCGACCCCGCCGGCGATCAGGGTGTCGAGGACCTGACGCTCGGGCTGGCGCAGCCGGGTCATCACGGGCGCCGCCACATGTGTGAAGAGGGCGCGCTCCCCGCCGCACTCCACGCCCCAGGAGACCTTGCGGCGGAACCGGTGTTCGGCGTCACGGGCCACTTCGATCCGGGTGTCCCGGGTGCGCTCCCGGAACTCCTGGATCCGGCCCTCCACGGCCGCGTCCCGCTCGGCGGCCGGGGCGCCCTCGGCCAGGTGGGGTGCGGGGATGCGGCCGATCACGGTGATCTCCTCGCGGTCGACCGTCACCTCGGTCAGCTCCTCGAAGAGGTCGTCGGGCAGGCGGCCGGCGAACCAGCCGCGCAGCTTCTCTCGTTGCTCGCTGGTAATCATGTAATGACGATTACTCCGCTCGTTCATGAACACAAGGGGGGTCCGGGCGTGTCAGCCGAGGGTTCAACCGGAATGTTTCAGGCCTATTAATGAGCGTGCGTAATCCGGCCACTCGGCACCTTGAAACGATCAAGAACCGCCAACTTCCGGTGTTGGAACGCTCGGACTCCGTTACTTCACGCCACTGATTCAATACGCAAGGTTACTGAAACACGCGGTGTCGATGTGAGTTTCGGCGGCGGACTCGGCAGACTCCCGCTCGTCGCTCCGGCATCGATCGCGTCGGAGTCGACACACCCCCGAATCAAGCGGAAGGATGCACACAATGCGGAACACCGCGCGCTGGGCAGCGACCCTCGCTCTCACGGCCACCGCCGTCTGCGGACCCCTGACCGGATCCGCCCTCGCCGCCCCGGACGCCGCCCCCCGCTCGCTCTACGCCCCCTCGGCGCTGGTGCTCACCCTGGCCCACGGCGACAACGCCACCGTCACGACCCCGGTGCGTGCCGTCACCCTGAGCTGCGCCCCGACGCCCTCCGGTACCCATCCCGACGCCTCCTCCGCGTGCGTCGAACTGCGTGGCGTGGGCGGGAACTTCGACGCCCTGAGGAGTAGAGACGGCGTGCTGTGCACCAAGCAGTACGACCCCGTGATCGTCACGGTCGAAGGGGTCTGGCAGGGCCAACGCGTCTCCTATGAGCGCACCTTCGCAAACGAGTGCGTGAAGGGCTCCTACAGCGTGAGCCTCTTCGCGTTCTAAGACCGGGATCGCGAGGTCCCCGTGCAGTTCGGCGCAGGCTCGCGGATGGGGAGTGCGAGCCGTGCCGAGGGGCCTCCCGCGATCTCGCACCGGGGGCCGGCCGGGCGGAGTGGGGCCGCCTGGCCGGCACCTCGGAACGCTCCGGGATCCTTCGGATCCCAAAGTGCCACGGGCACGGGCGCGGGCACGGTCACGCCGCGGACGGCTCGGGCGGGATCATCCGCCTTCCCCGGGGATCCCGGGCAAGGGCGGGAAGCGGTCCAGCAGACCTGCCCCGAGCAACAGCCGCCGCAACCGCGGGGCGGCGGACACGACCCGCAGGCGTCCGCCGCGCTCCCGGGCGCGGGTCTCGGCCCGGCACAGGACGCGCAGCCCCGAGCAGTCGAAGAACTCGACCCGCCGCAGATCGACCAGCACATCCGACTCCGGCCGCCCCGTCGCCGCGTCCAGGTGCTCGGCGACCGACGCCGCCGTCGCCAGATCGACCTCGCCCATGACCTCGACCACCGTGAACGGGCCGCATCTGCGGGTGCGGGCATGGGCGTTCGCCGGGGGCGGCACGAACCGGGAAGGGTCCGGGGTCACGCTCTCGGTCGGACGGGGGGTGCGGTCGTCGGCGTCCGGCGTCATGTCCGCTCCACCTCGGCGAAGGGGCGCATTTGATCAGGGTTTTTACCCGGAGGCGGGCGTGAGCATCCCTGCGGTGCCGTGCGCAAGATCTGGTTCACTCGACGTGGTGAATTCCGCCGGTAACAGTTGACTCTGCGTCCGGTCGGCTCACCGATCCCTGGCCCGGTCGCGATGGCTGGTGTCGCACCAGGGGTAGCGACGGCTGCGACGGCAGGTGCACAGGGCGACGCGGAAGCGGTCGGAGACGACGACCGTGCCGTCCTCCAGCTCCACCTCGACCGGCCCCTCCACCAGGAGGGGACCCTGGCGCTGGACCTTCATCCGGCGCGGCTCGTCAGACGGGGACTTCGGCACGGACGACCACCAGCTCTTCCCTCTGATCAGGGGTTGCCATCAAACTGCGCTCCCGCAGCCATCCCTCCCGCGACCGCAGCACGGGCCCGAACGGGATCACGCGACGCCTTGTCACGGATGCCTTCAGCCCCGACCCGCGCAGATGGGTCAGCGTCCGGTCGGGACAGCTGAGCGCCGAGTGCACGACCAAGAGGACACCGCCGGGGCGCAGCAGGGCGGGGGCCTCCCGGCAGATCCGGTCGAGGACGAGCCGGCCGTCCCGGCCCGCGTCCCAGGACCGGGCCGCGCCGCGCGGCGCCTGGTCCGAGCCGGGCGCGGGTACATACGGCGGATTGGCCAGGATGAGGTCGAACGACTGCCCCCGCACCGGGGCGAAGAGGTTGCCGTGCCGGATACGGACGGGGAGCCGGGCCAGCCGGGCGTTCAGCCGTGCCGTGCACACCGCCCGCCATGACACGTCCACCGCGGTCACCCGTGTCCCCCGCCGCGCGGCCTCGATCGCCAGCGCGCCCGACCCTGTGCCCACGTCGAGGACGTCCGCGCCGTCGGGCAGCGGTTCGTCACGCAGGGCCCCGACCAGCAGGTCGGTGTCTTCCTGAGGGGCGTACACGCCCGGTGGCACCAGTGCTCTCACCGGCCCCGGGTACCCGCGTATTCAGGAAGTAAGGGGCGTTTCGGGCCGTGACGGCGTGTGGAGCGACGTCCGTCCCGCGCGCCAGGCGCCCAGCAGCCGGTCGGCGAAGCGGTCCTCCAGATATCCGGTGACGTCGATACCGAAGGCTACGTCGGGAGCGAGATGCGGCTCCTCGGCGAGCAGACCACCGATGACGTCGTGCCGTACGACCTGCTCGTGCACCGCGTCCGCCTCGACATGCTCGTCGTAGAAGTGCTCGGCGGCGGGCCCGGCGCCCGTGCGGCGCATCGCCTCGGCCAGCCGTCGGGAGGCCGGCGACGAGGTGATCTCCACCGCCGCGAAATGGCCGACGAGCGCTCCGCGCAGCGCCCGGTGCAGTCCGAACAGGGACATCAGGTTGACCGTGGCCAGGGCCTGAGCGGTCCCCACGTCGAGATAGTGCCCGTACGCCGTGTCCAGGCCGAGGTCCGTCATCAGGTCGGCGAAGAGGCGCGCGTGGACGCGTTCGGGGCGGCCGCCGCCGTACTCGTCGAACTCCACCGCCGCCATGCCGGACTTGGCCCGGCCCCACAGCCGGGGCAGTACCCATGCGTGCGGGTCCGCCTCCTTGAGGTGGTACAGGGAGCGCTGGGCGGCGTACTCGCGCACCTGCCACAACTCGCCCTCGGCGGACAGGTGGTGGCTGACGCCGCTGCCGTCGACGGGTTCGACGAGGAGGCCGGCCAGCGCGTCGTCGACGCTGTCGGGGGCGGGCACGTCCGCGTGCAGGGCGCTGAGGAAGCGGTGCTCCAGCGCCGCGCGGACGCGCAGCAGGTCCGGGTCCCACTCACGGGCGTCGGGCACCCCCGCGAATCCGCGGTAGTGCAGTTCGTAGCAGAGGTAGAGGGCCAGCTGGAGATCGTCACCGTAGACGGGCGCGCTCGCGATGTCCTCGCTGCGGGGCGGTGCGCCCGTATCCCGCAGATACGCCTCGACGGCGGCGGAGACGGGGCCCCGAGCGGACGGCAGCGGGGGTCCTTCACCGTCGTCCGCCCTGCGGAGGTCGTGTGCCATGGCTGCCGAGTACCCGTGGGGCGCCGGTGCACCCGCCCGCATGCGCGGTGCTCGCACCGGACCGGCCGGGGCATGGCCGACCGGCGGTACGCGGCCGGCGCCCCGGCAAAGAGGCGCTCAGCTGGACGCCGGCGCGATCCTCAGCGGCACCGGCTCGGGCGGCGTGATCTGCTCCTCCAGGCGCGATACCTCCACCCACCAGTCGGCACCGTCCTCGATGTGCCGCAGCATGATCCCTTCGCGGATCGCCCACGGGCAGATCGTGACCGTGCGCAGTCCGGTCAGCTTCATCGAGGTGTGTGCCACCACCGCGCCGGCCAGGCTCTGTACGGCGCGCGGCGCGGAGATGCCGGGGAGCAGGGCGCGTTCGGTGGCGGTCAGCCCGGAGAGGCGGCCGACGGCCTCGCGCAGGTCCGAGCGGGCCAACTGCCGCTCCACGAACGGCCCGTGACGCCCGGCCGCGGCCCCGCACAGCCGGCCCAGCTGCTGGAACGTCCGCGAGGTGGCCGCCGCCGTGTGCGGTCCCTCCCAGCGGATCCGGGCCGCGACGTCCCGGAGCTGGTGGCGGACCTTGCGGCGCAGGGCGCGGACCCGCGCGCTCGTCGGCGGGTCCTCGCCGTCGAAGAACTCATGGGTCAGCCGTGCCGCGCCGAGCGGCAGCGACGCCACGAAGTCGGGCAACCGGCCGCGTCCGAAGGCCACTTCGAGCGAGCCGCCGCCGATGTCGAGCAGCGCGAGCGG
The DNA here is from genome assembly GCF_042800355.1 of Streptomyces sp. NPDC057623. Classification (NCBI taxonomy): domain Bacteria; kingdom Bacillati; phylum Actinomycetota; class Actinomycetes; order Kitasatosporales; family Streptomycetaceae; genus Streptomyces; species Streptomyces sp. NPDC057623. Next base: position 78,417 of record NZ_JBHVGZ010000010.1, read on the forward strand.
TCCCGACCGCCAGCCCATCCACCGTCGCGCCCCGAGAAACGTCAGCTCGGCCTCCACCTCGCCCGGCAGCGTGCACAGGGGCACTCCCGTCCCCGTCCGCACGGCGCGCAGTACGTCCCGGCGGTTCGGGGCGGCGCGCACCACGGCGGTCGCGAAGGCCAGGGGAGCGGTCGCGCCCCACCGGAGCGCGGTCCGGTCCGCCGCCGCGACCGCGTGCACCAGCCGTTCGACGGCCTCCTCGGGGACGGCCTCCCCGGGTCTGACCTGTTCCGACAGCCGCAGCCGCCACTTGGCGGTGTGCACCGGCAGCGGTACCCCGTCCGCCGCGTCGGCCACGACCAACCGGACGGTGTTCGACCCCACATCCACCACGCTGATTCGCATACGTGCGGGAGTACCCGTTTCGCCGTCGGAGCAACGCCGAACAGCCCCTGTGCGCCGCCACTTATGACGCGAGCGCCGTACTCGAACCCACGAGGAGGGGCCGCCGTCTCCCTGTGGACGGCGGCCCCTCGGACCCGGGCGGTCAGGCGGTCGGGACGGTCACATGTGGACGACCGGCGCGGCGGACGCGTCCTGCTGCGGCACCCCGCGCCGGAAGAGCGCGAAGGCGATCAGGGCACCGGCGGCGAAGAAGCCGGCCGACCACCAGAAGGCGGTGGTGTAGCTCTCGATCGTCGCCTGGGCCTGCACCAGCTTGCTGGTGGCGTCGCGGCCCGCGAGGTAGTCGGTCGCGGCGCTCGCGGCGAGCGTGTTGAGCAGCGCCGTACCGATCGAACCGCCCACCTGCTGCATCGCGTTGACCGTCGCCGAGGCGACCCCCGCGTCCTCGGCCGCCACCCCGCCGGTGGCCAGTTGCATGGCGGGCGGCATGACCATGCCGAGGCCCACGCCGACGATGACCAGCTGCGGCAGCACCGCGGTCGTGTAGTCCGAGCCGACGCCGATTCCGGTCAGCCAGGCCATGCCGGCGGTGGCGATCGCGAAGCCCAGCGGAAGGACGACCTTGGGGCCCGGCCGCGGCACCAGGACCGTGGTGCCGATCTGCGCCATCACCATCAGCGCCGCGACCATCGGCAGGAACGCGACCCCTGTCTTCGTCGGGCTGAAGCCCAGGTTGATCTGGAGGTAGTAGGTGAGGAAGAGGAACACGCCGAACATTCCGGCGCCGGTGATCAGCACGGTGAGGAAGGACGCGGCGCGGTCCCGGTCGAGCAGGATCCGCAGCGGCAGCAGCGGGTGCGCGGCCCGGGTCTGCCACCAGGCGAACGCCGCCAGCAGTACGCCGCCGGCCAGCAGGAAGCCCCAGGTCTCGGGCGAACCCCAGTCGTGCGTCTCGGCGTTGGAGAAGCCGTAGACCACGGCGAACAGTCCGCCGGCGACCAGGATCGTGCCCGGCACGTCCAGCTTGGAGTTCACGGCGTCGCGGTGGTTGCTCAGCAGCAGCCAGCCTCCCACGAAGGCGAGGGCCGCGATGGGCACGTTGACGTACAGCGTCCAGCGCCAGTCAAGGGCGTCGGTCAGCACACCGCCGAGCAGCAGGCCCACCGCGCCACCGGCACCGGCGATGGCGCCGTAGACGCTGAACGCCTTGGCCCGTTCACGGGCGTCGGTGAACGTCGTGTTGAGCAGCGAGAGCGCGGCGGGTGCGAGCAGTGCGCCGAAGGCGCCTTGCAGGGCACGCGCGATGACCAGCATCTCGAAGCCGGTCGCGGCGCCGCCCAGCACGGACGCGCCCGCGAAGCCGACGACGCCGACCAGGAAGGCGGGCTTGCGGCCGAAGAGGTCCGCTATCCGGCCGCCGAGCAGCAGCAGGGACGCGAACGCCAGCGCGTAGGCCGTCACGATCCACTGCCGGCTGCCGTCGGAGAAGCCGAGGTCGGCCTGGGCCGAGGGCAGGGCGATGTTCACGATCGTGGCGTCCAGCACGACCATCAGCTGTGCGACGGCGATGATCGCGAGGATCCACCACCGCCTCGCCGAGGCCGCCGCCGACGGCGCCTCGACGGCGCCCTCAGGGGCGCTGTCCGTCAGTGTCCTGTGGGGCATCGGGATTCAACTCCAGGGAAGCCGAGTGAAGGTAACGCGCAGGTAAACGAAACGGTTTCGTTCACTTTCAGGAGACTAGACCCTCTGAAGCGAAACGGCAACGTTTCGAAACAGGCACGGCTCGTATTCCTTGGCAGCTATATAACCAGTGGGGCATACTGGCTGGATGGCCGACACCTCGCTCTGGACCGCCCTCGCCGATCCGCACCGACGGGCCATCGTCGCGCTGCTCCTGGAGCGGCCCCGGCCCGTCGGGGAGATCGTGGAGGCATGCGGGCTGAGTCAGCCGAGCACCTCCAAGCACCTCAAGGTGCTGAGGGAGGCGGGCCTGGTACGGGTCCGGCAGGACGCGCAGCGCCGCGTCTACGCCCTGGAAGGCGCGCCCATCGCCGAGCTCGACGCCTGGCTGGCGCCCTACCGCAGGCTCTGGAACAGAAGTCTGGACAAGCTGGGCCGCCGACTCGACGAGGCGTCGGACGATCCCGAGGAACCCGTCACGAAGGACTGATCCCCATGACCGCCGACCTCACCGGCACCTGTCTGACCCTGGACGACGGCCGCCCGGCCGTCCGCTTCAGCCGTACCTACGACCACCCCGTCGAGCGGGTCTGGCGATTCGTCACCGACGTCGACGAACTCGCCCACTGGTTCCCGTCCCGCGCCGAGATCGAGCTGCGCCCCGGCGGCACGATCAGGTTCGGCGGCGACCCGAACATGGAGGACTCCACGGGCCGCGTGATCGCCGTCGACGAGCCCCGCCACCTGTCCTTCGAGTGGGGCGGGGACGAGCTCCACTTCGACCTGGAGGCCCTGGACGAGGGCCGCACCCGCTTCACCCTCACCAACGTCCTCGTCGCCGAGAACACCGCCGCCCGCAACAGCGCCGGCTGGGAGGTCTGCCTGACCGCCCTCGACGCGCACGCGCGCGGGGAGCGTCTCGAAGGGCCGCACGCCGGGGCCGGGGCGCCCTGGAAGGGGCTCTACGACGGCTATGTCGCCGCCGGATTCCCCTCCGGCGCCCCGATCCCGGGCGTGGACTCCTGACGGTTCACGCCATCTGGCGGCGCACCAGCTCGTGCAGCCGCCCGTTCGTGTCCGCGAGCAGCTGCGCGGGCGGACCCTGCTGGGCGACCTTGCCGTCCTCCATCACGATCACGCGGTCGGCGTCCAGCACCGTGGACAGCCGGTGCGCGATGACGATGCGGGTGGCGTTGAGGGCCTTGGTCGACTCGATGACCGTGCGCTGCGTCTCGTTGTCGAGGGCGCTGGTCGCCTCGTCGAAGAAGAGGATGCGCGGGCGGCGGATCAGCGCCTGGGCGATCATCAGCCGCTGCCGCTGCCCGCCGGAGATCGCGCCGCTGCCCGAGACGATGGTGTGCAGCCCCATCGGCATCCGCTTGATGTCCTCGGCGAGCCCCGCCATCTCGGCCGCCGCCATCGCCTCCTCCGGCGTGTACGGCTCCGTGCCGCAGATGACGTCGAGGATCGAGCCGGTGAACGGCTGGGCGTGCTGGAGCACCACGCCGCACTGCCGCCGCACGGCCGACTGGTCCAGCGCCGACAGGTCCTGGCCGTCGTACAGCACACTGCCCGAGACCGGCTTGTCGAAGCCGATCAGCAGTCTGAGCAGCGTCGACTTGCCGCAGCCGCTGGGGCCGACGATCGCCACGAACTCGCCCGACCGCACGTCGAAGGACACGTCGTCGAGGACCAGGGGGCCGTCGTCGGAGTACCGGAAGGACAGCCGGCGCGCCTCGATCGAACCGGTCAGCGGGCCCGGCCGGGTGCTCGCCGTGCGCACCTCCGGCGTGGCCTCAAGCACCGGCTTGATCTCCTCGAACAGCGGCAGCGCGGCCACCGCCGACACGAACGAGCCCGTCAGCTGGGTGACCGAGGTCAGCAGCATCGTCACGGAGGTGTTGAAGGTGAGGAACGCGGCCGCCGACATCGTCCCGCGCGCCGGACCCGCCAGCAGCATGAACATCAGCAGCGTGCACACCGGCAGGTACACGGCGCCCATCACCGTGGTGAGGTTCTTGATGCGCCCCACCCGCTGCTGGAGCTCACGGCTGCGCGCGAACTGCGCCGCCCAGGCCGCGTACGCGTAGTTCTCGGCCGCCGCGACCCGCAGCTTCGGCAGACCGCGCAGCGTCTGGAACGCCTGGTTGTTCAGCTTGTTGCCGAGCACCACCAGCCGCCGCTGCCAGCGCACCTGCCACAGGCCCAGCCCCAGGAACACGGCCGCGATGACGACGAGCATGCCGATCGCCGCCAGCGCCATCGGCACGCTGTACCAGAACAGCAGCGCCAGGTTCATCGCGCCCACCGTCACCGACGACGCGACGACCGGGCCGACTCCGGCCATCAGCCGGCGGATCGCGCTGATCCCCATGGCCTGGCTCGCCAGCTCGCCGGTCGAACGCTCCGTGAAGAACTTCGTGGGCAGCCGCAGCAGCCGGTCCCACAGGGCCGGTTGGAGCGTCGCCTCGATACGGCCTTCCAGGCGCAGGATCGTCAGGTTCTGCAGCAGCATGAACGCCGCGGCCACGACACTGCTGATCATCACGGCCAGACAGAACTGCACGATCAGCCCGGTCTGGGCCTTCGGCACGAACTCGCCGAGTATCTTGCCGGTCGCGATCGGCACCAGCGCGCCGATGGCCACGGTGACCAGCCCGCTGATCAGCAGATTCGTCAGATCGCCGCCCGTGCCCCGCATGCTGAACCGCAGCAGCCGCAGCGGGCTCAGCACACGGTCGGGCAGCGGCCGGTAGAACATCACCGCACGCGGCTCGAACTCCTCCGCGTTGGCCTTCTCGATCGGTGTCTCACGGCCGGTCGCCGGATGGACGGCGACATAGCCGCCACGCCGCCACAGCAGCGCCACCGGCGCGCCCGACAGTGCCCGGTGGCCCACCAGCGGCCCTATGTTGTCCCGCCACCAACGCCCGTCCAGTCGTACGGCCCGGGTGCGCACGCGCGACGCGATGGCCACCCGCTCGACCGGGTCGAGCCGGTCGCTCTCGGTGCCGCTCTGCGCGGGCTCGGCCAGCGTGATCCCGGCCGCCTCGGCGACCAGCTTGCACGCCGCGTAGCTGGCGTCCGCGTCGGCGGCCGTCGTGCGTTTGTCGCCACGCTTGCCGATGGACGCCAGCAGCGTCTGGTCGGCCTGGGCGCGCACCGCCTCGCCGGCCCTGATGCCCTCCGCGGTGCGCGTCTCGTGGGTGCGTTCCAGCTGCTCGATCCAGCGGTCCAGCGTGGTCAGCAGGCGGTACTGCTGGTCCACCATGGACTGCCAGACCGCCGGGTCCATCAGCAGGTCGGCGGCCGCCTCCGCGCCGTACAGCTGGCCGTACTGCACGCTGCCCGGCGGCACCTGCATCCAGAAGACGTCGTCGTCGGTCACTTCGGCGGCGCGCTCGGTGGCCATCGGTGCCTGGAAGAGGATGGTCAGGCTGCGGCCGACGCCGAGCGCGAGGGCGTACTCCAGGGGGCTGGTCTGCGGCGGGACGTACTGCGGGTTGCCGTACTCGTCGTAGGACCAGGTCTGGGTGTTGGCCGGCTGGTACAGCTCGCGCAGCCCTATGCGGTGTACCACGCAGTCCCTGAGCGGGCGGGCCACCAGCGTGTGCTGGGGTCCGGCGACCGGGCCAAGCAGCAGCGAGCCCGCCTCCAGCCGGCCGAGATGGTGCCAGTGGCCCTGCTGCCCGGCGTCGACCGCGAACAGGTCCACGGCGCCGGACGCGACCAGCCACAGCACCTGCGGGCCTTCGAGGTCGAGGCGGTTGAAGCCGGCGCAGTCGATGCGCGTGCCCATCTGCCCGAGCGCGTCGAGAACGAGGTCACCCTCGTGGACGGAGGTCATCTCATCGCTCCTTGACCAGTGCCGCGTACGCGCCACCGCGCGCCACCAGCTCCTCGTGCCGCCCGCGTTCGACGATCGTGCCGTGCTGGAGCACGACGATCTCGTCGCTGTCGCGCACGGTGCTGAGCCGGTGCGCGATCACCACACAGGCGCAGCCGCGCTTGCGCAGGTTGTCCATCACGATCTGTTCGGTCTCGGCGTCCAGCGCGCTGGTCACCTCGTCGAGGACCAGGATGCTGGGGCGGCGCACCAGCGCCCGCGCGATCTCCAGGCGCTGGCGCTGCCCGCCGGAGAAGTTGCGGCCGTCCTGCTCCACCCTGCTCTGGATGCCGCCCGGGCGGCGCATGACGACGTCGTACAGCGCCGCGTCGCGCAGCGCGTCCACCACCGCCTCGTCGGGGATGGAGGGGTCCCACAGCGCCACGTTGTCGCGGATCGTGCCCTCGAAGAGGAACACCTCCTGGTCGACGAAGGAGACGGAGGCCGCGAGCGCGCCGCGCGGGATGTCCTCGATGCGCTGGTCGTCGATGCGGATGACGCCCTCCCAGGGGGCGTACAGACCCGAGATCAGCCGGGAGACCGTCGACTTCCCGCTGCCGGAGCCGCCGACCAGGGCCACCTGCTGGCCGGGGCCCACCGTCAGGTCGAAGCCCGTCAGCAGCGGCTTGTCGAGGGGGCTGTAGCCGAAGGTGATGTTCTGGAGCTCGACGTGGCCGTGCAGCCGGCGCGTCGACTCTCCGGTGCCGGGGCGGCCGTAGAGCGGGTCCGCCTCGAAGTTCTCCACGTCCTTCAGCCGGGCCACGTCGGCGGCGAAGTCCTGGATGCGGCCCGCGACGCCGTTCAGGCGGGTGATCGGGGCGGTGAAGCGGGTGACCAGGGCCTGGAAGGCGACCAGCAGACCGACGGATATGCCGCCCTCGACCGCGCGCATGCCGCCGATCCAGAGGATGAGCGCGCTGTTGAGCGTGGCGAGCGTGGGGGCGACCACGCCCAGCCAGGCGCTCGGCACCCCGAGCCGCTGCTGCTCCTCCAGCGTGGTGGCGTGCTGTCCGGCCCACTTGCGGAAGTAGCCGTCCTCGCCGCCGGTCGCCTTCATCGTCTCGATCAGCTGGAGGCCGGTGTAGGAGGTGTTGGTCAGGCGGGCGCTGTCCGCGCGCAGCTTCGCCGTACGGGTGGCCCGCAGCCGGATGACGACACGCATGGCGACGACGTTCAGCAGGGCGACGCCGATGCCGACGAAGGTGAGCTGGGGGTCGTACGTATAGAGGAGGAGCGCGTAGAGGACGACGACCACCGCGTCCACGCCCGCCGCGGCGAGGTCGCGGGCCAGCGTCTCGGACACCGCGTCGTTCGACTGGAGACGCTGCACCAGGTCGGCCGGGCTGCGCTGGGAGAAGAACGTCACCGGCAGCCGCAGCAGATGCCGCAGGAAGCGGGCGCTGGAGAGGGTGGAGGAGATGATGCGGCCGCGCAGCAGGTTCGCCTGTTGCAGCCAGGTCAGCACGAGGGTGAGCGCGACACAGGTCCCCATGGCCGCGAACAGCACGCCCAGCAGGGAGGTCTGGCCGCCGATGAGGAACATGTCGATGTAGGTGCGGCTCAGCGCGGGCACCGCCGCGCCGACCACCACCAGGAGCAGGCTCGCCAGGACGGCGGCGGGCATGGTGCCCGCGGTGCCGCGCAGCCGGGCCGGCATCGCGCCGAGCACGCCCGGCTTGCGCCCGCCCTTGCTGAAGTCCTCGCCGGGCTCCATCACCAGGACGACCCCGGTGAAGCTGCCGTCGAAGTCCTCCATGGGCACGAAGCGGCGGCCCTTGGCGGGGTCGTTGATGTACACGCCCCGGCGGCCGAAGCGGCGGCCCATGCCGTCGTAGACGACGTAGTGGTTGAACTCCCAGAACAGGACGGCCGGGGTCTTCACCTCGGCGAGGGCGGCCGTGTCCATCTGCATGCCCTTGGCCGTCAGACCGTAGCTGCGGGCCGCCTTGAGCAGGTTGCTGGCGCGCGAGCCGTCGCGGGAGACGCCGCACGCGATGCGCAGCTCCTCCAGCGGGACATGGCGGCCGTAGTGGCCGAGCACCATCGCGAGGGAGGCGGCGCCGCACTCCACGGCCTCCATCTGGAGCACGGTGGGCGTGCGGACGGTCTTCGACCTGCCCTTGGGCACGGGCCGCTTCGGCGGGGCGGAGCGGCGCCTGCCGCTGCGGGTCTCCTGCGCGGTGCTCACGGCAGCAGCCAATCGACGGGACGTTCGTCGGCCAGCTCGATCGAGGCGTCGGCCATGGTCATCGAGGTGAGGGAGAACGGCGGTCCGTCCGTGGACGACCACTTGTAGCCGCTCTTCGTGCTGGACTTCCGGTCCAGCTCGACCAGCACGGCGACCGGCCTGCCGTCCTTGGTGAACTGCTCGCCCAGCTGGTTGTCCCCGAGGAACGCGGCGATCTGCTGCGCCGACTGAGCGGAGCGGTCCACCGACTTCACCCGGCCGCGCAGGACGCCGTACTCCTGGGTGGGCACGGAGGAGACAGTGAGGTCCACGGCGGCCTTGTCGGGGATGGAGGCCGCGTTCTCGGCGGGCACGTACACCGTCGCGTAGAGCGCGTCCTTGGCATGCGCGACCTTCTCCACGGCGGCGACGTTCGCGCCGGTGGAGATGATCTGCCCGATGGTGGCGGCGAGCGCGGTGACCCGGCCCGCGGCGACCGTACGGACGACCGTGTCGCCCTTGGCGGTACGGACCTTCAGGACGGGGGAGTTCGCCGGGAGCCGCTGGCCCTGCTCGGCGAGGACCGCGGTGACCTGGCCGGCGACGGGGCTCTGCAGGATGTAGCTGCCCTGGCCGTGGGTGAGGACGGCGGGCGCGCCGACCGTGGAGGCGACCGAACCGGTCACCGCCCACACGGAGGCGGCGGCCATGACGACCACGGTCACGGAGAGCACCAGCCAGCCCTGCGGGCGGGCGAAACGCACCGGAAGGTCGAGCTCCTCCGGTGACTGGAGCTTGGCGAGGGCCTGTTGGCGGAACTGCACGGGATTTTCCCTCACCTGAGGATGACGGGAGGCCGGCTCGCGTGGTCCGGCCGTGGTGCGGATGGTGCCGTTCGGTTCACGACACCCGAAAGCCCCGGAGCCGGGGAACGGCTCCGGGACTCAGCGGTATGAAGGCGCGATCAGAGACCGGCGACCAGGCCCGAGACCGGGGCGGTGTTCAGGCCGGTGACACCCTCCACGGTGCCGACGACCGTGTCGACCAGGCCGGAAACCGGGGCGATGCCGTTGACAGCGTCGAGGGCACCGTTCACGGCGTTGACCTGGAGGCCGCCGGAGACGTTGTCGAGCTCGGCGTCGGAGATCTCGACGGTCGCAACCTGGGGGGTGGAGTTCATGATGGAACTTCCCTTCCTAATGGGTATTTCACAAGGGGGAGCGGCCCCCTCTGGGGACAGATGACGGCCGCGACCGCAGGTACCCGGCACCCGTTTCCGAAAGCCGTTCACGGCCCCTGCGGTGCGATGGATCAAAGCACGCTGCGGCTGCGCGCTTCCAATCAAACTCCTGTCTCACCAGGGCACTTTGGTCCGGGCGGCAGCGACCCGTGCAGATGTGCGCACGTCTTGGGGGCGACTTCTTCACATGCGTCACAGCATCGGCTCGGGCGGGCTGTTGCATCCGCTCGACGGGCCTTCGGACGATGCGGTGGCGAATGCGACACTCCCGCCTCAAGGGGGTGACCCTCGGTAGCTCCCTTGTGCAGAAGCCCGGCGCACGGTGACTTCGTTGAGTATTGAATGTGCAGATTCCCTGAAGCCTGGATTCCGTTCGGAATTCTCAACCGACCGTTACTGATCGGTGGCGGATCGTGTCAGCCCAGAAGCGCGTACACCGTGCTCGCGCGGGCCGCGATGTCGCCCGAACCCTCATCGGTCATCGCGATGTCGGCGAACGCCATACGGCGGCCCAGTTTGGTGACGACCGCCTCGATCAGGACATCCGAACCGATCACCGCGCGCTGGAACGACGTCGACTGCTGCACCGTCGTCATCGGCCCGTAGGCCCCGCGCGCCGCGGACACGGCGATCACGGTGGCGGTGTCGGCGGCCGCCATCAGGGCCTGCCCCGACAGGGCCCCGCCCTCCCGGGCCAGCCGGTCCGACCAGGGCATTCGCAGGATCACGCGCCGGTTCTCCACCGCCTCGACGGACAGGTCCAGGGCGAGCACCCAGGGGGCGAAGTTGGCGGAGAGGATCTTGTCGGCTTCGGCGGAGGTCATCGTCATATGGGGGATTGTTCCCGCCGCCGCAACGCCAGGCGCGGTCCTTGGCCGATTCGGTGTTTCGACTGGGGCGCGCGCAAACGGAATTGAACGCCCCGAGCGACCCGTGCGTACCCACTGCCAACCAGGCGCCCCGAACAGCTGCCGCTGAGACGGCGGCACAGACCCCGTCCCCCAGGAGGTCGAGAAGTTTGAGTCACAAGCGAATCCCGAAGCGCAAGGCCGCGATAGCCGCGGGCAGCGTGGTGGCGCTCGGAGCGGCCGCGATTCTGTTGCCGAACGCCAACGCGTCGCAGGACGGCGCGTCGGACGAGGCCGCGGCCCCCAGGACCCTGAAGTCGGCGGACGCCTCGGACCTCGCCTCGCAGCTCGCGGGCCTGCTCGGCGACGCCTTCGCCGGGTCCTACTACGACTCCGAGAGCCAGCAGCTCGTTGTCAACGTCGTCCCCGGCGACAACAACAACGTGATCGTCCAGGCGAAGAAGGCCGGCGCGAAGGTCCGCGAGGTCGAGAACAGCCTGTCCGAGCTCGCGTCCGGCGCGCAGACCCTGAAGTCCGAGGCGACCATCGCCGGCACCGCCTGGGCCGTCGACCCCAGAACGAACAAGATCCTCGTCACCGCCGACTCCACCGTCACCGGCGACAACTGGGACCAGCTGGAGTCGACCGTCCAGAGCCTCGGCTCCGGCATGGCGACCATCAAGAAGTCGGCCGGCACCTTCAAGACGTTCCTCTCCGGCGGCGACGCCATCTTCGCCGGCGGCTCACGCTGCTCCGCGGGCTTCAACGTCACCGCGGGCGACGGAACCCCCGCCTTCCTGACCGCCGGTCACTGCGGGGTGGCGGCCGAGCAGTGGTCGGACGCCGAGGGCGGTCAGCCGATCGCCACCGTCGACCAGGCCACCTTCCCCGGCGACGGCGACTTCGCGCTGGTCAAGTACGACGACCCGGCGACCGAGGCACCGAGCGAGGTGAACCTAGGCGACCAGACCCTGGCGATCAGCCAGGCGGCCGATGCCGAGGTGGGCCTCCAGGTCTTCCGGATGGGCAGCACCACCGGGCTGAGCGACGGTCAGGTCCTCGGCCTCGACGCCACCGTGAACTACCCCGAGGGCACGGTCACCGGCCTCATCCAGACCGACGTCTGTGCCGAGCCCGGCGACAGCGGCGGCTCCCTGTTCACCCAGGACGGCCTGGCGATCGGCCTCACCTCCGGCGGCAGCGGTGACTGCACGGTCGGCGGCGAGACCTTCTTCCAGCCCGTGACCACCGCACTGGAGGCGGTCGGCGCGACCCTCGGCGGTGCCGCGGGTGCCGGCGAGGAGGCCGGTGCGGGTGACGAGGCCGGCGCCGGTGAGGAAGCCGGTGCCGGTGAGGAAGCGGGCGCCGGTGAAGAGGCGGGCGCCGGTGAAGAGGCCGGTGCGGGCGAAGAGGCCGGTGCGGGCGAAGAGGCCGGTGCCGGTCAGGACGCCGGGGCCGGTCAGGAAGCCGGTGCCGGTGAAGAGGTCGGCAACGGCAACGCCGACGGCACGGGCAACGGCCTCGGTGAGATCGTCGGCAACGGCGTCGGGAACTGACGCCCTGACACCGACTGACGGATCCGAGTGATCCGGACGGACGAGAACGTGGTCCGGCCCTCCGGCGGGAGGGCCGGACCGCTTCGCGTCCGGGCCGTCAGTCCCGCGCCCGCAGCAGCAACAGCGCCACGTCGTCGACCCGCTCCCGCCGCGCCGCGCTGTGCTGGACGAGCAGATCGGCCAGCTCGTCCAAGGGGCGTTCGCCCGCCTCGGCGAGCAGCTGGCCGAGTTCGGCGAGCGCGTCCTCGATGTCGACGCCGGGTGATTCGATCAGCCCGTCCGTGTAGAGGACCAGTACGCAGCCGGGCGTGAGGTCGACCTCCGTCGTCGGATAGACGGGCGACCCGTCGATGCCCAGCAGCGGCCCACCCGCGAGATCGAGCACCCGCACCCGTCCGTCCGGCCGTCTCAGCAGCGGCGGCGGATGCCCGGCACGGGCCATCACCGCTCGCCCGTGTGCCGGATCGAGCCGTAGATACAGACAACTGGCGAACAGGTCCGAGCCGAGGTCGAGCAGCAGCCGGTTGGTGCTGCGCATGACGTCCTCCGGTGCCTGGCCCACGGTCGTGTACGCCCGTACGGCGGTCCGGAGCTGGCCCATCAGGCCGGCCGCGGTGACGTTGTGCCCCTGTACGTCCCCGATCACCGCCGCCGTCAGGCCCTGCTCCGTCGGCACCAGGTCGTAGAAGTCGCCGCCGATGTCCATCCCCTGGGTGGCGGGCAGATAGCGCGCGGCCGCCTCGACGCCGGCCAGCGGCGGCAGGGAGTGGGGGAGCAGGGCGGCCTGGAGGCCGTGCGCCAACTGGTGTTTGGCGTCGTAGAGCTGGGCCCGCTCCAGGGCCTGCGCGATCAGCCCGCCGAGGCTGGTCAGGACCGCTCGTTCGTCCGCCGGGAACGGATGCGGTTCGGCGTAGGCGAGGACACAGGTGCCGACCGGCCGGCCGGAGGCGATCAGCGGCAGATACGCCCAGGCCGCGAAGCCGTCGGGAGTCGCGCCCCGCGCCGGATACAGGCGCTCCAGCTGCTGCTGGGAGTCGAAGAACGCGGGCACCCCCGTGCTCAGGACGTGCCCGCCGGGGGTCGGTTCGGCCAGCGGCAGTCCGTCGAACCGTTCCACGATCCGCGGGTCCGGGTATCCGCGGTGCCCGAGCACGTGCAGCCGGCCCGCCCGTGATCCCAGGACGACCAGCGCCTGGCTGCCGACGGCCGGGACGATCTCGTCGGCGACCAGCTGCACCACGTCCTGCACACCCGCCGCCTCGGTGAGCGCCCCGGCCAGGCTGAGCACCTGGGAGATGGTCACCAGCCGGCCCGGAGCGTCGCCCGGCTGCGGTCCGTCGCGCCGCATCTCCGCCACCGCGCGGGCCCTGCTGATCCGCACGCTCAGCCCGGTCGTGCTCGGGTACATCCGGAACGACAGCCAGTCCCCGGGCGGGCGCAGCGCCACGAAGGAGGTGGTCTGCTGGCTCATCAGCGCCGCCCGGTAGCGGTCCTCGTACACGGGGTCGTTGAGCCAGGGCACCGACGCCCACAGCTGGTTGCCGAGCAGCCGGGTCACCGGGACACCGAGCAGCTCGGCCGCCGCGGGATTGGCGAAGCTGATCCGGCCGTGCAGATCGAGCGAGCACAGCCCGTACGGCAGCCGCGACACCATCCGCGCCGCCTCCACCGTGCCGAGCGTGCCGGCCGCACCGCTGAAGGCCGGCCCGGCGATGAGGTCCGGCTCCGGCAGCGGTGGGCGGCTCTCCTCCCTGGCACGTTCCAGCCGTACCGCGAGCCGTCGGCAGGCGGCGCTCAGATGGTCCCGCTCCCGGTCCGACAGCTCCGGGGGGTGTGCGCCGGGCCAGGTCACGAAGATCGCGCCGTAGGCGTTGGACTCGGTGGCCACGGGCAGCGCGGCCAGGGCGAACGGGTAGGGCAGGACGACGGCGATCCGCGGGTACCGGGCCGCCATGTCCTCCTCGCCCCTGACCCAGACGAGCCGCCGCTCACGCACCGCCTCGGCGACCGGGATCGGCGCGCTCAGCCCGACCCGCTCCCACGGCGCCGCGAAGGCCCGGGGCAGCCCCGCCATGACCGCCATCTCCAGCACGGGTTCGTCGTTGGCCAGCAGGTACACGGCCCCCGAATGCGCGTTGACCTCGTCCATCATCGAGGCCAGAGCCAGCGACAGCAGCGGCCGGCCGACCCGAGTCCGCGTGGCGGCCGGCGCCTGCGCGGACGTCTGCCCGTCGGACAAGCCGACCACCTCCTCCGCCGGGCCGCGCGCAAGGTCCAGGGCTTCAAATCTCCCTCCTGAGGGCCTGTCGCGCACGGCGAGCGGCACCGGGACAGGGCCTGCCTCACGCCCGCGCCCGCGCCGTGCGGGCGGCGCGCGTACCCCCCGATCGCGAGCCCATTCCCCCACAGTCGATGCGCGACCCCGGCGTACAAGCGCCTCGCGTGCGCCCCCGCGCACCCTGATGGCCGGATCTTCGCGCCCGCAGACGGTCACGGACGCCAACAATGGGGCACGCGTTCAAGACCATGAACGTGGCGAACGGCGGGCTGGAGGGGGCAGCAGTGATCCGGGTCCTTGTGGTGCACGACGCGTGTCTGGTGCGATCGGTGCTGGCGGAGTGGCTGAGCCGAGCACCCGACCTGGAGGTGTACGACGCCCCCTGGCGCAGGGCGCCCGCCCGCGTGCGCTCCGTGCGACCGGACGTGTGCGCGGTGGACCTGGAGTGCTCGGACGCGTACGGCATCCCGCCGCTCGCCGAGCTGCGCGTGCGGGAGGCGGGCCGGACGCCGCCGCACCTGTTGGTGCTGGCCAGTGTGAACCGGCCGGGGCTGCTGAAGCGTGCCCTGGAGGCGGGGGCGCTCGGCTACGTGGACAAGGAGGGCTCGCCGGACCGTCTGGTGCGCGGCATCCGGCGCGTCGCCGAGGGGGAACGTTTCGTCGACGACTCGCTGGGCTTCGCCTTCCTGAAGGCCGCCGAGATGCCGCTGACCCGGCGGGAGCTCAGCGTGTTATCCCTCGCGGCGGAGGGAGCCTCCGTCGCGGAGATCGCCGGGAGCCTGCACCTGTCCCACGGGACCGTGCGCAACTACATGGCGGCCATCACCCGCAAGACCGGGGCCCGCAACCGCATCGACGCCATCCGGATCTCCCAGGGCGAGGGCTGGCTCTGACGGCCTCCGCGGCAGGGGAGTCCAGCCGCCGACGAGTGCGCGATAGCGCGCCGAGCACCGGACGAGCTCGTCATGGGTTCCGTACGCCGTGGCGCGGCCGTCCAGCATCAGCACCCGGTCGGCGCGGCGGGCCGAGCTGATGCGGTGGGCGACGACGACCAGGGTGCCGCCGGGGCGGGCCGCGAAGGCGTGCTCCGCGCGCGCCTCGGCCCCGGGATCGAGGTGACAGGTCGCCTCGTCGAGCAGCGCGAGCGGCGCGAGCGAAAGGTGGGCCCGGGTCAGCGCGATCAGCTGCCGCTCGCCCGCGGACAGCGCCGCGGGGTCCACCCGGCCCCGCGGCCCGCCCAGCGCTTCGAGCAGCGGGGCCAGTCCCACCGCCTCGGCGGCCGCGAGCAACTCCGCCTCGGGGACGGGGTCCGGTCGCAGATGGGCGAGGTTCTCGGCGAGGCTGCCGCTGAACACGTACGCCTCTTGTGGGATGAGGACCCGGCTCGCGAGCGCCTGTGGCGTGGGCGCCGCGTTTCCGTGTACCCGGATCGTGCCGGACCGGGGCTCCAGCAGCCCGGCCACCAGTGCCGTCAGGGTGGACTTCCCGATGCCGCTCGGTCCGACGACGGCCAGGTGGGCGCCGGACGGGAGGGTGAGGTCGAGGTCCTCGATCACGGGGGCCGCGGTGGGGCCGTAGGCGAAGGTGACGGAGGTGAGGGTGAGCGCGCCGCGCTGCGCCGGCAGTGCCGCGCCCTGCCGTCGATCGTCCGCGAGCCCGTCGTGGCCGGTCGCGCCCGCGCGGCGGCGCCGCGTGTGCCTCGGCTGCCCCGTGTCCCTTCGAAGCGCTGCCGGATCACCGTCTGCCCCTTCCGGCGCCAGCCGCCGTAGCACCACCGCCAGGCGGGAACCGCTGGTGCCCAGGCCGTGGACCAGGTTGTGCAGGGCGGGGAGCAGGGACTGCGTGACGTAGGCCAGGGCGCCGAGGAGGGCGCCGGTGGTGACGCCCTGGCGCAGGAGCCAGGGCGCCGTGGCGAGGAGCAGCACGACCGGGATCCGGCCGCCCAGGGCGAGAGCGGCAACGCGCAGCACGCCGAAGCGGGCGAGGGCGCGGGCGGCCCGCAGTTCGGCGTCCACCAGGTCCCCGGCGGCGGCGGCCGTGCGCTCCTCGGCGCCGGACGCCGTGATGTCCCGCAGCCCCGGGCAGACGGCGCCGAGGCGGTCGGCCAGGGCCTCGTCGGCCGTGAGGAACACCTCCTGCCGGCGGGCCAGCGGGCGCAGCGTCGCCGCGAACAGGCCCACCCCCGCGGCCAGGGGAGGCAGCACGACGAGTAGCAGCAGCGGCGCGAGCGAGAACAGGCCGACCAGCGCGCCCACCGCGGTGAACACGAACGACCGCGACACCATCACCAGCCCCGCGAAGGTGTCCCGCGCGATCTCCACCTGCTGGGTGAGCCCGGACAGCGCCCCCCGGTCCGCCTCCCGGACCCCACGCTCGACCACCCGCGTCACGAGCCGGTCGCGGAGCGGTTCGACCAGCGCCGCGACCGCCGCGTACACCCGGGCCGTGCCGTACGCGCCGAGGACGACACCGAGCCCGGCGACGCCGAGCCAGCCGAGCCCGACCTCCGTCCGGCCCTGGAGGAACCCGTCGTCCAGGGCGCGGGCCGGGGCGTATCCGATGAGGAAGCTCTGCCCCGTCTCCAGCACGGACCAGACGCCGAGCCGCACCAGAACCCGCCACCGGGACCGCAGGAAGCGCAGCCCGCGCGGGTAGAGCCCGCCGGTCGTGCCGGTCCGGCCGCTCATGGGCACGCCTCTTCCGCCGAGGCCGTCGAGGCCGTTCCCGTGAACGCCTCCCGGTACGCCGCCGTCCCCCACAGCTCCTCGTGCCGCCCCAACGCCCGCACCCGCCCGCCGTCCAGCCAGGCCACCGCGTCGGCGCGGGCCGCCGTGGCCGCCCGGTGCGCGACCAGGAGGCGGGTGGCCGACGAGCCGCCGCCGGCCAGGGCCTCGGTGACGCGGGCCTCGGTCACCGTGTCGAGGCTGGACAGCGCGTCGTCGAGGATCAGCAGGCGGCCGCGCCGGGCGAACGCCCGGGCCAGTCCGAGCCGTTGGGACTCGCCGCCGGAGCGCGGGGCGTCGGCCAGGGCGGTGGCGTAGCCGTGCGGCAGACGGCGCACGAAATCGTCCGCGTCGGCGGTGCGGGCCGCCTCCCGCAGGTGCGTGCGGGAGAGGGGCGGCAGACCGAGCGCGATCGCTTCCTCGACGGTGCCGCCCAGCAGGACGGGGCGCTCGAAGGCGTAGGCGACCGCCCGGCGCAGGTCGTCGTGGGTCAGCTCGCTCAGCGGGACGCCGTCGAGCAGGACCTCGCCGTCGTCCGGGTCGGTCAGCCGCCCGGCGATCGCGGCGAGCAGTGACTTGCCCGCGCCGGAGCGGCCCACGACGGCGAGGGTGGTCCCGCCGGGGACGACCAGGTCGATCCCGGACAGCACGGTGTGCCCCCCGCGCCGGGCCGTCACGCCGCGCAGCTCCAGCCGGCCGGGGCCCGGCGGAAGTCGGCGGCCGCCATGGGCCGGGGCCGGCTCGGCCGCGACCTCACCGAGCCGTCCCGCCGCCGCCCGGGCCCGGGCCACGCCCGCGAGGTGGGCGACCAGCATGCCGACGCCGGTCGCCAGCACCGCGTAGCGGGACGCGGCGAGCAACTCGCCGACGGACAGCCGGTGTCGGGCGAGCAGGACACCCGCGACGGCGACGACGCCCAGCTGGAGCAGCGGGGCCACGGCGACCGCCTGGGCCGAGGCCCGGCCCTGCACCTGCCACATGCGGTGCCCGGCGCGGGAGAGTTCGGGCAGCGGCCGCAGGATCCGCGCCGTCTCCCGGTCCGCCGTACCGGCCGCCCGGATGGTGCGGTGGCCGTCGACGGCCTCGGCGAGCGCGGCCGCGATCCTGCCCTGTTCTTGCTGGTAGCGCGTCTCGCACCGGGAGGTGTCGCGGGCGAAGGCCCGTAGCAGGGCGGCCAGTACCGGCGCCCCGGCGAGGAACACGACCGCGAGCCATACGTCGATCAGGGCCAGGGCGACGACGCCCCCGACCGGCCCGGCGAACGCGGCGAGCAGCGCGGCACGGGCGCCCGGCGCCGTGCCGGCCTGCGCGGCGTTGCCGACGAGCCGCGCGACCAGGTCGCCGGCCCCGAAGCGGGCGGTGACCGCGGGGCCCACCGCCAGAACGTGCCGGATCAGCCGGCGCCGCAGCCAGGCCGTGGTCCGGGCGTCGACCGTGCCGGCGAGGACGCTCTGGCAGCCGTCGAGCAGGGCGAGCGACAGGACGAGCCCGGCGCAGCACAGCACCCAGCCCGTCGCCGGGGCCCGCGCCAGCAGGAGGTCCAGGGTGCGGCCGAGCGCGGCGGGCAGCAGCAGCCCGGCCCCGGTCGCGGCCGTGCTCACCAGGCACAGGGCCGCGGTACGGGTACCGCTGTGCCGGGTGGCCTTACGCAGCAGCGCCCGGGACGGGGCGGCGGCAGAAGTCGGAGTCGTCATACGGCTGCGGCCTCGCTCCCTCGTCCGGGCAAGGGCCCCGGGCGGCCCCTCCCGTGCGGGAGGGAGACCGGCCGGGGCCGCGAGCTCATCAGATCTGTCAGAGACAGAGCGTGATGCTCGCCTGGCTGGCGCACAGCAACAGGCTCGCCACGCTCCCGCCGCCGGTGTACTCCTCGGTCTCCATCGTCTGCAGGTCGAGCAGTGCCATCTCGTTGTCCTCTCATTCCGTGGGGACGGGGTTGTGCCACGGCTCCGTCAGATTGCGGAGCCGCGTTCTCGGGGCCGCGGTGGCGGCGGGAGGAAGGGCAGATGGGCCGGGGCCGCGCCGCCCGCGTCGGCGGCGAGGGCCGCTCCGAGCGCGAGCAGGCAGCCGGCCGTTCCGGTGCCCAGGTCCATGGAGAGACGCATCATCTGGTGCCCGGGGAAGGCCAGTTGGCCCTGGTAGGACATCGCGTACCAGCCGAGCCCGGCGATCTGCCCGGCCAGCCGGTCCGCGTCCGCGCCCGGTGCCGTCGTGCGGCTGAGGTGGAGGATCATCCCGGCACGTCCCTGGAAGAGGCCGGGCTGAGCGTAGAAGCGGGAGGTGGCGGCGGTGAGGATGCCGGAGCGGGCCTGCTCGAAGGCGCCGGTGCCGTCATTCGCGTGCGCGAGGTAGTCGTCGAGGACCATCCCCACCCCGACACTTCCGTCCCCCAGATACGGCATGGTCCGCCAGCCCTCGTCGACCTCCAGCGAGCCGCCCTTCTGCTCGACGCAGCACGCCAGGTCCTGACGCAGCGCCGCACCGGCCGCGTCCAGCAGCCCGCGGTCGCCGGTCCGTTCGTACTGGCGCAGCAGGAACAGCGCCGGACCGCTCGCTCCCCTCATCAGCCCGGCGCGCGGCCGGGGCCCGGACGGGGCCGGTGCCGCGAGGCGCCGTACGAGGATGTCCGCGGCCTGCGCCGCTCGCTCGCGCAGCTCGGGCTCGCCCGTGGCGTCCGCGAGGGCGCCGAGGACCAGACCCAGTCCGGCGAGCCCGCCGCGCAGGTCGGAGGAGAGGCGCTGCCACCTCTCGTTCAGGATCGTGTCGACCAGGTCCAGGGCGCGCTGCCGGTGCCCGAGCAGGTCCAGGACGTGGGCCACGCCCGCCAGTCCGTCGTACAGGCCCAGCGGGGAGCCGATCGGTGGCGGGCCGGTGCGGTCGAGCAGCCAGCGCTCGCCCTCGTCGTAGCGCTCGGCGCCGGTCGCGGCGAGGGCGTACAGCACGCCGGCCGCGCCGTGCGCCAGGCCCAGCCCGCCGCCGTCGGAGAACTGCGCGACGTCGCCGGGAAAGAGCCGGTCCTCGCGCTCCGGAGTGGCCGAGGCGAGCAGCGCCTTGACCATCGAGTCGCGGCTGTAGGGCCAGTCGCCGGGCTCGACGAACGACGCGGGGAGCGGGCGGGCCGTGGAAGTGCGGGACCCCGTGGTCCCACCCGCGTCAGCCACTTCACGCGCCGCCCCGTCAGGACCGGGCCCGGGCACGTCCCGGCAGATCTCGGCGACCGCCTCGTCCAGGAACCGCCGCGGCACGTCCGGGAACTGACCGGCGATCACGTCCGCCAGGTGCGCCGCCTTGTCGCGGTCCACCACGAACAGCGAGGTGATGGGCAGGAACATCGCCAGCCGCAGACAGGCCAGCGCGTAGCGGTCCACGTCCGCGCCCCTGCGGTCGGCCGGGGCCAGGAAGCCGGGGTGGGCGACGACCTGACGGCCGTTCTCCCCGACCGGGGCCGCCGCCTCGAAGTCGAGCAGGACCACCGACTCGTCGTCGGGGGCGACCATGACGTTGAAGACGTGCAGGTCGTTGAAGACGATCCCGCGCGCGTGCACCGCCTCCACCGCACGCTCGACCGCCCGGTGGATCCGCAGCGCCCAGGCCGTGTAGTCGGCCACGGCACCCGGATCGGGGTCCGGGCCGATCAGCGGATGCCGTTCGGCGAAGAAGGAGTTGAGAGGGCGTCCCTCCACGAAGTCCATGACCAGGAAGCTGTGGTCGCCGAGCTGGAACCGGTCGCGCACCTCGGGCACCACGCCGGTGCCCGCCAGCCGCTCCAGGGCGTACCGCTCCCGCTCCAGCCGGGCCACGGCGTCCGCGCCGTCGGCGGCGAGGCCCGCGTGCGGCCGGCCCTCCTTCAGGACGACCTTGCGGCCGTCCCGGGTGTCGGTGCCCGCGTACACCCCGCCGCCGTTGGAGAAGTGCAGTGCCTTCTCTATGCGGTACGGCAGTTCGCCGACCGTCGTGGCGTTGCGGGCCGCCAGCTGCGGCGCGAGGAAGGCGGGCAGCGTCACCCACTCGGGCACCTGGAAGGACGGCGCCCGCAGGTCCGGCACCAACTGCCCCGCACCGTCCCGCACCGCCGGCACCAGCGAACCGCGCTCGTCGACGACGAAGAGGCGGGCGAACGCGCCGTACCGGACGTACAGCGGCCCTTCCTCCCAGCGCAGATCGGTGAGGATGTACGGCCCCTCGAACCCTTCCAGCAGCCGGCCCAGCTCGCGCAGCACCAGGTGGAGCTGCTCCTCGTCGGCCGGGTAGACGGTGACGAACTTGCCGCTGGAGTCGCGGCCCGCGTACTTGGCGTTGCGCAGGTGCAGCAGGTGCGGGCCGGGAACGAACTTGAACGCGATGCCCCGCGGCACGCAGTAGTCCCACACGATCCGCGCGATCTTCCCCGCGTTCGCCAGGGTGGCCGAGGCATGGATCTTCCAGCCCTGGGCCGGGCCCGGCAGGGGGGCGCCGTCCGGGCCGACCGGCGTCAGCGTCAGCCAGTCGCCGATCCGCGCCGACGTCCAGCCCTCGGGGATCTCGCGCCGTGCCGCCTCGTACAGCCGCCCGGTTCCGTGCCGGTCGGCGGACAGCCGGTCCGGTGTCTCGTAGAAGTGCGGGTCGGCGAGCGCGTACACCTCGTAGCGCTTGTCCATTCGTCCCCCCTCCGCTGGCCCGGCACCGAGACTTCCAGCGATGCTGCGGCTACGGACAGTCACGGCTGTCACGAGATCACCGTGCGGAACGCATGCGTCAAGTCATGTTCGGTGCGTTTCGAGCATCGGGCCCCTTCGCTCCACGGAACGCTCACAGGGGCTGCGCGGGTGTCTCATAAGCGCTGTAATGGCGGACGTGGTCGGTGAGGGCGCCGCGGAACGCGGAACGAGAAGGCTGCGTGCCGAAGTTGCCCTGAGGACGGTCCTCGCCGACCCGCAGTCGCCGCAGCGACTGCGCCGGGTGCTGGAACAGGCACTCGTCTTCAGCGGCGCGGCACTCGCCGCCGTGTACGCGCCGGGCGAGGACGAGGATTTGCTGTGCCTGGTCGAGTCCGCCGGTGTGCCGAGGACGCTCTACGGGCTGCGCGACAGCTACCCCCGCGCCGGCCGGTCCGCCGCGGCCGGCGCCCTGCGCACCGGAAACCCGGTGTGGCTCGGCCCGGCGGAACTGGCCGCCGGCGCGGAGTCCCGCCGAGCACCGGCCCGGGACTTCTTCGTGGCGGCCCTGCCCACCCCCGGCGACGAGGGCGGCGGTGGCTGCCTGCTGGCCGTGAGCGAGCGCCCCGGCGGCTTCGACGCCGACGATCGCGCGTGCCTGGAGCTGGTCGCCGAGGCCGTGGCCCTCCCCGCCCTGCCCGCCCCGGCCGAAGGGGGCGAGCTGCGGGCGAACGCGTTCAGCCTCGCCATGGACACCGGCCGGGTCGAGGTCGGCGACGACATCCTGGCGCTGTTCGGCCTCGGCCCGGACGCGTTCGACGGCAAGGTCGAGACCCTGCTGAGCCTGACCGTCCCGGAGGACCTGCCGTCGCTGATGTCCGTCGTCGAGGCCGGTCACATGTCGCTCGGCGAGCGCGAACTGGAGTTCCGGGTCGTGCGGCCGGCCGGCCCGCCCAGGTGGCTCAGGCTGCGCGGCCGCCTCCTGCCCGGCGGCGAGGGCCTGCCCGCCCGCCTCGTCGGCACCGTCGCCGACGCCGCCACCCTGCGCGCCGAGGTCACCGACGTGGCCCGCGTCCAGCGGCTCGCCGCCGCGCTGGCCACCGCAGGCACCGTCCGCGACGTCAGCCACGCCGTGGTCACCGCCCTGCGGGGGCCGCTGCGCGCCGACCGCATGGCGCTCGCCGAGCTGGAGAACGACCGCCTCGTCGTCACCGTCCTCGACCCGCCCGACCCCGAGTCCTGGCCGCAGCTGTGGCGCCTGGAGTGGCGTACCGAATGGCCCGACGCGCCCGTGCGCGCCATGCCCACCCTCGCCGCCGCCCTGCGCGAGGGCCGCGCCCAGATCTGGCCCGCGGGCGCCCCGCTGGAACCGGCCCTCGCCGACGTCGGCCCCGGCGGCCTGGCCGTCCTGCCGCTGCCCGCCGGGGGCCGCATGGCCGGTGCCTGTCTGATCGGCTGGGACGCCCCGCACGACTTCGGTCCCGACGAACGCGCCCTGCTCACCGCGTCCGCGGGCCTCGCAGGCCAGGCCCTGTCACGCGCCCACGCCTTCGACGCCGAGCACGAACTCGTCGGCATGCTCCAGCGCCAGCTGCTGCCGCGCCGCCTGCCCCGGCTGCCCGGCGCGGAGGCCGTCGCACGCTATCTGCCCACCACGGCGGGTCTGGAGGTCGGCGGCGACTGGTACGACGTGATCCCGCTGCCCGACAACCATGTGGCCCTCGTCATCGGCGACGTCCAGGGCCACAGCGCGGCCGCCGCCACCCTCATGGGCCAGATGCGCACCGCGCTGCGCGCCTACGCCGCCGAGGGACACCCGCCGGACGTGGTGGTCCACCACGCCAACCGCCTCCTCATGGACATGGAGACCGACCTCTTCGCCACCTGCGCCTACGTCGACGTCGACCTGGAGGAGGGCTCCGCCTGGTGCGTGCGCGCCGGCCATCTCCCGCCGGTGCTGCGGCACCCGGACGGAACCACCGAGATCGCCGAGGCCGAGGGCGGCCCGCCGCTCGGCGTACTGCGCCAGGCCGACTTCCCGATGAGCCCGCTCGGGCTCCGCCCCGGCACCGTGGTCGCCCTCACCACCGACGGCCTCGTCGAGTCCGCCGACGCCGACATCGACACCGGCATGGACCGGCTCGCCCGCGATCTCACCCGCTCCGACCCGGCCCACCTCGGCCTCGTCGCCGACGCGTTGCTCGTGGGCGCACGCCGCAGTGACGACATCGCCCTGCTGCTGATGCGCTACGACGGCATGGCCGTACGCCCGCTCCGGGAGAGCTGGACGGTGTGGCGCGTCCCCCAGGCCGTCGGCCACGCCCGCCGGTTCACCCGGCGCACCCTGCGCACCTGGGGCGTGCCGCCGCCGGACCGGGACGCCGTACTGCTCGTCGTCTCCGAACTCGTCACCAACGCCCTCGTGCACACCGACGGCCGGGTCCGCCTCGACCTCACCCTCGTCAACCGTCGGTTGCGCGTGGCGGTCGCCGACTCCTCGCCCCGCACCCCGGTCAAGCCGGCCGGCATCGGCTGGGAGGCCACCGGCGGCCGGGGGATCCTCCTCGTCGAGGCCATGGCGGCGGAGTGGGGAACGGTCCCGGTCAGTGGCGGAAAACAGGTGTGGTGCGAGATCGCGCTCGGCGGCTGAGACCGGACAACGGTCGACGGCCGCCGCCACGGCCGTGACGAACGAGGCCGTCCCGGAACCGTCAAATCGGCGGAATCGGGGCTAAGGTGAACCGATGAAGGCTCTCGTGCTGTCCGGCGGCGCCGGTACGCGCTTGAGGCCGATCACGCACACCTCGGCCAAACAGCTCGTCCCGGTGGCCAACAAGGCCGTGCTCTTCTACGGGCTGGAATCCATCGCCGCGGCCGGCATCACCGAGGTCGGAGTGATCGTCGGGGACACCGCGGCGGAGATCCAGGACGCCGTCGGCGACGGTTCCAAGTTCGGCCTGGAGATCACCTACATACCCCAGGAACGCCCGCTGGGTCTGGCCCACGCCGTGCTCGTCGCCCGTGACTACCTGGGCGACGACGACTTCGTGATGTACCTCGGCGACAACTTCATCGTCGGCGGAATCGCCGGCCTCGTCGAGGAGTTCCGCCGCAACCGCCCCGACGCCCAGATCCTGCTCACCCGCGTCCAGGACCCGCGCTCCTTCGGCGTCGCCGAACTCGACGACGCGGGCCAGGTCATCGGCCTGGAGGAGAAACCCGAGCACCCCAAGAGCGACCTCGCCCTGGTCGGCGTCTACCTGTTCACGCCGGTGATCCACGACGCGGTCCGCGCCGTCACGCCGTCCTGGCGCGGCGAGTTGGAGATCACCCACGCCCTCCAGCACCTGATCGACGCCCGCGCCGAGGTGCGCTGCACGGTCATCAAGGGCTACTGGAAGGACACCGGGAACGTCGCCGACATGCTGGAGGTCAACCGGACCGTCCTGGAGGGCCTCGCCCGCCGCATCGACGGCGACGTCGACGAGGCCTCGCAGACCGTCGGACGCGTGGTCGTCGAGGAGGGAGCGCGCATCGTCAACTCGCGCATCGTCGGCCCCGCCGTCGTCGGCACCGGCACCCTCGTCGAGGACTCCTACGTCGGCCCCTTCACCTCCATCGCGGAGAACTGCCGTATCACCGACAGCGAGTTGGAGTTCTCCATCGTGCTGCGGGACTCCTCGATCGACGGGGTGGGCCGGATCGAGTCCTCGCTCATCGGGCGGCACGTCGAGGTCACGCCCGCGCCCAGTGTCCCCAGCGCCCACCGCCTCGTCCTCGGAGACCACAGCAAGGTGCAGATCCACACATGAACCTTCTCGTCACCGGCGCCGCCGGCTTCATCGGCTCGACCTACGTGCGCAAGCTGCTCGCCCGCGACGCCCCCGGCGCTCCCGAGGCGCCGCGCGTCACGGTGCTGGACAAGCTCACCTACGCCGGCACCCTCGACAACCTCGAACTCGACCATCCCCGGCTGGAGTTCGTGCAGGGCGACATCCGCGACGCCGAACTGGTCGAGAAGCTGATGGCCGAGGCCGACCAGGTGGTGCACTTCGCCGCCGAGTCCCATGTGGACCGTTCGATCACCGGCGCCGGCGACTTCGTGCTCACCAACGTGCTCGGCACCCAGACCCTGCTCGACGCGGCCCTGCGCCACCGCGTCGCCCCCTTCGTGCACATCTCGACGGACGAGGTCTACGGCTCCGTCGAGACCGGCTCGGCCACCGAGGAGGACCCCCTGCGCCCCAGCTCGCCCTACTCCGCCTCCAAAGCCTCCTCCGACCTGCTCGCCCTCGCCCACCACCGCACCCACGGCCTGGACGTCCGCGTCACCCGCTGCTCCAACAACTACGGCCCCCACCAGTTCCCCGAGAAGGTCGTCCCGTTGTTCATCACCAACCTCCTCGACCGGGAGCAGGTCCCCCTCTACGGCGAGGGCCTCAACGTCCGCGACTGGCTGCACGTCGACGACCACTGCCACGGTGTCGACCTCGTCCGCACCCAGGGCCGCCCCGGCCAGGTCTACAACATCGGCGGCGGCACCGAGCTGACCAACAGGGACCTCACCGCCCTGCTGCTGAAGGCATGCGGCGCCGACTGGGACAGGGTCCGGCACGTCGAGGACCGCAAGGGCCACGACCTGCGCTACAGCCTCGACTGGACGAGGGCCCGCACCGAACTCGGCTACCGGCCCCGCCACGACTTCGCGTCCGGCCTCGCCGCCACCGTCGCCTGGTACCGCGACCACCGCTCCTGGTGGGAACCCCTCAAGCGGCGCGTCGACGGGGAGCACGCATGAGGTGGCTGGTCACCGGGGCGGGCGGCATGCTCGGCCACGACATGGTCGAGGAACTCTGCGCGCGCGGCGAGCAGGTGGCCGGCCTCGCCCACACCGCCCTCGACGTCACGAGTCCCGACGCCGTCGACCGCGCCTTCGCCGCCTACCACCCCGACCTGGTCGTCAACTGCGCCGCGTACACGGCCGTCGACGACGCCGAGAAGGACGAGGGCCGGGCCCTGCGCGTCAACGGCGACGGGCCGGGCCTGCTGGCCCACATCTGCGCCGCGTACGAGGCCCGCCTGATCCAGGTCTCCACCGACTACGTCTTCGCCGGCGACGCCCGGGCCCCCTACCCCGAGAACCACCCCACCGCCCCGCGCACCGCCTACGGCCGCACCAAACTCGCCGGTGAGCGGGCCGTACTGGACGAACTGCCGGCGGCGAGCGCCGTCGTGCGCACCGCCTGGCTCTACGGTGTCCACGGCCGCAGTTTCGTCCGGACGATGATCGAGCTGGAGGCCCGCCGGGACACCGTCGACGTCGTCGACGACCAGCGCGGCCAGCCCACCTGGAGCGCCGACGTCGCCGCGACGATCGCCGACCTCGGCCCGCGCGTCGGGCGCGACGCCACCGGCGTCTTCCACGCCACCAACGCCGGTGAGGCCAGCTGGTACGACCTGGCCCGCGAGGTGTTCACGCACCTCGGCGCCGACCCCGACCGGGTGCGCCCCGTCACCGGCGAGGCGTTCCCGCGGCCCGCCCCACGCCCCGCCTACAGCGTCCTCGCGCACGGCCGTCGGCAGCGGCTGGGCCTCCCGCGACCGCGTGACTGGCGCACCGCCCTGCACGAGGCACTGCCCCGGATCCGCAAGGAGGCACTGCGTGAAACGCCATGAGTTCCTGCGCGAACTGCACAAGGTCAGCGGCAACCGCAACTACCTGGAGATCGGCGTCAACGACGGCCGCAGCCTGAGGCTCTCCCGCGTCCCCACCATCGCCGTCGACCCCGCCTTCAAGGTCGTCACGGAGATCCGCTGCGACGTCCACCTGGTCAAGGCCACCAGCGACGACTTCTTCGCCCGCGACAACCCGCTCGTCCATCTCAAGGGCGGCCGCCACCCGCTGCGCAATCTGCGCCGGGGCCGCAGCCCGCTCGGCTCCTGGCGGCGGCCCGTCCTCGACCTGTCGTTCATCGACGGCATGCACCTGTTCGAGTACGCGCTGCGGGACTTCATGAACATCGAGCGGCACTCCGACTGGACCAGCGTGATCGTCTTCGACGACATGCTGCCGCGCAACGCCGACGAGGCGGCCCGCGACCGGCACACCGGTGCCTGGACCGGTGACGTGTACAAGATCGCCGAGATCCTCGGACGCCATCGTCCCGACCTGGTGACCGTGCTCGTAGACACCCGGCCCACGGGGCAGCTCGTCGTCTTCGGGGCCGATCCCCGCACCAGGGTGTTGCGGGACCGGTACGACGAGATCGTCGCCGAGTACGACGTTCCCGATCCGCAGAAGGTCCCCGAGGCGATCCTGGACCGGACGGGGGTGGTGGCCCCCGAGGTGCTGCTCCGGGCGGGCTTCTGGCGCGGGCTGGGGCGGGCTCGCTCGCTGGGGCTGGGGCGGGCGCGGGGTTGGGAGCCACTGCGGCAGGCGGTGGAGGGTGTGGCCGGCAGCCGTTCGTAGTGCCGCGACGCGTTGTCGTTCGTCAGCCCTGATCCGAACGTCCCGTGCGCAGCCGGGCGTAGTGGGCCTTGCAGGTCTCGTACGACGGCAGTAGCCCGGCATCCCGCGCCTCCGCCAGCGTCGGCGCATGTGTGTCCTTGGCGGACAGGACCGGTGGGACGCCCTCGGGCCAGGCGATGGCCAGCTCGGGGTCGAGCGGGTGGACGCCGTGCTCGCGCTCGGGGGCGTACCCCGTCGAGCACAGGTAGACCACGGTGGCGTCGTCGGTGAGCGCCATGAAGGCGTGCCCGAGGCCCTCCGCGAGGAACAGCGCGTTCCGGTTGTCGTCGTCGAGGCGGAGCGCCTCCCAGCGCCCGAAGCCGGGGGAGCCGACGCGCAGGTCGACCACCACGTCGAGGACGGCGCCGCGCAGACACGTCAGGTACTTGGCCTGCCCTGGCGGCACGTCCGAGAAGTGCACACCCCGCAGTACTCCCCAGCGCGAGACCGAGCAGTTGGCCTGCGCCAGGGACAGGTCGTAGCCGGTGGCCTCGCGGAACGCCGCCCCGCGGTACCACTCGTGGAAACCGCCCCGGTCGTCCGGGAAGACCTCGGGCTCCAGCGCCCAGGCTCCCTCGATGCCGAGCGCGCGCATGCCGTCACCTCCTCCCGCTCCGGGCCCGGGCCCGCAGCCGGGCCGCCGTTCGCCCCAGGGCCGTGCCGAGCCTGCGCCGCGCCCCGCGGGCCAGCCGTCGTAGCCGGCTGGGGCGGGGAGCGCGCACCACGCGCACTCCGCCCGCGCCCGCGCGCAGCGCGAACGGCAGGGCGAGGTGACGCGGCCCCGGCGTGCCGAGCGCCACCCGCCAGAGCGCTCCCCGCAGCGCGCCGAGGGGCAGCACGGCCTCCAGCAGTGCCCCGGACCCGTACGGGGACAGGGCGGCCGGCACGTCATGCGTGGTGCCGGACGAGGTGAGACGGAGCGACACCTCGGCGCCCTCGGCGGGGACGTGCAGGGGGAGCGGCGCGCGCAGCCGGTCGCCCGAGGCCGTGACGTCGTGCGGCGCGAGGGCGTCCAGCCCGACGCGGCGGGTCGCGCGGTCGACGTCCAGGGCCAGATGGGCGTGCGGTGAGGTCCAGTACGGCAGGACCACGTGGCCGCCGGACACCGCGGCGTACGGGGCGGGGCGGTTCGCCCGCGGGGCGGGGCCGAGGCGGCACTCCTTGGTCCAGCCGCCCAGCCTGACGCGGACGACGACGTCCCACAGGCCGGCCCCGGTGAGGGCGGCGGGGTCGACGGTGGCGGTCGCGCGCAGCACCAGCCGGACGCGTCCGTCGTCGCCGGCCGGCACCTCCTCCCGGGTGCACTCGACCGGCTGGAAGTACTGGGCTCCGCCGGCGCGCTCGCGCACCAGCAGGTCCGCGGTCGCCCGGCCGAACAGGGCCACGGTGTCGGCGGCCACCCGGGCGACGGCCGCGGCCAGGTCCTCGGGCGGTTCGTCGGGCGGCGTACGGGCCGTGGCCGCGGCGAAGGCCATCGGCTCGCCGGCGGAGGCGTACTCGGCGGTGAAACCGACCCGCAGCGCGCCGTCCCGCCACGCCACGTGCTCGGGGGCGGCCGTGAGGGCGATGGTGGTCTCCCACTCGGCGAAGGCCTCGACGTCGTCGTACCGGTCGGCGGCGATCAGTGCGGCGACGACCTGCTGAGTCGGCTGGAGCCCGGCCGCGACGCCGGGCCCGAAGCGCTCGACGACGACCTGGTGGATCTCCGCGAACAGTTCCCGGCGATAGTCCGCCGGGAGGGCGAGGAGCCGCCGTCCGCGCATCCGCTCGACCATCTCCACCCGCAGCCAGCGCCGGAAGAGCCGGTCGCGCTGCGGGCCCGGTTCGGTGTACCGCTCGACGATGTCCAGGGCCTCCCGGAGGTTCTTGAAATAGCCGCCCGGGTCGAAGCGCTGGAATCCGGCGTTCGAGGCGTCGTCCCGGCGGACGTGGTAGTAGCAGACGTAGTCGCTGAGCACCGAGACGTTGCTCGCGCGCAGATACGCCTCCGTGACGAAGACGTGGTCCTCCAGGCGCCGTCGGCCCTCGGGGAACCGCAGAGCGATGTCGTCGAGGAAGGCGCGGCGGAACATCTTGTGCGGGGTGAGGCTGTCGATCAGTGGCGCGTCGGCGAGTGTGGCGCGGGGGTGGTCGCGGCGGAACAGCTCCACCGGCACCGCGCGGCCCTTGCCGGCCATCTTGCCGACCACGACATCGGCGCCGTTGGCCACGCCGTAGTCGTACATCCGTTGCAGGGCCTCGTCGCCGAGGTGGTCGTCGTGGTCCACGAACATCACGTACTCGCCCCCGGCGGCGGCGATGCCGACGTTGCGGGGCTTGCCCGACCAGCCCGAGTTCTCCTGGTGGACCACGCTCACCCGGGGTTCCGCGGCGGCGAGCGCGTCGAGCCGGGCCGGCGTGTCGTCGGTGGAACCGTCGTCGACGAAGATCACTTCGTACTCGTCCGGGGCCATCGACTGCCGCAGCAGTGACGCGATGCAGTCCTCGACATAGACCCCCGGGTTGTACACGGGGACGACCACGCTGACCTTGACCGGCATCGGTCTCCGAGCCCCCTAGGGGTCGCTGGGCGTTCGCGGCGGGCGCTTGCGTCGCTCGTTTGCGTCGGATTTCGGCGTTCGTGGCCAAATCCTAACCCTGTCACGCCTTTTGTCCACCGCTCAACGACCGTTGCCGGGCGTGGAGAGACGGCCGGAAGATCACCCACGCCGATAGCCTGACGGCGTGCGCCTGCTGCTGATGTCCGACACCCACCTGCCCAAACGCGCCAAAGCGCTGCCCGAGCAACTGCTCGCCGAACTCCCGCGCGCCGACGTGGTGTTCCACGCCGGGGACTGGGTCGACGGGGCCACGCTGGACCTGTTGGAGAGCCGCTGCGCCCGGCTGGTCGGCGTCTACGGCAACAACGACGGACCGGATCTGCGCGCCCGGCTCCCCGAGGTGGCGTACGTCGGGCTCGGCGGCCTGCGCTTCGGCGTGGTCCACGAGACCGGGCCCGCCCAGGGCCGCGAGGCGCGCTGCGCGGCCCGGTTCCCCGACCTCGACGTGCTGGTCTTCGGCCACAGTCACATCCCCTGGGACACCACGGCCCCCACCGGCCTGCGCCTGCTCAACCCCGGGTCCCCGACCGACCGCCGCCGGCAGCCCCACTGCACCTACCTGACCGCGACCGTGACCGAGGGCCGCCTCACGGACGTGGAACTGCACCGGCTGCCTCCGCGCGGACGGCCGCCGCCCGCGGCGCCCCCTACCCCTCGGTGCCGGCCTCGCGCCGCGGATGGATGGCGCCGGCGGTCGCCGTCAGCGGGGCGCCGCTGCCGCCCCAGCGCAGGGCGACGATCTCGGCGGCGACGGACACGGCGACCTCCTCGGGCGTACGGGCGCCGAGGTCGAGCCCGACCGGGGAGCGCAGCCGGGCCAACTCGCCCTCGCCGAGCCCTGCTTCGGCCAGCCGCCGCGTCCGGTCGTCGTGCGTTCGGCGGCTGCCCATCGCCCCGATGTACGCCGCCGGCCGGCGCAGTGCCTCCTGGAGGAGGGGTACGTCGAACTTCGGGTCGTGGGTGAGCACGCAGATCACGGTGCGTTCGTCGGTGTCGGTGCCACTCAGGTAGCGGTGCGGCCAGTCCACGACGACCTCGACGCCCTCCGGAAAGCGTTTGGGGGTGGCGAAGACCGGGCGGGCGTCGCACACCGTCACCCGGTAGCCGAGGAAGTCGCCGATGCGGGCGACCGCGGCCGCGTAGTCGATCGCGCCGAACACCAGCATGCGCGGCGGCGGCGCGAAGGAGTGCAGGAAGACGGTGACCGCGTCCTCGCGGCGTTCGCCGTGCGGGCCGTAGTGCCGCAGCCCCGTGGCGCCGAGGGCGAGTTCGCCGCGTGCGTCGGCCGTGACCGCCACGTCCAGGCCGGTGGCGCCGAGCGTGCCGGTCACCCGGTCGGGCCACACGGCGAGCGTCGCCCCGCGCGGTGCGGGCCCGTCGGTCACCGTCGCCACGGTGACCGGACGACCCGCCGCGACCGACTGCGCGACCGCACCGAAGGAGGGGTCCGAGTCGGCCGTCACGGGACGCACCAGCACAGTGATCTCGCCACCGCAGCTGAGCCCGACCGCGAACGCGTCCTCGTCGCTGTACCCGAAGGTCTCCAGCCGCGCCTCGCCGCTCGCCACGACCTCCCGCGCGAGCTCGAACACGGCCCCCTCGACGCAGCCGCCGGACACACTGCCCACGACCTCGTCGTCCGGGCCCACCGCCATCGCGGCCCCCGCCTCGCGCGGGGCGCTGCGGCTGGTGGCGACCACCGTGGCGAGACCGAACGGCAGCCGGGCCGTGTGCCAGGGGCCGATCACCGGGAGGATGTCACGCATGGCCGTGGGTACCTCCTCGTGATCTCGACCGATGGGCCTCTGACCAGGAGGTCGGCCGGGTCAGGGCAAGCGAGGCGAATGGTCGCTTCCAGCAGTATCGACCTTGTGGGCGGCGGACGTCATGTGCGCCGACGGCCGCCCTGCCGCCCTGTTCAGTCGAGCACGGCGGTGGCCTCGACCTCGACGAGATGATCGGGTAGGTCGAGTGCCGCGACCCCCAGCAGTGTGGCCGGAGGCGCCGCGGTCACCCCCAGCTTCGCCGCCGCGCGGGCGATCCCCTCCAGGAGCCGCGGCATCTTGTCGGGGGTCCAGTCGACGACGTGCACCGTCAGTTTCGCCACGTCGTCGAAGGAGGCCCCGACCTCGGCCAGAGCGGTGCCGACGTTGAGGTAGCACCGCTCGACCTGCGCGGCCAGGTCGCCCTCGCCGATCGTCACCCCGTCCGCGTCCCAGGCGACCTGTCCGGCGACGAAGACGAGCTTCGACCCCGTCGCGACCGACACCTGCCGGTAGGCGTCGACCTGCGGCAGTCCGGTGGGGTTCACCAAGGTGATGGCCATGCTGTCGGCTCCTCTCCAGGAGGCCCCGCCTGGCTCGCCGACGGCGTACCAGGGGAGCGCTCGCGCCACTTGTGGTTACTCGGTCACCGTAGGAGAGTGAGCCCTGACGTGGAAGAACGTACTTTTCGGTGACTGAGGAACCAGATGGTGACCAAGCAGTTCACGGGCTCGCCCGAAGACGCCGACCTGACCCGTGCGGATTCGCTGGCGCGGGAGATCTTCTCCGACCTCGCGAACAAGTGGGCGCTCCTGATCATCGAGTGCCTCGGTGAGCGCACCCTGCGGTTCGGCGAGTTGCGGAACGGGGTGGAGGGCATCAGCCACAAGATGCTCACCCAGAACCTGCGCATGCTGGAGCGCTACGGCCTGGTCGAGCGGACGGTCCACCCGACCGTGCCGCCACGGGTCGAGTACACGCTCACCGAGCCCGGCCGGGCCCTGCGCGTCACGATCGCCGGCATGTGCGACTGGACCCACCGGTACCTCGGCGACATCGAGGTCGCCCGCCGCCGGTTCGGCGCCTGACCGGATCTCGTCACCTCTTCCGAGTAGACGCCACGCGGAAGCGTGAGCCGGTGCCGCGTTGGACACGATCTGTCACGATTCGACTTCGTTGCGGAGTCGTCGGTGAACGGTGAGGGGAAGCGTATGGACTCGGGCAGGCGTCGGTTCCTCGGCAGGTGCACCGCCGTGATGACGGGAGTCGCGGCGGCGTTCGCCGTTCCCCGGCAGGGGCTCCCGGAAGGTCACGCGGCCACCGACGCCGGTGCCGGTGCCGGTGCGAGCACCGCGACGGACCGGCGGACCGGCGGCACCGCTCACGACCGGTTCATGTGGCTGGCCGTCGAGCAGGCCCGGCAGAACCCCCGGTGGCCGTTCGGCGCGGTGATCGTCCACACGCGCACCGGTGACGTCCTGGGCAGCGGGGTCAACACCGGGGCGGACAGTCCGCTGCTGCACGGCGAAGTGGTCGCCATGAACGACTACGTGCGGCGGCACGGCAACCGGGGCTGGGCCGACACCACCCTCTACACCACGGGTGAACCCTGCTCGATGTGCATGAGCGCGATGGCGTGGGCGAACCTGCGGCGCGTCGTCTGGGCAAGCTCGATCGACGAGATCCGTGGCACCGGGATCATCCAGATCGACCTGTCCGCACGGGAGGTGGCCGCCGCCGCGCACTCCTTCTACACACCGGAGCTCCTCCTGGGCGGCGTACTCGCGGAGCACACCAGCCACCTCTTCCGGGAGGCCCAACGGCTGCGCGAGAGGTTCCCGGACCCACCCCGGGCCGAGGCGTCCTGAGCCGCTCCATGCCCATGTCCATGTCCACGTTCACGTCCACGTAGGCTCAACATCGTTGCGGCGCGAGGGACTTGAAGGGCGGGGACATGAGGCGTGACGAGCTGATCCGGCCGGTGCCGGACCTGTTGAAGGAGCACGCCGGGCGGGCACCGCGGCGGATCGCCTACGCCGACTCCGCGCGCAGCGTCACCTACGCCGAGCTGGAGCGTCGCACGCGTGCGCTGGGGGCGTATCTCATCCGGACGGGACTGCGGCGCGGCGACCGCGTCGCGCTCTGCCTCGGCAACAGCGTGGAGACGGTGGAGAGTTGCCTGGCCGTGCTGCGGGCCGGGATGGTCGGCGTCCCGCTCAATCCACGGTCCTCCGACGCCGAGCTGGCCCACTTCCTCCAGGACAGCGGTGCCGCCTTCGTCATCACCGACGCCGCGCACCTCGCCCGACTGCGGCGCCTGGGACCGCCGTACGACCGCTTGGGCGTCCTGGTCAGCGGGAACGGACCGGTGGCTCCGGACGGCGCCCGGCCGTTCGAGAGCGCGGCCGAGGGCGACGGGGCCGCGGAGATCGACACGCTCGGGCTCGACGACCCGGCCTGGATGCTGTACACCTCCGGCACCACCCACCGGCCCAAGGGCGTGCTGTCCACGCAGCGGGCCGCGCTGTGGACCGTGGCCGCCTGCTACGCCCCGATTCTCGGCCTCTCGCCCGACGACCGTCTGCTCTGGCCCCTTCCGCTGTTCCACAGCTTCAGCCACTCCCTGGCGATCCTGGGCGTGACCGCGGTGGGCGCGAGCGCCCGGATCGCCGGTGAGCTGCTGCCGCCGGGCGGCCTGTGGCGGGAACTGGTCACGGGACACGAGGGGCTCGGCGGGCCCTTCACCATGCTGGCCGGCGTGCCCGCGACGTATCACCAACTGGTCGACTCGGCCGGCGAGGCCCCGCAGGCGCTGCGGATGTGCGTCGTGGCCGGCGCGCCGAGCGGTCCCGCGCTGCGCGCCGCCGTGGCGGCCACCCTGGGGACGCCGCTGCTCGACGCGTACGGCAGCACCGAGACCTGCGGCATGATCACGGTGAACCGGCCGGAAGGGCCCCGGGTCGACGGCTCCTGCGGGCTCCCGGTGCCGGGTGTGGACCTGCGCCTCGTCGATCCGGGCAGCGGCGCGGACGTCCCGGACGGGGCCGAGGGCGAGGTCTGGGTGCGCGGCCCCGGCCTGATGACCGGGTACCACGAGCAGCCCGAGGCGACGGCCGCCGCGCTGCGGGACGGCTGGTACCGCACCGGGGATCTCGGCCGCCGCGTCGAGCACGGCCATCTCCGGCTCACCGGCCGGGTCAGCGAGCTGATCATCCGCGGCGGCGAGAACATCCACCCGACGGAGATCGAGCAGGCTCTCGCGCAGTGTCCCGGAGTGCTGGACGCGGTGGTCGTGGGGGCGCCGCACGACGTGCTCGGCGAGGTCCCGGTCGCCTTCGTCGTGCCTGGTCCGGGCGGGATGGACGCACGGCGGGTGCTCGCCGAGTGCCGTACCCTGCTGGCCGACCACAAGGTGCCGACCGAGATCCGCGAGATCGCCGCCGTCCCGCGCACCGCGTCCGGCAAGATCGCCCGGCACCAGCTCGCCGCCCCTGCCCAGGCCGCCCCGGTCGCGGCAGCGACACCCCATGCCGCCCGACCGGCCCGTACCGCCCTGCGCGAGCGGCTGCTGTCCCTCTCGCGCGACGACCAGGAGCGCGCGCTGCGCGAGACGGTGCTCACCGAGACGGCCGAGGTCTGCCGGCACGCGCCGGGGGAACTGCCGGACGCCGACAGTCCGTTCGTCGACGTCGGTCTGACCTCCGTCGGCGTGGTCGGGCTGGTGGAGCGGCTCGGTGCGCTGACCGGCCTGAGCCTGCCGCCGACGCTCGTCTTCGACCACCCGACGCCGGCCGCGGTGGCCCGGTACCTGCGCGCCGCGCTCTTCGAGGGCGAGCCCGTGGGACAGTCGCCCGCACAGGGCGAACGGAACCGGGCGTCGCTTCAGGACGATCCCATCGCGATCGTGGCCATGGGCTGCCGGTATCCAGGTGACGTCGAATCACCCGAAGATCTCTGGGAGTTGGTGGCGCGGGGCCGGGACGCCATATCGGAGTTCCCCACCGACCGCGGCTGGGACCTGGAGGCCCTGTACGACCCCGATCCCGACCGGGTCGGCACGTCGTACACGCGCCATGGCGGATTCCTGCACCGGGCCGGGGAGTTCGACGCCGGGCTGTTCGGGATCTCGCCGCGTGAGGCGCTCGCGACGGATCCGCAGCAGCGGCTGCTCCTGGAGACGTCCTGGGAGGTGTGGGAACGGGCCGGGATCGACCCGGCGTCGCTGCGCGAGAGCGACACCGGCGTCTTCGTCGGCGTGATGTACGGCGACTACGCCGGCCGCCTCACCGGCCCCCACGAACTGGAGGCACAGCTGGGCCTGGGCTCGACGGGCAGCGTGGCCTCCGGACGGATCTCCTATGCGTACGGCCTGCGCGGGCCCGCGATCACGGTCGACACCGCGTGTTCGTCCTCGCTCGTGGCGCTGCACTGGGCGGCGCGGGCGCTGCGCTCGGGCGAGTGCTCGCTGGCGCTGGCGGGCGGCGTCACGGTGATGGCGACACCCAACCCGTTCCTGGTCTTCAGCCGGCAGCGCGGGCTGTCGCCGGACGGGCGCTGCAAGTCGTTCGCGGCATCGGCCGACGGCACGGCCTGGGGTGAGGGCGTGGGACTCGTCCTGCTGGAGCGGTTGTCCGACGCGCGACGCAACGGCCATCCGGTGCTGGCCGTGCTCCGCGGCTCCGCCGTCAACTCCGACGGCGCGTCCAATGGGCTCACCGCACCCCACGGCCCGGCCCAGCAGCGTCTGGTCACCCAGGCGCTGGCGGACGCGGGGCTGCGCGGCGCCGACGTCGACGCGGTGGAGGCCCACGGTACGGGCACCCGACTGGGCGACCCCATCGAGGCGCAGGCCCTCCTCGCCACCTACGGACAGGGCCGCGAGGAACCGCTGTGGCTCGGGTCGGTCAAGTCCAACCTCGGGCACACGCAGGCCGCGGCCGGAGTCGCCGGCGTCATCAAGATGGTCCAGGCCATGCGGCACGGCGAACTGCCCCGCACCCTGTACGCCGACTCGCCCACCCCGCACGTCGACTGGGCCTCGGGCCGGGTGCGACTGCTGACCGCGCCCCGGCCGTGGCCGGCCGCCACAGACCGTCCGCGACGGGCGGGGGTCTCGGCCTTCGGTATCGGGGGCACCAACGCGCATGTGATTCTGGAGGAGGCGCCGCGGAGCGAGAGGGCGGACGCTCAAGGGGCGGTGGACTCCCCGGACCCGGCGGGCTCTCCGGAGCACACGCACACGGACTCTCCGGGCCTGGCGGACTCCCGGGAGACGGCCGCCGCGCCGCCCGTTCCGTGGCTGCTCTCCGCCGCCGACGAAACCGCCCTGCGCGCCCAGGCCCGACGGCTCGCGGCCGCAGCGGCGCACCGGCCCGGCCTGGCGCCCGCCGACATCGGCTACTCCCTCGCCGTGTCGCGCTCCGCGCTCACCCATCGCGCGCTCGTGCCGGTCGGTGAGCGGGCGCGGATGCTGGACGCGCTGAGCGCGTTCGCGCAGGGCCGGGACGTACCCGGAGTCGTACGGGGACTGGCGGACCCGGAGATCCGGACGGCCTTCCTGTTCACCGGCCAAGGGGCCCAGCGCCCCCGGATGGGCGCCGAACTGCGCGCCGCCTTCCCGGTCTTCGCCGATGCCTTCGACGAGGTCTGCCGGTACCTGGACGATCGTCTCCCGCGGCCCCTGGGCGCGGTGCTGTCCGCCGATCCGGGGTCACCGGAAGCGGCCCTCGTGGACCGTACGGACTTCGCGCAGGCCGCACTGTTCGCCTTCGAGGTGGCGCTGTTCCGGCTGCTGGAGTCGTGGGGTGTGCGGCCCGACCGGCTCGTGGGCCACTCCGTCGGCGAGCTGACGGCCGCGCATGTCGCCGGCGTGCTCGACGTGCCGGACGCGGCCGCGCTCGTCGCCGCTCGCGGACGGCTGATGCGGGAGCTGCCCGAGGGCGGCGCGATGGTGGCGCTGGACGCGACCGAGGAGGAAGCGGTCGCCGCGCTCGCGCGGTTCGGGGCGGGGCCGGCCGTCGCCGCCGTCAACGGGCCCCGCTCGGTGGTGATCTCGGGCGCGCGGGACGCCGTGCGCGCGGTCGCGGCCGACTTCGAGGCGCGCGGCCGCAGAGCCGTACCGCTGCGCGTCAGCCACGCCTTCCACTCACCCCTGATGGAGCCGATGCTCGACGAATTCCTGAGTGTGGCACGGGAGTTGACGTTCCGGCCGCCGCGCATCCCGATCGTCTCCACCGTGACGGGCCGGCCCGCCGAGCCCGCGCAACTGTGCTCGCCCGAGTACTGGGCGCGGCACGCCCGGCTGCCCGTGCGCTTCGCCGACGCCGTGCGCCGGCTCTCCGACGACGGGATCTCCGCCTACCTGGAACTCGGTCCCGGGCCCGCGCTCACCGCGGCGGCCATGGACTCGCTGTCCGGCACCGCGACGAGCGGCGCCCTTCTCGCCGTGGCCACACGGGGCGGCGCGTACGAACCGGAGACGCTCCTGTCGGCCGTCGCGCGGCTGCACGTGGCAGGGGCCGCCGTCGACTGGGCGGCCGTGTACGCGGGTTCCGGCACGCGGCGCGTGGACCTGCCGACGTACGCCTTCCAGCGGCAGCGGTACTGGCTGGACGCGCCGGGCCCCGCCGCGGCCGACGAGCGGGCGCTGCTGAGCCCGGCGTTCTTGGTGCCGGACACCGAACGGACCGTGCTGACCGGGCTGCTGTCCCTCGCCGCCCACCCGTGGCTGGCGGACCATGTCGTCGCCGGGCGGGTGATCGTGCCGGCGACGGTGTTCGTGGAGATGGCCGTGCGGGCGGGCGACGAGGTCGGCTGCGACGCGGTCGACGACCTCGTGATGCTGTCGCCGCTCCCTCTGCCCGGTTCCGCGGCCGTGCGGGTGCAGGTCGTGGTGGGCGCGCTGGACGAGAAGGGCCGACGGCCGGTCGACATCTACTCCCGGCCGGAGGAAGCCACCGAGGACGAGCGGTGGACCCGGAACGTCACCGGTCAACTGGGCCGCGGACATACGGCGCAGGGCGAGCCGGCCCCGTGGCCGCCCCGGGACGGCGAGGCCCTGGAGCTCACCGACGCGTACGCCGCCCTCGCCGACGCCGGGCTCGCCTACGGGCCGGCCTTCCAGGGCGTCGGCGCGGTCTGGAGGCGTGGCGACGACATCTTCGCGGAGGTCGGGCTGCCCGCCTCGCACGCCCCCGATGCGGGTCGCTTCGGGCTTCACCCGGCGCTGTTCGACGCAGCGTTGCACGCGCCGCTGCTGGTCGCGCCCACCGATGCGGGCACGGTGCGGGTGCCGTTCGCGTGGAGCGGGGTGAGCCTGCACGCTTCGGGAGCCACGGAGCTGCGGGTCAGCGTGACGCCGACGGGCCCGGACACGGTCTCGCTGACCCTGGCCGATCCGTCGGGCCGGCTCGTGGCGCGCGTGGAGTCACTGGCCATGAGGGAACTCCCGGCCGACCAAGCGGACATGACGGCCGACATGACGGCCGACACGAGGGACGGCCTCGTACGACGTGCACTGCTGCGCCCGCAGTGGACCACCCTCGAACTTCCCGGCGACCCTCCCGGCGACGCCGATGACGGCGTCTGGGCGGTACGTGGACCGGACGCGCTGAACCTCGTCGAGTTCCTGCCGGGCGCCCTGCCCGGTGCCGGAAACCCCGATTTCGTCGCCGTCACAGCCGTCGCTCCCACGGGCGATGTCGATCCGCTGCCGGACGTACGCGAGTTGACCGGCAGGGTACTCACGACGCTCCAGGACTGGCAGGGCGATCCGGACACGGCGGGCGCACGGCTGGTCGTCGTGACGCGGGACGCCACCGGGCCGGTACCGGATCCGGCGGGTGCCGCGGTCTGGGGGCTGGTGCGTTCGGCGCAGTCGGAGCTGCCCGGCCGTGTCGTCCTGGCGGACGTGGACGGGCGGCCCGAGTCGCTGCGTCTGCTGCGTTCGGCCGTCGCCACCGGAGAGCCCCAACTCCGCCTGAGGGACGGACAGATGACGGTTCCGCGACTGGCGGCCGCCGATGCCGCCTCCGAGCAGGGGGCCGCCCTCGACGCGGACGGTACGGTGCTGATCACCGGAGGCACCGGCGCGCTGGGCGCGGAACTGGCGCGGCACCTGGTCGCCGGACACGGCGTACGGCATCTGCTGCTGACCGGACGCCGCGGGCCGCGGGCACCCGGCGCCGAGGAACTGCGCCGCGAACTGGAGGAGGCGGGCGCGCAGGTCGCAATAGTCGCCTGTGACGCGGCCGACCGTGCCGCGGTGGCCGACGTGATCCGCCGATGCGAGCCACCGCTGACCGCCGTGGTGCACGCCGCCGGGGTTCTCGACGACGGCGTGCTGGACTCGCTGACGCCCGAGCGAATGGCGGCGGTGCTGCGGCCGAAGGCCGACGCGGCCTGGAATCTGCACGAACTGACCCGGGACATGGGGCTGTCGGCGTTCGTCGTGTTCTCCTCCGTCTCCGGTCTGCTGGGCCGGGCGGGCCAGGGCAACTACGCGGCCGCGAACGCGTTCCTCGACGCCCTCGCCCTCCGCCGCTCCGCCGAGGGACTGCCGGCGCTCTCGCTGGCATGGGGTCCGTGGGAGCACGCCGACGGCATGGCGGCGGGACAGCCCGGGCAGCGTCCGCGGTCACGCGACGTGCTCGTGCCGCTGTCCACGCGGCAGGGCCTGGCCCTGTTCGACGTCGCGCTGCGCTCGACGGATCCGGTCCTGGCGCCGGTCCTCGTGGACCGGGCGGTGCTTCGGTCCGGCGCGGGGCACCTGCCGGCACCCCTGCGCGGACTCGTCCGGCGGAGCCGCCCGGCCGCCGCGTCGACCGGCTTCGGCTCCGCCGGTTCGCCCGGGCAGCCGCCGGAGCCGGGAGCCTGGCGGAAGCGGCTGGCCCCCATACCCTCCGGCGACCGGGAGGGGGCGCTCGTGGCGCTGCTGCGGGCCGACGTGGCCGCGGTGCTCGGATACCCGCACGCCGACGCGCTCCCGGCCGGAAGGGCCCTGGCCGACCTGGGGTTCGACTCCCTGACCGCCGTCCAGATCCGCAACCGGCTGAGCACGGGGCTGGGGCTCCGGCTGTCGGCGGCGGTCGTGTTCGAGTACCGCACGGCCGAGGAACTGGCCCGCCATCTGCTCGGCCTGCTGGACGGCGAACCGGCCGCCGGGGCCGCCGCCCCCGAGGCGGGTGTGGCCCAGCGGCCCTCGTACAGCCTCTCCTCGCTGTTCCGGACGGTCGGTGCCGCCGGTCGGCCG
Organism: Streptomyces sp. NPDC057623; assembly: GCF_042800355.1. Taxonomy (NCBI): domain Bacteria; kingdom Bacillati; phylum Actinomycetota; class Actinomycetes; order Kitasatosporales; family Streptomycetaceae; genus Streptomyces; species Streptomyces sp. NPDC057623. Next base: position 119,934 of record NZ_JBHVGZ010000010.1, read on the forward strand.
GTGGCGGCGATGCACCTGCTCGTCACCGCGTCCTGGGCGCTGCCCACCTTCACGGCCGCCCACGGCCGGGAGCACGCCCTGCCCCCGATCCGCCGCGCCCACGGTCGCCCCGGCTCCGGGAGGCCGACGATCGCCTACTTCCCGGCCTACCATCCCTCACTCGCCTCGGACGGCGGAGATTTCCCCCGCTTCCACCGCGCGTTCAGGAACGACCTGGACGTCCTGGAGTTCCCGCACCCGGGTATCGGTGCCGGTGCCGCCGTACCGGAGGACCGCGGCGCCCTTGCGCGTACGCAGGCCGAGAGCGTGCTGCGGCACGTCGGGGACGGGCCTTTCGTGGTCGTGGGACGGTCGGCGGGCGGCAATGTGGCACACCTCGTGGCCCACCACCTGGAAAGCATGGGGCGGGCACCGAACGGTCTGGTGCTGCTGGACACCTATCACATCACCCCGGACAACAGCGGTACGGACTGGCTGCTGTCCCTGGCCGCCCCGGCACCGCAGGCCACCGGCCGCACCGAACAGGCCATCCTTGCCGGGGACGACGACACCGCCCTGGCCGCGATGGGCGCCTACAACCGGATCTTCCTCGGCTGGGTCCCCGAGCCGGTCGACACACCCACGATTCTGCTGCGGGCACTGCGACCCACGCCCGCCATGGCTGCCTCCGCGGAGGGGGACGCCTGGCGGACGTCCTGGCCGACGGCGCACGACGTCGTGGACGTCCCCGGCGACCACCTGACGATGTTGCAGGACCACGCGGAGACAACCGTGTCGGCGATCCGCACCTGGATCGACGCGCGGACGACCGAGGGGCCGAGTATCTGAGCCAGGTTTGTTGAGCATTAATGCATTGCCTCGGCGGGGCCGGCCCTGCTGCACTGCACAGGACCCGTCGGCACCCAAGGAGGAGCAGCGATGCGCACTGCGTTCATGTCCACCCCGGAAGGAAAGACCCCCTCACTCAAGGACATGACGCTTCGTGCACTTGCTCAATCTCGGGATCCTCGCCCATGTCGACGCCGGTAAGACCAGCCTGACCGAACGCCTGCTGTACACGGCGGGCGTGATCGACGAGATCGGCAGCGTCGACGCCGGGAACACCCGGACCGATTCCCTCGCGCTGGAGCGGCAGCGCGGCATCACCATCAAGTCCGCCGTCGTCTCCTTCGCCCTCGACGACGTGACGGTCAACCTCATCGACACCCCAGGCCACCCGGACTTCATCGCCGAAGTGGAACGGGTGCTCGGCGTCCTCGACGGCGCCGTGCTGGTCGTCTCCGCCGTCGAGGGCGTCCAGCCGCAGACCCGCGTCCTGATGCGCACCCTGCGACGGCTGCGCATCCCCACCCTCGTCTTCGTCAACAAGATCGACCGACGCGGCGCACACCACGACGCCGTCCTGCGGGCCCTCGCCGAACGGCTGACCGCGTCCGTCGTGCCGATGGGGACGGCCGACGGCCTGGGCACGCGTGACGCGCGCTTCGTCCCCGGCCTCCCCTTCTCGGCGCTCGACGTCCTCGCCGACCACGACGAGGAGCTGCTGACGGCGTACGTCGAGGACACGGTCTCGTACGACCGCCTCCGCGCCGCCCTCGCCGCCCAGACCCGGCAGGCCCTCGTCCACCCCGTGTACTTCGGCTCCGCCGTCACGGGCGCCGGCGTCGGCGCACTCGTCGAGGGCATCAGGCGACTGCTGCCCGCGGCTGACGGCGACCCGCGAGGGCCGGTCTCGGGCTCGGTCTTCAAGGTCGAGCGGGGACCGGCGGGGGAGAAGGTCGCGTACGCGCGGATGTTCTCCGGCACCGTGCGCACCCGCGACCGGATCCGCTTCGGCGCGGCCGGCGCATCGAGCGACGCGGGCGATCTGGACGACACCCGCACCGAGGGCCGGATCACCGCGATCAGCGTCTTCGACCGGGGCGCGGACGTCCGGGACGACCTGGTGGCGGCGGGCCGGATCGCCAAACTGTGGGGCCTGGCCGACATCAGGATCGGCGACGCTTTCGGCGAACCCCGCAAGGAGTGCGGGCACTTCTTCGCTCCGCCCACCCTGGAAACGGTCGTCGTCGCGGCCGACGGCGCGGACCGGCGGGACCTGCACCGGGCGCTCACCCTGCTCGCCGAACAGGACCCGCTGATCGACCTGCGCCACGACGAGGTACGGCAGGAGACCTTTGTCTCCCTCTACGGCGAGGTGCAGAAGGAGGTCATTCAGGCCACGCTCGCCGACGAGTTCGGCCTCGACGTCACCTTCCGCGAGACCACACCGCTGTGCGTCGAGCGGCCGGTCGGCTCGGGTACGGCGGTCGAGTTCAACAAGAAGGACGGCAACCCCTTCCTCGCGACCGTCGGCCTGCGCGTCGACCCGGCGCCGGTCGGTTCCGGCGTGGCCTTCCGGCTGGAGGTGGAGCTCGGCTCCATGCCGTACGCCTTCTTCAAGGCCGTCGAGGAGACCGTCCGCGAGACCCTCGGACAGGGCCTGCACGGCTGGCAGATCCCCGACTGCACCGTCACCATGACCCACTCCGGCTACTCGCCCCGGCAGAGCCACGCCCACCAGGGCTTCGACAAGAGCATGTCCAGCACGGGGTACGACTTCCGCGGCCTCACCCCGCTGGTGCTGGTCGAGGCCCTGCGCCGGGCGGGCACCCAGGTGCACGAGCCGATGCACCGCTTCCGCGTCGAGGCCCCGACCGACACCCTGGCCGCGCTGCTGCCGGTGCTGGCCCGTCTGCGCGCGGTGCCGCGGACCACACAGACCCGCGGCGCCTCCTGCGTGCTGGAGGGGGAGGTGCCCGCTGCCCATGTGCACGAGCTGGAGCAGCACCTGCCGGGGCTGACGCGCGGCGAGGGCGAGCTGGAGAGCGCCTTCGACCACTACGCGCCCATGGCACGGGGCGGCACGGTCCCGGAGCGCCGGCGCACCGACCTCAACCCGCTGAACCGCAAGGAGTACCTGTTGCACCTGACACGCAGGGTCGGCGGCTGAAAAGTCGTCGGGAGGGCGCGGGACGGCTTTCGTACGATCGCCGCATGACAGCGGACACACGAATCGAGCAGGCCCAACTCCTCTACGAGCGCGCGGTGTTCGGAGGTGACAGCGGCGCACTGACGGCTGCCGGGCATGAGCTCGACGCGGTCGAGGCCGATCTCGCCCTGGCCCGGGGCAAGGTCGTCCACGCCCGGTTCCTGGAGGAGCGGGTCGAGGACGCGCGGGAGCTGGAGCTCTTCGAGCGCGCGGTACGGCTGTACCGCGCGCTCGGCGATGTGCGGGGCGAGGGGGAGGCGCTGTTCTGGGTCGGCACCTTCCACCAGGTGGTCCGCGACGACACCGGGGAAGCCCTGCCCGCCCTCACCCGCGCCCTCGACCTCGCCACCCGGGCCGACGACCGGCTGACCATGTCGTACGCCCTTCGGCACCTCGGTTTCGCGGAGCACATGGCCGGACGGCTCGATGCGGCGCGCGACCTCTTCGAGGAGTCCACCCGTCTGCGCCGCGAGCTCGGATTCCTGGCGGGGGTGGCCGCCAACCTGATCGGGCTCGCCCATGTCGCGGCCCAGCAGGACCGGCGGGAGGAGGCCGCGGAACTCCTCCGGGAAGCGGGGGAATCGGCCGGGAAGGCCGGGGCGGAAGGCGTCCTGCGGTGGGTGGCGGAGGCTCGTGGGGAACTCGGCCTGTCCGGCGAGGGATGAGAAGGGCGTGATGGCCGAGACGGAACTTACTCCAGAGTCAGGGGTGTTGACGGTCTCCTGATCTCACCGGACTGTAGTGGAATGCTGAACTTCCGGACCCGTCTGCTCGTTGTCCTGGTCGTCCTCTTCGGATCACTGACGGTGGCGGGCCCCTCTCCCGCCACCGCCGCCCCCCTTCCCGGCTCCCTCTGGTTCGACGAAACGCCCCTCACCGTCCAAAACGGCCGGTTCACCGACGGAAACGGCCGCGAGGTCGTCCTGCGCGGATACAACGTCTCCGGCGAGACCAAACTGGACGAGAACGGCGGCCTGCCCTTCGCCTCGGTCGCCGACGCGAAGAAGTCCGCGACCGCGCTGCGCGCCCTCGGCGGCGGCAACTCGATCCGCTTCCTGCTGTCCTGGGCCTACGCGGAACCCGTTCGGGGCCAGGTCGACACCACGTATCTGGCCGCCGCCACCGCCCAGATGCGCGCCTTCCTCGACGCGGGCATCCGCGTGTACCCCGACTTCCACCAGGACCTCTACTCCCGGTACCTGTTCGACCCCGACAGCTGGTACACCGGCGACGGCGCGCCCAAGTGGGCCGTGGACCTCGGGAACTACCCCGACGAGAACTGCGGGATCTGCCTCTTCTGGGGCCAGAACATCACCCAGAACGAGGCCGTGAAGCAGGCGTCGCACGACTTCTGGCACAACGAGTACGGCCTCCAGGACGCCTTCCTGGCCACCGCCCAGAAGTCCATGGCGTACGTCCGGCAGAACGTCTCCGCCGCCGAGTTCGCGGGCGTCGTCGGCTTCGACCCCTACAACGAACCGCACGCCGGCTCCTACGACTCCGGCCAGACCAGCCGCACCTGGGAACGCGACATCCTGTGGCCCTTCTACGAGAAGTTCCGGTCCCGCATGGACGCGGCCGGCTGGCAGGACAAGCCGCTCTTCGCCGAGCCGAACCTCTTCTGGAACGCCAACATCGACTTCCAGAAGCAGGAGGGCGGACTGCTCGACGCGGGCACCCTCGGACCGCGGTACGTCTTCAACACCCACTTCTACGACCAGAAGGCCATCTCGGGCGTCTTCATGTGGGGCAAGGCGGAGGACGGCCAGTACGCCGGCGATTTCGGCACCGTCCGCGACCGCGCCTCGGCCACGAACACGCCCGCGATCATCAGCGAGTTCGGCCACCCGCTGGCCGGGTCGGTCTCCGACAAGGCGCCGACCGTGCTCAAGGCGATGTACCAGGCACTCGACTCCCGTGTCCCGGGCCGGAGCTGGTGGTCGAACCCGGCCGGCTCCGGCCCGGTGCTCTCCGGTTCGCAGTGGCAGTGGGACATCTACAACGGACGTCACCAGGAGCTGATGAACGGCAACCCCGACAAGGTCCTCACCGCCGCTGACGCCTGGAACGACGAGGACCTGTCCGCCGTACGCCTCGACGACTCGGGAACGCCGGTGCTGCGGCAGGACGCCCGGCTGCTGGACCGGATCTACCCGAGCGCCACGTCCGGTACGACGCTCGCCTTCACCTACGAGGACCGCTCACGGGACGGCGACACGACCCTGACCTGGAACCCGGTGCCCAGCTCGCTGCCGAACGTGGCGCAGCTGGTGGGATCGGGGCAGTACGGGCTCCAGGTGTGGCGCTCGAACAGCGGCACCGCACCCACCGAACTGCACCTTCCGGCGTCCTTCCCGACCGGGTCCACCACGGTGGTCTCCGACCTGGGCACGGCGTACGCCCCGCCGTCGTACACCTCGGCCACCCCGGTCGGCGTGGCAGCGGAACCGGGCGGCACGGGAAGCCGCCGCCTGCTGCTCACCGACTCCGACTCCGGCGTCCTGCACTACGCGCTGGTGACGAACGGGGCGAGCGCTCCCTCGGCGGCCCTGCTGAACGCCGCACGGTCCGAGCTCTCCGCGTGGGCCGCGCGGACCGTCGGCTAGGAGCCGGACCGGAAACCTCGTTTGACCCTGCCCTTACGTCAGGTCGCACGCTGGACCCGACGAAAGGGCAGGTGAACGAGCTACCCCGTGGGGCAGGTCGCGGCCTTCGACGACGGCGATCCCGGCGACGGCGAGCGGGCCACGGACCTCGCCGCCGATCCACGCGCCTTCGCCCTCGTCGTACCGCCCTCGCGGCGGCGAAGGCGCTGGGCTGATCAGCCGGCCGTCGGGCCGGTCCAGCCGGCCTCCACATGGCCCAGCCGGACCCGCTGCGGGTGGTCGCCGACCGGGACGGACACCTGCTTCTGCCCGGTGGCGAAGTCGATGGCCGTGACCTGGTCGGTGCCGCTCTCGGAGACCACACAGGACTTGCCGTCACCGCTGACCGTGGCCCAGTAGGGCTTGGAGGCGGTCACGAGCGGCCCCTCCTGGAGGGTGGTGCGGTTGACGACGACCGCGTAGTCGTCCATCGTGCCCGCGACGCAGAGCTTGCTGCCGTCGGGGCTCATCGAGATGCCGTGGTGGCGTGAGTCGTTGACGAAGGTGGTGCGGTCGTCGCTGGTCGCCGGGTTCTTCGGCAGGGTCTTCGTGCGGGTGATCCTGTCGGTGGCCAGGTCGTACTCGAAGAAGCCGTTGAAGAACGACACCTGGAAGTACAGCTTCGACTCGTCCGGCGAGAACACCGCGGGCCGGACCGCGTCGGAGTAGTCCGTCAGGCCGATCGTGTCGAGCTTGGGGCGCATGTCGATGACCTTGACCTGCTGGTACGTGGTGGCGTCGACGACGGTGATGCGCCGGTCGCCCTTCGTCCAGTCCAGCCAGGGGGCGTCGCTCTGCGTGTTCACGTCGCCGATCGCCATGTTGTAGAGGTACTTGCCGTCCTGGGTGAAGATGTTCTCGTGCGGCTTGTCGCCGGTGGCGAACCTGCCCAGTTCCTTGCCGTTCTCGATGTCCAGGACGTGCACGGTGTTGGAGGTCGAGGCGGACACGGCCACCCGCTCGCCGTCGGGGGAGACCGCCATGTGGTCGGCGCGGTAACCGGACACGGGGAAGCGCCAGTTGACGTCCCCCGTGGCCAGGTCGAGGGACACCACGTCGGCGAAGCTGGGGCGCGAGACGACCACGGACCTGCCGTCGGGCGTCGAGTACATGTCGTCGACGAACTGGTCGTGGCCCTCACCCACGCTGTTGCGGATCGCCATGAAGTAGATCCACTTGATGGGATCGGCGTTGATCTCCGCCATCCGCTCGTCCATGTCGGGGATGACGTCGATACGGCCGATCTTCCCGAAGTCCCCGGCGGACTTGATGACGTCGGCGGTGCCGTCCCAGTTGTTGCCGACGAACATCACCTCGCGCAGGGCCGCGGCGGAGGAGTCGGCTGCGGTGGCGGTGGTCGCGGGGGCGGCGACGGTCAGGGCGAGGGCGGCGGCTACGGAGCACAGGTGCCTGGGTCTGAAGGCAGGCATGACTGCTCTCTTCCTCTGAGGCGGGAGGGGGGCGAATCTGAACACATGTGCTTTCAGAATCAACTTACTGAAAAGTAAGGAGGGGGTGCCCTTCTCCACAAGACTGCGTACACGACAAAATTGGCCGTCGGGTCGGCGAGGCCGTGGGAGGACAGCGTGACGGGCAGGATCAAGGCGCCCACCGGCCGCTACGGCGGCAAGTCGGCCGAGGAGCGACAGGCCGAGCGGCGGCGACGCTTCCTGGACGCCGCGCTTCAGCTGTTCGGCGGCAGCCCCGGCTACCGGGCCACGACGGTCGCCGCGCTGAGCGAGGCCGCGGGCCTGTCGACCCGTCAGTTCTACGAGGAGTTCCGCACCCTTGAAGATGTCCTGGCCACCCTCCACCTCCAGGTCAACGCGTGGGCGGAAGAGGCCGCCCTGACGGCGGTGGCCCAGGCGGAACACCTGCCGCTGGCCGAGCGCGCCACCGCGATCTTCCGCGCGTACGCGGCGAACGTCACCGCCGACCCGCGCCGCATCCGCATCACCTTCGTCGAGATCATCGGCGTCAGCCCCCGCCTGGAGGAACAGCGCCTCGCGCGCCGCGCCCGCTGGGTCGAGCTGGTCTGCGCCGAGGTGGCGTCCGCCGTCGCCCGCGGCGAGGCGGCACCGCGCGACTACCGCCTCGCCGTGACCGCGTTCATCGGCAGCGTCAACGGGCTGCTGCACGACTGGAGCGCGGGGTGGGTGGACGCGACCCTCGACGAGGTCGTCGACGAACTGGTCCGCATCCTGCTCGGCATCCTCCAGCCGACGGACGCACGGCTCGCCGGGTCCTGAACCGGGACCGGTGACGCCGTCGGCTCGTGCGGTTCAGCCGTCGAGCCGGTTCACCGCGTCGAGGACGGGCGCGAAGCCGTCCTCGGCCCGCAGCCGGTCGGCGATGTCGCGGGCGCGCCGGCCGAAGGACGGGTCGGTGGTCGCCCGCCGTACGGCGTCCGCCAGTGCCTCCGCCGTGAGCCTGCGCAGCGGCAGGGCCCGGGGCGCCACGCCGAGCGCGACCAGGCGGCCGGCCCAGAAGCCCTCGTCGAACTGGATCGGGACGGGCACGGCGGGCACCCCGGCGCGCAGCCCGGCCGCCGTGGTGCCCGCGCCGCAGTGGTGGATCACGGCGGCCATCCGCGGGAACAGCGCGGAGTGCGGCACCTCGCCGATGGTCAGTACGTCGTCCCCGGCGGCCTCCAGCCGGCCCCAGCCCCGCTGGATCACCGTGCGGAGCCCGGCCCGGCGCAGGGCGCGCACGACCTCGGCGCTCAGCCGCGCGGGATCGGGCACGGTCGCGCTGCCCAGCCCCACGAAGACCGGCGGCGGGCCCGCGTCCAGGAACTCCCGCAACTCGGCGGGGAGTTGGGCCTCACCGTCGTACGGCCACCAGTAGCCCGTCACCTCCAGGTGCGGCGGCCAGTCGCTCGGCCTGGGCACCACCAGGGGGCTGTAGCCGTGCAGAGCGCGGCCCTCGCGTGTGGTGCGGGGCTTGCCGCGGGGCAGTCCGAGGCGGGTGCGTACGTCCGGGACGGCCGCCGAGAAAACGCGGTTGATGGCGAGGCTCACACCATGTCCGGCGACCCGGTTCCCGACGGGACCCCAGGAGCCGCCCCCGAGCATCGGCGGCCCGAACTCCCGGGTAGGGGTGAGGGGTTGCAGAGGGACGTCGATGCTCGGCAGCGACAGACCCTCGGCGATGGAGTGCCCCAGGGGCGTGGTGGCGCCCGCCAGGAGCAGGACGTCACTGCTGCGCGCCGCGGCCAGCATGTCGTCCGTCAGGTGCCCGGCCAGCGCCCGCGCCATCCCCATCACGCGGACCAGCTTGCCCAGGCCGGTCGCACTGCGGTGCAGGTTCCGGCCGCGCGGGGACTCCAGTTCCGCCCGTGGGTCGAGCGGCATCGGGTGGAAACGCACCCCGGTTCCGGCGACCAGCCGCTCGAAGCAGCCGTGCGTGACCAGGGTGACCTCGTGTCCGGCCCGGGACAGGGCGTGCCCGAGTCCGGTGTAGGGGGCGACATCGCCCCGGGAGCCCGCCGTCATGATCGCTACGCGCACATCGGCCAGTATGGCGGTGCGGGCTGCCGTCGGGGCCAACCGTGCATGCGAAAGGACGACTTCAGGTCCGCCTGAGCCGTTGACTTCCCCCTCCCGTGGCCCTAATTTCGGCGCCACATGTTCGACGTTCCGAATCATGTTCGAAATATCGAATGTGCTGAGTGTTTCTCCCGCCTGAAGGAGCCGCATGTACCCCCCGCCCCCAACGAATCCCGTCCGCCGCTGCAGATCCGCCGTGGCGCGCGCCCTCGCCCTGGCGCTCACCGCGACCGCCGCCCTGCTGTTCGCGGCCCCCGCCCCCGCCGAGGCGGCGACGGCCCGTCAGATACCCGTGCCCGGTGCACCCATGGGCTGGGCCTCCTGGAACGCGTTCGCCGCGAAGGTCGACTACAACGTCATCAAGCGGCAGGTCGACGCGTTCGTGGCGGCGGGTCTGCCCGAGGCCGGCTACGAGTACATCAACATCGACGAGGGCTGGTGGCAGGGCACCCGGGACAGCGCCGGCAACATCACCGTCGACGAGACGGAGTGGCCGGGCGGCATGAAGGCCATCGCCGACTACATCCACAGCAAGGGACTCAAGGCCGGCATCTACACCGACGCCGGCAAGGACGGCTGCGGCTACTACTTCCCGACCGGCCGGCCCGCCGCGCCAGGCTCGGGCAGCGAGGGCCACTACGAGCAGGACATGACGCAGTTCTCGAAGTGGGGCTTCGACTTCGTCAAGGTCGACTGGTGCGGCGGTGACGCCGAGAAACTCGACCCGAAGACGACCTACCAGGCGATCAGCGACGCCGTGGCGAAGGCGACGGCCACCACCGGCCGCCCGCTCGCCCTCTCCCTGTGCAACTGGGGCTACTCCAACCCCTGGAACTGGGCCCCGGGCATGGGCCCGATGTGGCGGACCAACACGGACATCTTCTTCCACGGCGGCACACCGTCCTACGCCAACGTCCTGACCGCCTTCGACCGCAACATCCACCCCACGGCCCAGCACACCGGCTACTACAACGACCCCGACATGATGGTCGTCGGGATGAACGGCCTGACCGCCGCCCAGAGCCGTTCCCACATGAACCTGTGGGCGATCTCCGGCGCCCCGCTGCTCGCCGGCCTCGACCTCACCACCCTCACCACCGAGGCGACGAACATCCTCACCAACCCCGAGGTCATCGCCGTCGACCAGGATCCGCGCGGCCTCCAGGGCGTCGAGGTCGCCGAGGACGCCACCGGCCTCCAGGTCTACGGCAAGGTCCTCTCCGGCAGCGGCAATCGTGCCGTCGTCCTCCTCAACCGCACCTCGACCACGCAGAACATGACCGTCCGCTGGTCCGACCTCGGCCTCACGAACGCCTCCGCGACCGTCCGCGACCTGTGGGCCCGCCAGAACGTCGCCACCACCGGCACCGGCTACAGCACCAACGTCCCGGCAGGCGGTTCCGTGATGCTCACGGTCACCGGCGGCACCGAGCAGTCCGCGAGCACCTACAGCGGCACGTCGAGCTACTCCGGCGTCGTCGCCGGCAGCGCCGGTCTGAAGACCGTCGAGGTCTCCTACACCAACAACACGACCGCCGCCCGCACGGCGACGCTCACCGTCAACGGCCAGACCCCCACCAAGGTCTCCTTCCCGCCGACCGGCTCCAGCGCGGGCAACATCTCCGTCCAGGTCTCCCTCACCAAGGGCAGCGCCAACACCCTCTCCTTCTCCGGCGCCCCCACCCTCGACGGCATCGTCGTACGGCCGCTGCCCGGCAGGAACGGCACGCTGATCACGGGCAGCGGTTCCGGCCGGTGCGCGGACATCAACGACAACACCATCGCCAACGGCACCGACGCCCAGCTCTGGGACTGCACCGGCGGCCAGAACCAGGTCTGGCAGTACCACAGCACCCGCAAGGAACTCGTGGTCTACGGCAACAAGTGCCTCGACGCCTACAACCGCGGCACCACCAACGGCACCCGGGTCGTCATCTGGGACTGCAACGGCCAGAGCAACCAGCAGTGGACCCTGGGCACCGACGGCACCCTCACCAACGTCAACGCCGGGCTCTGCCTCGACGCGTACGGCGCGGCCACGGCCAACGGCACCAAACTGGTGCTCTGGACCTGCAACGGCCAGAACAACCAGAAGTGGACGGTGAGCTAGAGCCCCCGGGCGAGACACACGAGAAGGACACCGAGTGCCAGGGCGCCGGTCAGTGACCAGCCGGCCAGCAGCCGGCGCCGCAGGCCGCGGTATCTCGCCTCGTACTCGTCCCGCAGTCCTCCGGCACGCACCGCCGTGTGCTGCCAGGAGGCGCGGGCGAGTGCGAGGTACTCCGCCTCGAACCGCCGCTCCACCTCGCCCCGCTGACCCTCCGTCAGCCAGTGCAGGGGCGCGCTGAACCGCGCGGCGGCCGTACGGCCTTCCTCGCGCGCCGCGGCGAGCAGCAGATGGCCCTCGACGTCGTTCAGGAACCTGTCCGTGATGCTCACAGAGACGTCAGCTCCTTCTCCGGCGTGGGATCGTGGCGCAGGTCGAAGGCGGGGGATTCGGACCGGATCCGCGGCAGCGTCAGGAAGTTGTGGCGCGGCGGCGGGCAGGAAGTCGCCCATTCCAGCGAGCGGCCGTACCCCCACGGGTCGTCGGCCTCGATCTTCTCGCCGTACTTCGCGGTCTTCCAGACGTTGTAGAAGAACGGCAGCAGCGACGCTCCCAGCACGAACGAGAAGACGGTCGACAGGGAGTTGAGCGTCGTCAGCCCCTCCACCGCCAGATAGTCGGGGATACGGCGTTGCATTCCGTTCACCCCCAGCCAGTGCTGGACCAGGAACGTGCCGTGGAAGCCGATGAACAGCGTCCAGAACGTCATCTTGCCGAGGCGTTCGTCGAGCATCCTGCCCGTGAACTTCGGCCACCAGAAGTGGAATCCGGAGAACATCGCGAACACCACGGTGCCGAAGATGACGTAGTGGAAATGGGCCACGACGAAATAGGTGTCGGAGGTCGGGAAGTCCAGCGGCGGCGAGGCGAGCATGACTCCCGTGAGGCCGCCGAAGACGAAGGTGACGAGGAATCCCAGAGCCCAGAGCATCGGTGTCTCGAAGCTCAGGGAGCCGTTCCACATCGTGCCGATCCAGTTGAAGAACTTCACGCCGGTCGGTACGGCGATGAGGAACGTCATGAAGGAGAAGAACGGCAACAGCACACCGCCGGTGACGTACATGTGGTGCGCCCACACCGTCACGGACAGACCCGCGATCGCGACGGTCGCCGCGATCAGACCCATGTAGCCGAACATCGGCTTGCGGGAGAAGACCGGGATGACCTCGCTGATGATGCCGAAGAACGGCAGCGCGATGATGTACACCTCCGGGTGCCCGAAGAACCAGAAGAGGTGCTGCCACAGCAGCGCTCCGCCGTTCGCCGCGTCGAAGACGTGCGCCCCGAACTCGCGGTCCGCCTCCAGCGCGAACAGCGCCGCCGCGAGGACCGGGAAGGCCAGCAGCACCAGCACACCGGTCAGCAGCACGTTCCAGGTGAAGATCGGCATGCGGAACATCGTCATGCCGGGCGCGCGCAGGCAGATGATCGTGGTGATGAAGTTGACCGAGCCGAGGATGGTGCCGAAGCCGGAGAGCGCCAAGCCCATGATCCACATGTCGGCGCCCACACCGGGACTGCGGACGGCGTCGGACAGCGGCGCGTAGGCGAACCAGCCGAAGTCGGCGGCACCCTGCGGGGTGAGGAAGCCGCCGACCGCGATCGTCGAGCCGAACAGGTACAGCCAGTAGGCGAACATGTTCAGCCGGGGGAAGGCCACGTCCGGCGCGCCGATCTGGAGCGGCATGATCCAGTTGGCGAAGCCGGCGAACAGCGGCGTCGCGAACATCAGCAGCATGATCGTGCCGTGCATCGTGAACGCCTGGTTGAACTGCTCGTTCGACATGATCTGAAGGCCCGGCCGGGCCAGCTCGGCGCGCATGAACAGTGCCATCACGCCACCGATCACGAAGAACGCGAACGACGTGACCAAGTAGAGCGTTCCGATCGTCTTGTGATCCGTGGTGGTCAGCCACTGCACGGCTCGGACGCTCCTGATGTCTCTGATCCTCTTCACGCCCCGCCTGTGTCCGCGCCCCACCCGCGCGTCACACTCGACGCACGCGACAAGAATCACGGAAGCCGGTGTGACGATCCGGCGGGTGCCGGACACGAACGGAACATGAGCAACGACGAGATCTTCGCCGCTGCCTATCGCGAGCACTACTGGGCGGTCAGCCGCTATGTCGCGCGGCGACTGGACGGGCGCACGAGTGAGGTCGAGGAAGTGGTGGCGGAGGTCTTCACCGTCGCCTGGCGACGCCGGGCGGACCTGCCGGCCGCCCCGCTGCCCTGGCTGTACGGCGTGGCACGCAACTGCCTGGCGAACGCGGTACGCGGCTACGGGCGACGCCGGCGACTGGTCGACCGCCTCGGCAACGACGAGACCGCGCACGGCCGGCAGACCGTGGACAGCCCGGACACGGAGGCGCCGGGCGCCTGGGTGCACGACGCCCTGAACCGGCTGTCCCCGGCCGACCAGGAAGTGCTGCGGCTGACGGTGTGGGAGGAACTGGCGGTCGAGGAGGTCGCCGTGGCCCTCGGCTGCGGCAGCCGGGCCGCGGCCATGCGGCTGCACCGGGCCCGGCGCCGGCTGAGAGCCGAGATAGACCGTATGTCCCCGCCGACCGTGTCCAAGGAACGAAGCCATGGCTGACGAACTCGAACTGCTGCGCCGAGCCAACCCGGTACCGGTCGACGGCCCCCACTTCGGCGACGGCCCCCTCGACCACCACGCCGAACGGCACCTCGACCGGCTGCTGCGTGAACGCCCTGCCCCGCTCCGCCGCCGGACCCGGCTGGCCTGGGGGCTCGCGGCCACGGCCGTCGTCGCCGCACTCGTGTCGGCCCTGCTGTTCACCGGCCAGACGACGGCCCCGGCGGTCGCGGCACCCCGCCCGCTGCTCGTGCAGGCCGACTCCACCCCCGTACCCCTGACCACCCTCGCCGAGCGGGCAGGGGCGGCCGTGGCCGACGGTGCGCCGAAGCTCCGCAAGGGCACGCACGTGCAGGCGTGGAGCCTGGCCATGAGCGACAGCGAGCCGCCGATCACCCTGCCGCAGGAGCGCATCGTGCGGTGGAACGCCGACGACAGCCACACGGAGATCGTCATGGCGACCGACCCGCGCCACCCCGGGCGGCCGGTCCTGACCGACGAGGACGGCGAGCCGCGTCCGGTCGAGGACGGTCATGTCCTCAGCAGGCAGACCTACCCGCCCAGTTGGAGCGACGCCCCGCCGCAGTCGCCGCCCCCGACAAACGTCGCACGCCTGCGGGCCTACCTCCAGGAGGCCGCGTACAGCAAGACCCCGCTGAACACCGGCGAGCTCCTCGACGCCGTGGCGTCCGTGCTCGGCACCTGGACCCTCGGCGCCCGCGAGTCGGCGGCGCTCGCGCGGCTCCTCGCGGACACCGAGGGGATCAGGCCGCTCGGGCAGGTGACGGACCGGCTCGGGCGGCGCGGACAGGCGTACGTGTACGACGGGTCCGGTACCCGCAGGATGCTGATCATGGACCCGGCCACCGGCGCCGTACTCGGGCTGGAGACCACCTTCACCAAGGCGGAACCGGAGTACGGCGTCAGGGCCGGCGACGTGATGTCGTACAGCGCCTGGATGCGCTGAGCCGGAGCGGCATCACACCCCGAGCTGCCGTGCGGCCGCGTCCACCGTCTGTTCCAGCAGCGTGGCGATCGTCATCGGCCCGACGCCGCCCGGCACCGGGGTGATGAGCGAGGCCCGCTCGACGGCGGAGTCGAAGTCGACGTCGCCGACGTTCCCCGCGCTGTAGCCGGCGTCGATCACGACGGCGCCGGGCTTGATGTCCTGCCCCCGGATCAGCCGCGGCCGGCCCACGGCGGCGACGACGATGTCCGCCTCCCGCACGGCCGCGGACAGATCCGCCGTACGGGAGTGGCAGTACGTCACCGTCGCGTCGCGGGCCAGCAGCAGCATGCCGGCCGGCTTGCCGAGGATCGCGCTGCGGCCGACGACCACGGCCCGCCTGCCGGCGGGGTCGACGCCGTACTCGTCGAGCAGCCGCATGATCCCGCCCGGTGTGCACGACACGAACCCCGGCAGCCCGAAGCTCATCGTCGCGAACGAGGCGAAGGTGACACCGTCGACGTCCTTCTCCGGCGCGATCGCCTCGAACGCGGCCCGCTCGTCGATGTGCGCGCCCATCGGGTGCTGGAGCAGGATGCCGTGCACGCCGGGGTCGGCCGACAGCTCGCGCAGGGTGCCGACGAGCTGTTCCGTGGTGGTGCCGGCGGGCAGCGGTACATGGCGTGAGGTGACGCCGGCCCTGCGGCAGCGGTTCCGCTTCATCCGGACGTACGTCACGGACGCGGGATCCTCGCCGACCAGCACGGTCGCGAGACAGGGCGCGGTGCCGGTGCGCTCGGTGAGGTCGGCCGCCTTCTTCGCGGTCTCCTCGACGATCCGCCGGGCGAGCGCGGCGCCGTCCAGGATACGGGCCTGGGACATGATCTACTCCTGGGCTGGTGGTCCGGTTCCGGTTCGCCCAGGCGCACGGCATCGACTCCGCGTCGATCTGTCCAGGGGCCGCTCCCCGGTGGTACTCCACCTCAGCGCCAGTCACGGCCCGCGGCCCACCCTAACGGAGGCGGCGCGGGGACCGGACAGCGTGTCCGGACGCGGGCCGTCAGGGACCTCGGAGGCGCCTGCGGTCCTGTTCGTCCCAGGCACGGGTGTCGCGCGGCTCCGTGTAGGGCTCCTCGTCGGGCGGGTGGCCGCCTGCGATCGCGCGCTGTCGCAGGGCCTCCGCGTCGAACTCCAGGCCGAGCAGGATGGCCAGGTTGCCCACCCACAGCCAGATCAGGAAGACGATCACGCCGGCCATGGTGCCGTAGGTCTTGTTGTAGGAGGCGAAGTTGGCCACGTAGAACGCGAACCCGGCGGAGGCGACCAGCCAGATCAGCAGGGCGAGGAAACTGCCCGGGGTGATCCACCGGAAGCCGCGCACCTTGGCGTTGGGGGCCGCCCAGTACAGGATGGCGATCATGGTGGTCACGAGGACGGCCAGGACGGGCCACTTGGCGATGCCCCAGACCGTCAGAGCCGTGTCGCCGATGCCCAGCGTGGAGCCGACCTGCCGGGCCAGGGAGCCGGTGAAGACGACGATCAGCGCGCTGAGCAGGGCCAGCACCATGAGGGCGACCGTCACTCCGAGCCGGATCGGGAGGATCTTCCACACCGGGCGCCCCTCGGGCATGTCGTAGACCGCGTTCGAGGTGCGGATGAAGGCCGCGACATAGCCGGAGGCCGACCACAGTGCGAGAACGAGGCCGACGACGGCCATGACGGAGCCGAGACCGCCGTTGCCCTGGAGCTGCTCGACCGCCCGCGTGAGGATGTCCCGGGCCGAGCCGGGCGCCAGCTCGTTGATGTTCTCCAGGACCTTGTCGGTGGCCGACCTGCCGACCAGCCCCAGCAGGGACACCAGCACCAGCAGCGCCGGGAACAGCGACAGCACGCTGTAGTAGGTCAGGGCCGCAGCGCGGTCGGTCAGCTCGTCGTCCTTGAACTCCCGCAGGGTGCCCTTCAGCGCCGCCCACCACGAACGCCGGGGCAGCTCGGCCGGCGTGTCGGGCTCCTGCCGTTCCACCTGCGGATCCGGTCCCGCGCCCGGGGACGGCTCCTGCCGCTCCCCGTGATCCTTGTGCCTGGACCTGAGTAGTCGGGTCATGGCCCCCGGGTATCCGGCCCTGCCCAGCTCAAGCGCGATCCGAACGCGCTATCCGGCGGCCCCACCAGGCGGCGAAAATCCCGCGACGCCTGAGATGCGGACTGTTACCGTCGTTCCCATGAAGGTCATCAGGCACACCGACACCGCAGCCGCGCGAGCGCCCCGCTCGACGGCTGCCGACGCCTGATCCCACCCCTTGCGGCGGCCGGAAACGGACCGCCGGTGTATGTGTGCCTTCCCCTTTCCCGGTCGCACCCTGTTCCGTGGCTCGTTCCGGTCCCCACGACCGAAGGAACCCCGATGGACACCGACCGGATCATCCGCACCTTCACCGACTACTTCCGCGAGCACGGACACGAGCTCGTCACCGGAGGCACCCTCCTGCCACCGCCGTCCGACCCGGTGCTGTTCACCACCTCCGGCATGCACCCGCTCACGCCCTGTCTGGAGGGCAGCCCGCATCCACAGGGACGACGCCTGACCAGCGTTCAACGCTGTCTGCGCACGACCGACCTCGACGAGGTCGGCGACCGCACCCATCTGACGGTGTTCGAGATGCTCGGCTCGTGGTCCCTGGGCGACTACGGCCATTCACAGAGCCTGCGTTGGGGGTACGAGCTGCTGCGGGACGGATTCGGCATCCCGCCGGAGCGGATGTACGTCACCGTCTTCGGCGGCGACGAAGAGGTGGGCCCCGACGACGAGTCCCTCGCCACCTGGCGGGAGTTGGGCCTTCCCGTGGAGCTGACCAGCGACGAGAACTGGTGGTCCCACGGCCCCGTCGGCCTGTGCGGCCCCGACTCGGAGATCTTCGTCTGGACCGGCGGGCCCGGCACCCCGCCCCAGGGCGGCCCGACCACCGATCCACGGTGGGTGGAGGTCTGGAACCACGTGAGCATGCGCTACCGCCGGGGTGAGGACGGCAGCCTCCGACCCCTCCCACAGCCCAACGTCGACACGGGCATGGGACTCGAACGCCTGGCCACGGTCCTCCAGGGCCACGACTGCGTCTACGACAGCGACCTCTTCGAACCCTGGACGAGGCTCCTGCCGCCGCTGTGGGCTATGGACGAGCCGTCGACGCGCCTGGTCTGCGACCACCTGCGTTCCGCCGTCGCCGTGACCGGCGACGGCGTACGGCCGTCCCACACCGGACGCGGCTATGTCCTGCGCCGGCTGATCCGCCGCGTCCTGACCACCCTCTGGCGCGACGACCCCTCACGCACCCTGTCCGACCTGCCGGCCGAACTCCTCGGGCACACCCTGGACCACTTCCGGCAACCCGATGACCCAGGCCGGGTGCGCGAGGTGCTGGTGGACGAGGAACGGCGCTTCGGCAGTCTCCTGGAGCGGGGGCGCCGCGTGCTGGACCGGCCTCGGTTCGAGGGCCCGCTGACCGGTGAGGACTACCGCTACCTCCACGACACCCACGGACTGCCGCGCGATCTCGTCACCACGCTCCGCACGTCCTGACGGCCGGGAGGATCCGGGAGAGGCCGGGTCGGCCACGAGCCGGCCCGGCCGCCCACTCGTTTCCGCTCCTCTACTCGTCCCACGCCTCGATGATGATCTGCCGGGAGATCTTGCCGTCGCGCAGCGTGATCATCGACTCGGACAGGACCCGCACCCCGTCCGCGTACTCGCAGGACTCGCTGTAGGCCGCGCGGTCACCCTGGATCACGCATCCCTCCAGCTTGTGCGTCATGTCGCGGCTGTAGACATCGGTGAGCATGTCGGCGATCTCGCCCCGGCCGTGCAGCACCTTCGGGTGGCTGGGCTGGGCGTTGCGGTTCACGACACGGATCTCCGCGTCGTCGGTGTACAGCGACAGAAGCGTCTGCGGGGTGCGTCCTTCCACGGCCCGGCGCAGTGTGTCGGTGTCGAACGAAGGGCGTGCGGCAGTGCCCATGGTGACCTCCTCCGAGGCCCGCGGCAGGGAGAGAGGCGGCCGCGAGGGCCTCACCTCCGAGACTCCTCCGCCTCGCCCCGCCCGGCAAGCGCAGCGGCGCGCTGGGCCTGGCGGGTGAGCGCCGCCGCCCAGCCGTGTCCCGTGGCGGACGCCCGCGTTGCTGAGGACATGATCTCAACACGACGTATCGTCGCGGCCGTTGGACTGGCAGCAGGCCTCACCGCACTCACCGCGCCCACGGCGGACGCGTCCGGCGGTGATACCCCGATCGCCGGCCGGCTCGATCCGGTCACCACGCTCGACTCGCTCGCCGCGACCGGCATTCCCGAGCGGCACAAGCACCGGGTCCCCCCGGTCTCCCAGCACCTGAACCACCTCGACCAGGTCAAGAGCCTGGGCCGGCTCGGCTAGGTCGACCGCCCGGGTCGCTTCCCCTTCCCCTCGAGGGCCGCCGGATCGATCCGGCGGCCCTCGCTCGTGTGCCGAGAGTGACGCGCCTGCTACCCGGCGCTGTCCAGGAAGTGGAAGCCGGGGCGGGGGTGCATGAGGAAGTCGTGGTGCGAGATGTTCCACGCGTACGCCCCCGCCAGCGCGAACGCCACCCGGTCCGCGGCCCGCAGTCCGGTCGCCGGCACCCGGCGGGCCAGGACGTCCTTCGGGGTGCACAGCTGTCCGGCCAGGGTGAGCCGGTCACTCTCCGCGGCGGGCCGTGGCCAGGGGTGTGGCCAGGCGTCCACCGGCAGGACGGAACACGGCTGGTCGTGCCCCTTGGTCGCCGGGGTCCGCAGATGGTGGGTGCCGCCCCGGACGACGGCGAACTCCTCGCCGTGGCTGTGCTTCACGTCCAGCACCTCGGTGGCGTACCAGCCGCAGTACGCGGTGAGCGCCCGGCCCGGCTCGATGCGCAGGGTCAGCCCCGGGTGTCTCTCGGTGAGGCGCGCGAGCCCCTGGCCGTAGGCCGCCCAGTCGAAGCGGCGCTCCGGATCCGCGTAGTCGACGTGCATGCCGCCGCCGACGTTCACCTCGCTGAGCCGGGCCCCGAGGCCCGTCGCCCAGGCCACGACGGTCTCCGCCACCGACAGCTGCTCGGCGGCCTCCAGCCCGCTCGCCAGGTGGGCGTGCACACCGCGCAGTTCGAGCTGCGGGTAGGTGCCGTCCGCGAGCGCCCCGATCACCGACCCGGCCTGCCCGGGATCCATGCCGAACGGGGTCGGCCGGCCGCCCATCGCGAGCGAGCTGCCCGCCAACGACCCGTCGGCCACCGGCAGGTTGACGCGCGGCAGCACCGCCACCCGACGCCCCGGTGCCACCCGCCGCGCCAGCTCGGCCAGCATCCTCAGCTCGTACGCGCTCTCGACGTGAAAGCGCTCGGCCCCCGCCTCCAGCGCGGCCGTCACCTCGTCCGGCGTCTTGCCCGGACCGCCGAACGCGAGCGGGCGTCCCGGTACCGCCTTGGCCACATGGGCGAGTTCGCCGCCCGAGGAGACTTCGTAGCCGTCGACGTGCGGGCCGAGCGCGGCGAGGATCTCCGGCTCCGGGTTGGCCTTGGCCGCGTAGTACAGCTCGACCCGTTCGGGCAGGGCGTCCCGGACGGCAGACGCGTGAGCACGCAGAGCCGCCAAGTCATAGACGTACGCGGGCAGTTCGGTGGACGCGAGGGACAGGATCCGGTCGCGGACCGCGGGGGTCGGTGAGGTCATCGGACACCTCCGGTCGTGTCACGCAGGACGTCCTCGGCGAGCGGCGACGGCAGCCGGACGTAGCCCGCCTCCCGGTCGGCCTTGCGTTCCCAGCGGGTGAGGAGATTGGCCTTGGCCGGCAGGGGCACCCCGGCGAGGAGGGCGGCCAGCCGGGGCGGGCAGCCGAACCGGTCGGAGTACGCCCGGAGTGTGTCGCGCACCCGGCCCCACAGCGCGGCCTCCGCCCGCGGGTGCAGATCGGCGAGGGCGGCCAGCAGCTCGGCGACGTGGTTGACCAGCAGGCAGTACACGACGCGGTCCCAGCCGCGCTGTGCGTCGTACGACATGGGCGCCGCGACCTCGGGCGGCAGCGCGGCGAGGGTGTCCTCGTGGTGGTCGGGGACCAGCTTGGTGCCCTCCAGGTCGCGGAAGAGGACCTGGGCGGGCCGGCCGTCACCGTCGACGCAGATCAGGACGTTCTGGAGGTGGGGTTCCAGGACCAGCCCGTGGTCGAAGTAGGCGGCCAGGACGGGCGGCAGGAGAAGGTCGAGGTAGGTCGACCACCAGTCGAGAGCCGTCTGTTCGTCCGCTCCGGCGAGGAGGTGCGAGATGTGCGCGGGGCCGGTCGGGTACTCGTCGGCGACGGCCGCCGCCAGCAGGGGAGTGGTGCCCGGCGCCAGCCGCGGGGGCAGGCCCTCGCGGACGATGACGCCGAAGCCTTCGAACAGCGCGCGGTCCGGGGTGCCGTCGGGGCCGGGCAGGGCCAGTGTGCGATAGGCGGGCTCGCGCAGCACGTCGCTGCCGGGGAAGCGCTCGGCCAGATCGGCGAGCGCCGGGGCCAGGACTCGGGTGAGGGCGACCGCCCCCGACAGCTCGTAACTGCTGTTCTTGCGCAGGCAGTTGGTGATCCGCACGTTCAGGCTGAACTTCAGGAACGTCTCCCCGTCGTACAGCGTGCGCACCGACGCGGTGGCGGCGAACGGCTGACCGCCCGGGCCGAGGTCGATGACGTCCCCGCGGTCGAGGGCGGCCCGCAGCAGGGGATGCTCGCGCAGCGTCTCGTACTGCCAGGGGTGGGCGGGCAGCAGACGGTAGCCGTCCGGGACGTCCGTGCGCTGCCGGTCCAGCGCGGCGGCGGCCGACGGATCGGCGTGCTCCTCGGCGACCAGTTCGGCGCGGACGGCGAGGTGCCGCAGCGGGAAGGAGGCGCCGGCCTCGGGCGCGTACGCCGACCAGGCGCGCGGGTCGCCGGTGCGGGCCTTCGGCGTGGGGTGGAAGCGATGGCCGAAGAGGAGGGACTGCTCGGACCGCACATAGGTGGAGAGCCGGTCCTCGGCGGGGCGGGCCGCGCGCGTGCCGGCGAGCGCCGTCCCGACGGCCTCGTGGCTGGAGACGATCTGCTCCAGGAACTCCTCGTTGCGCACGCCCGTCCGCAGCGACAGTTCGTCGTGGGTGTACTCGGCGAGGCGACGCCAGTCCACCTCGGCCCACGCCTCGCCCCGCTGCTCGCTCACCGGCCCGGTGAAGCGGTGCGCGCCGAGCAGCGACGTGCGGCGCAGGGCGACCCGCAGCAGGACTCCGCGGCGGGGCAGCCGCAGCAGCAGATGGCCGTCCGCGACGACGGACTGGTGCTCGGGTGCCGACACCTCGCGCAGCAGACAGTTGAGGAGGGTGTGGGCCACCGCGTCGTCGGCGGTGGGCAGGCCGGCGCGGGCGACGGGGAGACGGCCCTGCTCGGGGAGCGAGTCGGTCAGGGAGGGCATCAGTGGCTCCAGCGGGTGCGCAGGTGCAGTGTGGGGAGAAGGGCGGCTGTGACGGCGGCGGCCGCACCGCCGATCAGCACGGGAGCGGCCGGTCCGTAGCGGGCGGTGCCCGCGGCCGCGGTCACCCCGGCGGCGACCGCGCCGGCCTTGGAGAAGAACTCCAGCGAACCGAACATCCGGCCCGGTGCCCGGCCCTTGGCGCAGTCGGCGGCCAGCACCGACAGGCAGACCAGGCCGAGGGTGAGCCCCGCGCCGAGCAGCAGTCGTACGGCGATCAGCGTGGGCAGCGAGTCGGCGATGCCGTGTCCGGCGAGACCGAGTGCGATACAGGCGAAGCCCAGCGCGAGCCCGGCCCGTGGACGGTCCCGGAAGGCGGCGTGCACCGCCAGCGCGGACACCAGGTAGCACAGGTGGGGCAGGGCGAACAGGACGCCGGTCAGCGCCGGCGAGGTGCCGGGGAGCCGGTCGTCGACGAGCTGGATGAGATAGGGGAAGGAGATGACGGTGGAGAACACGAAGGCGAACTCCAGGGCGAACAGGGTCCTCAGCGACATCGCGGAGGGCGCCTCGGTCACCTCTGTCTCCGGTCCGCGCTGCGGCTTCTGGGCCGGGGCCGGTTCCGGCAGCGCCGCCAGCAGCAGGGCCGCCGTCAGTGGCAGTACGGCGAGCAGGGCGTACTGCCGGTGCGGGGACAGCCAGCCCGACAGGGAGCCGACCACGATCGGTGCGGCGACCAGCGCGGCCCGTGCGCTGCCCTGCATCAGGGTGAGCGCCTTGGACAGGGCCGGACCCTCCAGGGCCGTACCGAGATAGCCGTTGGACGCGGCGAACGTGCCGCCCAGGATGCCCTGGAGCACCAGTGCCAGCGTGAAGGTGGCCAGGGAGTCCGCCCAGCCCGCGAGCAGGAACGACACGGCGAGCCCCAACTGGGCGCGCAGCAGCAGACGTTTACGGCCGAAGCGGTCCGCGAGTCGCCCCCACAGGGGCGCCCCGAGCGCACCGAACACCGTCGGCACGATGTAGAGCACCCCGGCCCAGCGCGCACCCTGGTCGCCCAGCTCCGGCAGGATCTGCGTGAGATAGGGCGGCAGCCCCAGCGCGGCGAACGACGCCACGAAGTAGCAGCCCGCCACCGCCTGCACATGCCCGCGCCCGAACTCCGACCTGGGCACCCGCAATGCCTCCGTGCTCATGCCGAACTCCCGTTACGCAGGAGGTAGTTGGGTCCGGTCGTGTAGTGCTTGTTGATGTCGGCCGCACCCGAGCGCTCCTTGGACAGCAGCGTCCCGGCCGACACCATCGCCTTCACCGGCAGCTCCGGCGCGTCCAGCAGGCGGGCACGCAGCACGTCCGCCGCGTCGCCGCCGAGCCGGTCGAGGGACTGCGTCAGCCGGACCCGGACGAGGTCCAGCAGGGCGTGGCGGTACCGGGGGAGCCCGAACGCGTACGAGGCCGCGCACAGATGCAGGGTGATCGTCGCGAACACGTCGGCGACCGGACCGTCGTCCGTACCGAGGATCCGCGCGTCGTCGAAGTCCCACGGCCCCGGCAGCACTGCGTCCAGCCGTCCAACGTTGACGCGCGGTCCGTCGTTGTCCTTGAACAGCAGCCGCAGGCCGCCCGGCCCGAGTACCAGCGACACGTTCTGCTGGTGCGACTCCAGGGCGATGCCATAGCCGAACAGGGTGGTCTGCCAGTCGAACAGCAGGGTGAGGGCCGCGTCCAGCAGGGCGAGCGGGTCACCGCCGTAGTAGCGGTCCGCGAGCTGGTCGATCACCAGACGTCCGTCCGGCGCCTCGGCCAGCAGCGCTGCCAGCGGCACCACCGTGCAGTCGTCGAGCCCGGCCGGGTAGCGGCGGCACAGCACGGCCAGCAGCTCGTGCCCGGCGTGGGCGTACGTCGTCTCGTCGGCGTGCAGGACCGTGTCCCGGAACTGGGGCTCGCGGGCGATCACCGCTTCCAGCAGTCGCTGGCCCACCGCTCCGTCGACCAGCGTGCCGGGCTTGATGGTCCGCTTGTTGCGCAGCCCCAACGTCGCGGTGGCCAGTGGGAGTTTGAGGTGCACGGAAGGGTCGGCGACCGTGGCCACGGTCCGCATGGACAGAGTCGGTACGACGTCCAGGCAGGCGCGGTCGGCCGGCACGGTGCCGGCGGGCAGGGCGCCGACGGTGAGCGGATGCACGGGCAGCGTCACATGCGTGTCCCGCAGGCCGGGCAGGCCCAGCGTGTCGGGTGTCGGCCAGAACTCCGGCAGCTTGCCCGCAAGGGTGACCTCGGCACGGGGCACGGCGATCCAGCGCAGTGCGAACCGTGGGCCGAACTCCGGGGCGTACGCGCGCAGTTGCTCTTCCGTCAGCCCCGAGCGGCCGCGTGCCGTCGGGTAGACGGGGTGGTCGTGGCGGGCGGCGAGCGTGTCGTACGCCAGGCTGCCGCCGAGGCCGGGCTCGTCCGTGAGCCGGGCCATCACCTCCGCCCGGGTCGCCGCGTGCAGCCGCATGGTCGCCAGTGTCTGACGGCACTCCTCGGTGAACGCGTCGAAGCCGCCCCGGTCCTCGGGATCGGCGAGCTCGCGCAGTGCGCCGAGCACGCTCTCGTACGAGGTCAGCTCCGCGCCGTCCGACTCGCGTACGAGGACGGGCCGCCGGGCGGCGTACACGCACTGGAAGCCGTCCTCGGTGACCGGCAGCAGCAGGGCGTCCCCTCCGGTGGGGAGCCGCAGCCAGCTGCCGTCCTGCTGGTGGACCGTCGTGCTCCGGGTGCGCAGACCGACCACGTCCTCGCGCAGGAGGGCGCTCAGCACACGGGTGAGGAGTTCCGCCTCGGAGCCGTCCGGCGCGCTCACGGCTGGATCTCCCAGTGCCGTTCGGCCAGGAAGTCGGCCACCACGCGGTCCACGGTCGGCTGGTCGGTGCCGGTGGCCCGCAGGACGCCGAGGTAGTCACGGTTGGTGCGGTACAGCTCGTGCCGCTCACCCACCGCGCGCAGCGGACGGTACGTCAGATGCACACCGTCGACGTCGAGGTCGGTGGCCTCGGGGGCGCCCACGAGCGTGCCGGCCCGCTCGGCGCACGGGTACTCCAGGCGGGCCGCGCCGTCCTTGCGGGCGCCCGGGTCGGCCGGGAGCGGCTCGCCGAGGTGGGTGCGCAGGATGTGCTCGAAGAGCGGTATCCGAAGGAGCCGGGCCAGCAGCAGGTCGCACTGGTCGCCGATGGCACGGTAGTTGACCTCGATGATCCGGGCCCGCCCGTCGTGCACCACGAACTCGGTGTGGCAGGCGCCGAACCCGACGCCCAGCGCGTCCAGTTGCTCCAGGACCTGCGCGACGACCGGCTCGGGGTGGGCGGCGACGAAGGTGAGGCGTTCCTCGATGAAGTACGGGGGCGGCGACAGCTCGGTGTGGAAGCCGCCCAGGACATGGCGGACCTGCCCGTCGCCGAGGGTCTCCAGGGTGAACAGGTCGCCGGGCAGGTACTCCTCGACGACCAGGACGGTGCCCGGGCGGCGGTCCAGGATCTCCTTGGTGTGGGTCACCAGCTCTTCCGGGCCGTGGACGAGGACGACGTCCTCGCTGGCCACGCCCTCGCGCGGTTTGACGACACAGGGGTACGGCGCGTCGCCGGGCGCGACCGGTTCGGTCAGCTCGGCCGACCACACGGTGTCCACGCCGGCCGCGGCGAGCCGGCGGCGCATCTCGGCCTTGTCCTTGCAGCGCAGGGTGGCCCGCCAGTCCTTGCCGGGGAGGCCGAAGTAGGCGGCGGCCAGGGCGGCCTGGGTCTGCAGGTGGTCGCTGTTGGTGAAGACGGCGTCGGGCGCGTGGTGGGTCGAGACACGGGTGATCACGGCCCGGAAGTCACGGACGTCGCACTCCAGGATCTCGACGTCCGGGTACACGCCGTGGTGGGCGTCGGGCTGGTCGGTGAGGAGGGTGACGTCCAGGCCCAGCCGGGCCGCGGCGGGCAGGAAGCCCTCGGTGACGGCGTCGGTCGGGTTGAGGGCGAGCAGGTACAGGCGCATGCCGGATGAGCAACTTCCGCTAGCGGGTGGGGGGTTGAGGGGCGGGCCGGGCCGGTCGGGCACGGCCCGCCCTCGAAGGTGCGGCGGCTGCTACTTCGCCGGGAGCTCCACGCCGGTGGCCTTGGCCACGTCCTTGAGCATCTCCTCGGCGGCCTGGACGCCGATGCCGGACATCCACGTCTCGTCCGGGACCTCGAAGACCTTGCCGTCCTTCACGGCCGGGAGGTCCTTCCACACCGGGTTGGAGACGACCTGCTTCTTCTGGGTCTTGTCCTCGGCGTCGGCGGCGGTGACGAAGATCAGGTCGGCGTCGGCCTGGTCGATCTCCTCCGGGCTGACGTCCTTCATGGTGACCTCGGGGTCGTCCGAGATCTGCGACTTCGGCCGCTGGAAGCCGATGTCGTTCAGGACGACACCGCTGTAGGAGTTGGTCTGGTACAGGCGGGTCGGACCGGCGATGAAGCGCACCACGGACACGGTCGGCATCGTGCCGCCGTCCTTCTTCTTGATGGCCGCACCGAGCGCCGCGGCCTGCGTCTCGTACTCCTTGAGCTTGGCCGTGGCCTCCTTCTCCAGACCCAGCGCCTCGGCGTGGACCTTGAGGTTCTCCTTCCAGACACCGCCGGTGGTCTCGGTGAAGACGGTCGGGGCGATGGCGCTGAGCTTGTCGTAGACCTTCTCGTGCCGGACCTTGGAGGACAGGATCAGATCGGGCTTGAGGGAGGCGATCTTCTCCAGGTTCGGCTCCAGGAGCGGGCCGACGTCGGCGGTGTCCTTCAACTCGCCGTCCAGGTACGTCGGGAAGCCGCCCGAGGTCTTGAAGTGCGGGGCGACCGCGCCGACCGGGTCGATGCCGAGCAGGGTGACGTCGTCCAGCTCACCGGTGTCGAGCACGACGACCCGCTTCGGCTGGGACGGGATCTTCACGTCGCCCATCACGGTCTTCAGCGTGCGCGGGAAGGCGGAGCTGTCGCCCGCGTGCTGGGCGGTGTCGCTCTCGTTGGAGGAGGAGTCCTCACTGCCGCAGGCGGCCAGGACGGCCGTACCGAGTACGACGGCGAGCAGCACGGCGATCAGCCGGCCGATTCCGCGCAGGGGAGATCGGTTGAACATGAGGGGTCTTTCTGTGAGTGGGGACTGATCAGGCGGTGGCGGCGGAGGGCCGCCGGACCGCGCTGCTCCTGGGGACGACCAGCGGGGTGCCGGTCTCGGGGTCGGGGATCACCCGGCAGTCCACGTCGAACACGGACTTGACCAGCTCCGCGTCGAGGACGTCGGCCGGGGTGCCGGCGGCGGCGAGAGAGCCGTCCTTGAGGACGACCATGTGGTCCGCGTAGCGGGCGGCCTGTCCGAGGTCGTGCAGCACCATCACCACGGTGCGGCCCGCCTCGGCGTGCAGGGCGGCGACCAGGTCGAGCACGTCGAGCTGGTGTCGCAGATCGAGGAAGGTGGTGGGCTCGTCGAGCAGCAGCAGCTCGGTGTCCTGTGCCAACGCCAGCGCGATCCAGGCGCGTTGGCGTTGACCGCCGGAGAGCTGGTCGACGGGCTGGTCGCGCAGGGCGGCGGTGCCGGTGCGCTCCAGGGCCTCGTCGACGGCCTTCTGGTCGGCGGCCGACCAGGGGCTCAGCAGCCGCTGGTGCGGATACCGGCCCAGGCGGACCAGCGCCTCGACGGTGATCGCCTCCGGTGTCACGGGCTGCTGCGGCAGCAGACCCATCCGCAGGGCCAGCGCCCGGGCGGACATGCGGTGGATGTCGGCGCCGTCGAGGGTGACGTGGCCGGCGGCCGGTGCGAGCAGCCGGCTCAGCCCCCGCAACAGGGTGGACTTCCCGCAGGCGTTGGGGCCGACGATCGCGGTGACGGCGCCGCCGGGGAGCGTCAGGTCGAGGCCGCCGACCACGAGGCGGTCGCCGTAGCGCAGGTCGAGGCCCTGGGTGGAGAGCTGGTTGGCGGTCGCGGTCATGTGCGGCTCCTGACGGCCGGTGGAGTCTTTGTGCGGGGTGCGAGGCAGGTCGGGCGTTCGGCAGCGCCCTGAAGGGGCGCGGGGCCGCGTTGAACGTGCGGCTTCCGCCGCGCGGGCGCGACAGGCCATGACGGCGCCGCACTCGCCGCACGACACATCGCGGCACCCCCGGCGGAACGATTCGTCATCCGCGACTCCTCTGAACAGGAGAGCTCTGCCGCAGCATCAACACCAACAGCCAGGGCGCACCCAGCGTGGCCGTGACCGCCCCGACCGGCAGCCCCTCGATCGGCAGCAGGTGCTGCACCACCAGGTCGGAGGAGAGCAACAGCACCGCCCCGGTGAGCCCGGCCAACCCCAGCGACGCGGCGGTCGGCGGCCCGGTGACGAACCGCACGACATGCGGCACGGCAAGCGCCACGAAGGTCACCGGCCCGGCGAGCGCCGCGGCCAGCGAGGCCAACACGACGGCGACGAAGAGCAGTTGGAGCCGCGCCGAGGACGTGCGCAGCCCCAGCGCCCCCGCCGAGTCGTCCCCGAGGTCGAGCACGGCGAGTCGCCGGTGCATGACGAGCGCGGCGGCGAGCGCGACCACCATGGCACCGCCGGCACCCCACACCTCGGTCCACGTCCGCCCGTACACGGAGCCCGTGGTCCACTGCAACGCCGACCCGGCGAGTTCCGCGGGAAACCGCACGATCATGAGGTTCACGCCGGCCGCCAGGCCCGCCTGCACGGCGAGCCCGGTGAGTACGAGCCGGGTGACCGCGAGTCCCGAGCGCCAGGCGAACACGCCCAGCAGCAGGGCCGAGAGCAGCCCGCCGCCCAGGGCTCCGACGGGGATCAGCGCCTGCGAGGCACCGGCCGCGATGAGCGCGACCGCGCCCAGCGAAGCCCCGCCGGTGATGCCCATGACGTCGGGGGAGGCCAGGGGGTTGCGGAACAGGCGTTGCAGCACGCATCCCGCCGCGCCGAGCCCGGCACCGGCGACGATCGCCGCGACCGAGCGCGGCGCCCGGAACTGCTGCACGACCAGCACGTCCCCCGGATCCCCGAGCCCGACCAGCGCGCGCAGCGCCGTCGACGCGGGCATCGGCATCTCACCCGTCGTCAGGGACACGGTGAGCAGCACGAACAGCAGGGCCAGAGCGGTCGCGGCGAACAGCAGGACGCGGCGCCGGACGCGGGTACGGGCCGTGGACTTCGCCCGCACGGACAGTACGGCGGCGCTCATCGGGCCACCCTCCGGGCCAGCAGCGCCAGCAGCGGGGCGCCCAGGAACGCGGTGACGATGCCGACCTCCAGCTCCGAGGGCCGGATCACCATCCGGCCGAGTACGTCCGCCGAGAGCAGCAGCAGGGGACCGGCGATCAGGCAGCCGGGGACCAGCAGCCGGTGGTCGCCGCCGAGGAGGGGCCGTACGAGATGGGGCGCGGCGAGTCCGATGAAGGCGACCGGACCGGCCACCGCGACCGCCGACCCGGCGAGCAGGACGACCGCGATGCCGCCCGCCAGCCGGATCCGGGCCACCGGCACGCCGAGTGCCTGGGCGGAATCGTCGCCCATGGCAAGGGCGTTGAGCGCGGGGGAGACGGCCAGCGCGACGACCAGGCCGAGCAGCAGGGTCGGCAGGACCGGCCACAGGACGTCCAGGGTGCGACCGGACAGTGATCCCGCCAGCCAGAAACGGGCCTCGTCCAGGGTGCGCTGGTTCATCAGCATGACGGCCGACGTCCAGGACAGCAGCACCAGTTGGAGCACGGTGCCGCCCAGCGCCAGTCGTACGGGGTCGATGTCCCCGGCGCGACGGGCCAGCGCCTGCGCGAACAGGGCGGCCGCGGCGGCGCCGGCGAACGCGAACCACACGTACTGGGCGGGGCTGTTGAGCCCGAGCGCGAAGATGGCGACGACGACCGCGAAACCGGCGCCCGCGTTGATGCCGAGCGTGGTCGGTGAGGCGAGGGGATTGCGGGTGATGCCCTGTGCGACGGCCCCGGCGACCCCGAGTGCGGCGCCGACCGCGAGTCCGATGACGGTGCGCGGGAGGCGCAGTCCGGTCACCACCAGTGCCTCGCGTCCGTGAACATCGCCGAGCAGCGCGTCGGCCACCGTGCCCAGGGGGACGGAGCGGGCGCCGAGGGCGAGGCTCAGTGCGGTGCAGAGGGTCAGGGCGGCGAGGCCGGCGAGGAAGAGCGGAATGTGCCTGTAGGCACGGAAGGGCACACCGACCGGTGCGCCCCGTTGGGTCGCAGTCACAAGCCGTGAGCTTAGGTTAGGCTTCCTTTATGTTTCAACTGCTGTGGGATCACTGTGATGTGCGCGATAGTCGATCACTTGCGGCGAGTTCACCTGGCGTTTTCCATGTGATCGCGAGTGTAAGGTAAGCCTTACCTGGCCGACTTGCACTGAATCCCCCACTGGAGCGCCGATGTCCGTGGCCCCGACGATCCCGCCGCCCGGCGCCGTCGCGCGTACGCTCCGTCACGACTTCGCGCGGCTGACCGATCTGTGCGAAGTCCTGAGCGTGCGGGTCGCCCTGCCCGGTGCCGACGAGACCCCGGCGGGAGTGTCGGCCGCGGAACTGGTGAAGGACGAGGCCGTGCTCGACGCCTTCGTGGCGGCGGAGGCGGCCCGGATTCGCGATCGCTACGGGGTCGTTCCGCGCCGCGACGTCGCCGCCTCCCGCGCGCTGCACGACTACGCCTGGTCGGTCTCGCTCCTCATGAGCGGAACCTGGTACCTGGCACGCCGGGTGCCCCGGATCCGGCCCGAAGACCTGCGCCTGGACCTCGCCTCGGCCGAGTTCACCCTCACCCCCGGCAGTGACCTCGCCTGTCTGGACGACGACCCGGCGGCCACGCTCCCCGGCGTGTTGACGGTCCCTCACGAAGAGGCCCTGCGCGCCGAGTTGCGCGCCGCGGTCGCCGATCACATGGGTCCGCTCCTGGACGCGATCGGCCCCCTCACGCGACGCCGCTCACGCGCCCTGTGGGGCATGGTCTGCGACGACCTGGTCTCCGGCATCTGGTACCTCGGCCGCACGCTCGGCCGCGAGGACGACGCCGTCGCGGCGGCCACCCGGCTGCTGCCCACCGCCGTGACCCCGTACCCGGGCGGCGCCGACTTCCGGCACCTGACGACCGACGACGGGCGGCGGCACCCGACCCGCACCCGCGCCGGGTGCTGCATGTACTACACGATCCGCCCGGCCGAGGCGTGCTCCACCTGCCCCCGCACCTGCGACGCGGAGCGGCTGCGCAGGCTCCAGGGCTGAGCGCCCGCGCCCCACGGCTGACGGATCACTCCGCCGTCGCCAGGAACTGAGTCGCCGCCAGCTCCGCGTAGAGCGGGTCGGACGCCACGAGTTCGCGATGCGTGCCCACCGCACGCACCCGGCCCGCGTCCATCACCACGATCCGGTCGGCCATCGTCACCGTCGACAGCCGGTGCGCGACGACCAGAACCGTGGTCGTACGGGCGACGTCGGCGACGGTGTCGCGCAGCGCCGCCTCGTTCACCGCGTCCAACTGCGAGGTGGCCTCGTCGAGGAGCAGCAGCCGGGGTCGGCGCAGCAGTGCGCGGGCGATCGCGACACGCTGGCGTTCGCCGCCGGACAGCTTGGTCCCGCGATGCCCGACGAGCGTGTCCACACCGCCGGGCAGCCGCGCCACCAGGCCGTCGAGGCGGGTCGTCTTCAGCACGCGGGTGAGGGCGGCGTCGTCCGCGTCGGGGTTGCCGAGCAGCAGGTTGTCCCGCAGCGAACCCGACAGGACCGGGGCGTCCTGCTCCACATAGCCGATCGCGGACCGCAGCCGCGGCAGCTCCCAGTCCGTCAGATCCCGCCCGTCGAGCGTGATGGTCCCGGCCTCGGGGTCGTAGAACCGCTCGATGAGGGAGAAGACCGTGGTCTTGCCGGCGCCCGAGGGGCCGACGAACGCGGTCATGCCCTGCGCGGGCACGGCGAACGTCACCCCGTGGTGGACGTACGGCAGATCGTCGGCGTACCGGAAGCGCACATCCTCGAACGCCAGCGCGGCCGGCTCCGCGCCGGTCGCGGGCAACGGCGCGGGCGCGGCCGCCGGTTCGGCGGGCAGCCGCAGCGCCTCCTGGATCCTCGCAAGCGCCGCCGAGCCGGTCTGGTACTGCGTGATCGCGCCGACGACCTGCTGGATCGGCGACATCAGATAGAAGACGTACAGCAGGAACGCGACCAGCGTGCCCACGTCGATCGCCCCGGTCGCCACCCGCGCCCCGCCCACCGCGAGCACCGTGATGAACGCGATCTGCATGGCGAGTCCGGCCGTGTTGCCCGCCGCGGCCGACCACTTGGCCGCCCGTACGCTCTGCCGCCACGACTCCTCCGCGGCCTCGTGCAGCGTCCGCTCCTCCCGGTGCTCCGCGCCCGACGCCTTCACGGTGCGCAGCGCGCCGAGGATCCGCTCCAGCGAGGCCCCCATCACCCCGACCGCGTCCTGCGCCTGCCGGCTGGCCCGGTTGATGCGGGGCACGATCACGCCGAGGATCGTGCCGGCGGCCAGGATCACGCCGAGGGTGACCAGCAGCAGCACCGGGTCCACCAGGCCCATCATGGCCACCGTCGCCACGAGGGTCAGCCCTCCGGTGCCGAGGCCCACGAGCGAGTCGGTGGTGACCTCGCGCAGCAGCGTGGTGTCCGAGGTGATGCGGGCCATCAGATCGCCCGGCTCGCTGCGGTCCACGGCGGTGATGCGCAGCCGCAGCAGATACGACGACAGGGCGCGCCGCGCGCCGAGCACCACCGACTCGGCGGTGCGCCGCAGCACGTACGAACCCAGCGCGCCGAGCGCCGCGTTGGCCACGACCAGCCCGGACATGATGAGCAGGGCCCCGGTGATGGCCCGGTCGTGGGACAGGTCGTCGATCAACTCCCGTGCCACCAGCGGCAGCAGCAGCCCGGTGGCGCCCGTGACCAGGGAGAGCACGGCCCCCGCCAGCAGGGTCCACCGGTGCGGGCGCACATAGCCCAGGAGCAGCCGCCAGGCGGGCGGGGCGGGTTCGGTCGCTGCGATGCTCACAGGGCTCCTCCGGAGGGGTACGGAGCCTTCAGGCTACGTCGGCCTCCTCCCGCGCGGCCTGCCAGTTCCGTGCCACGGCGAGCACCAGGGGCCGTCCGGCGCCGTCCGGCAGACAGTCGTCCAGCAGGCCGGCCAGGACGTCGGACGGTCCGAGCTCCACACAGACCGTCACTCCGTCGCGGTGCATCCGGCCGACGGCGTCCGGGAAGCGGATCGGTGCGCGCATCGCCCGCACCCAGAAGCCGGGCGTGGCCGCCTCTTCCCCGACCGGTTCGCCGGTCGTGTCGGACAGCAGCGGCAGCCGCGGGGCACGCAGGTCGAGCGGCTCCAGGGCGCGGCGGTAGTCGTCCAGCAGGGCGTCGAAATGAGGGGAGTGGGGTGCCACGTCCAGGCGGAGCACATGGGTACGGCGGCCGCGGGCCTCCCATTCCTCGCAGATCCGCCGCACCGCGGCGCGGTCCCCGGACACGACCACCGACCGTGGGCCGTTGACCGCCGCGATCACCGCACCCGGCCCGGGGCTCAGTTCCCCGGGGGACGCCTCCACGGCCGCCATGCAGCCCGTCTTGGGCAGCGCGTCCGCGAGCCGGGCCAGCGCGCCGACGGCCCGGCAGGCGTCCGGCAGGGAGAGCACCCCCGCCGTGTGCGCGGCCGCCAGGTGGCCCGCCGAGTACCCGAACAGCACGTCCGGGCGGACCCCTTGGCTCTCCAGCAGCCGGTACTGCGCGATCTGGAGGGCGAAGATCGCCGGATACCCGAACGCGATCCGGTCGAGGAGGGCGGCGGTGGGCGTCCCGGCCTCGGCGAACATCACGTCCCGCAACGGCACGTCGACATACGGATCGAGCAGCCCGCACACCTCGTCGAGGGCCTCGGCGAACACCGGGGAGGAGCCGTGGAGCTCGCGCCCCATGCCCGGCTGCTGCGACCCGGCCGCCGAGAACAGGAACGCGACCCTCCCAGGCGGCACCCGCACCGGGGCCGCCGCCGACCCGTCCGCGCCCCGCGCCTGCGCCAGCCGGGCCATCACCTCCTCGACCGAGGCACACACCACGATCCGTTCCAGATCCCCCGGACGCAGAAACCCCTCGTCCCGCGCGTGTTCCAGAAAGGACAGCAACGGGCGATAGAAACCGGACGGATCGAGGAGCAGACACGGCTTGCGGTGGATGTGCAGCTGCGCCCAGGACAGCACCTCCAGCAGCTCCTCCGCCGTGCCCAGTCCGCCCGGCAGCGCCACGAAGGCATCGCCCTGCGCGGCCATCCGCGCCTTGCGCTCGTGCATGTCACCGACCACGACCAGCTCGGTGAGCCCCGTGTGGGTGATCTCGTACGGCAGCATGGCCCGCGGCACCACCCCGGTCACCGCCCCGCCGCAGGCCAGCGCGCCGTCCGCGACGGCCCCCATGAGACCGGTGCGCGCACCGCCGTAGACCAGCCGCAGGCCCGCTCCGGCCAGGGCGCGGCCGAGGTCGGCGGCGGTGCGCAGATGGCCGGGCCGGTGGCCGGGGGAGGCACCGCAGAAGACGGTCACGGCAGCGGCGGCGGTCACGTCCACAGGCCGTACCCCCTGGTCAGGACGTGATGCGGGTCGTAAGCGTCCTTGGCGCGGACCAGTTCGGGCCAGAGGGGGCCGAAGTGGGTGCGCCAGTCGCCGGGTGACATCGGCAGCGCGCCGACCGG
The DNA here is from genome assembly GCF_042800355.1 of Streptomyces sp. NPDC057623. Classification (NCBI taxonomy): domain Bacteria; kingdom Bacillati; phylum Actinomycetota; class Actinomycetes; order Kitasatosporales; family Streptomycetaceae; genus Streptomyces; species Streptomyces sp. NPDC057623. The sequence goes on from NZ_JBHVGZ010000010.1 coordinate 154,976, forward strand.
GTGCAGGACACCGCCGACGGCCCTGGCCCGCTCGTACAGGGCCCGGTTGGCGGCGACCATGTGCCGTACGACGTCCGGCGCGGCCGGCGGGGCGGTGCGCATCAGGGCGAGCAGGCACAGGAGTTCACCCGGGGGCCTGCGCAGCAGCGGGGCGTGCAGCACGTGGCCGGTCAGCGGACGGAGCTGGACCGTCCCGCAGTAGCGCAGGCACTGCTGGGCCTCGTCGGCCAGCACGGCCGGGACGAAGGAGCCCGCAACCTCCTCAGGCAGCAGCAGGGTGAGCCAGGGGTGGGGGCGCTCCCACTCGCCCGTGGCGCGCAGCAGACGCTCGTCGCGGTCCAGGCGGTACGCGTACTCGGCGAACGACAGGTCCGCGATCTCCTCGGTGTCCCGGTCGTGGTCCAGATCGCCGATCAGCAGCCCGTCGTCGGCGGGCGGCCCGCCCTCGTGCGGTACGACCGCCTCGATCATGTAGCGCCAGCCCCCGCCGAGCGCGGGCCGCGCCTGGCCCGCGACGTGGCTGAAGCGGCTGTCGCGGGCCAGACGCCGCTGATCGGTGAGATACGTGCCCGGGGCGTCGTGATAGAGGCGGTAGCGGCGCACATGCGTCGGAGCGGGCACCAGGGCGAGGGTGGCGCGGACGATCAGGGCGCACTGGCCGAGACCCGCCAGGACCGCGTGGAAGAGGCCGGGGTGCCGGTCGGGGGCGCAGACCAGCCGTTCACCGGTGCCGGTGACGACCTCCAGCTCCCGCACCCGGTCCGCCACCGGACCGTACCGATGACTGGAGCCGCCGAAGCCACCCGTGCTCAGCAGCCCGCCGACGCTGCCGCCGAGGTGGTCGGGCAGTACCGGGGGTGTGAGTCCCTCGGCGAGCGCGGCCCGGACGACGTCGCGCCACAGCGCACCGGCCCCGGCGGTCAGCGTCCGCTCGCCCGGTGCGCAGCGCACGTCGTCGAGGGCGGCCATGTCGACGACGTAGCCGCCGTGCGCCTGTCCCTGCCCGTAGAGGGCCTGTCCGGCGCCGCGCGCGGAGACCGGCAGGCCGTGCGGCCCGGCGAAGGCGACGAGTTCCTGTACGTCGGCCGCGGAGCGGGCGGTGACCACGCCGAGCGGGGAGGAGCCGACGATATGACCGAAATCCGTGGATGCCTCCTTCACCCCCGATACGACCGTCATGCCACACGCTCCAGCATGCCGGAGTCGAATGCGGGGACCGTTGTCCCGTTCTTGAAGATTTCGGTGAACACGCGCTGCTGGAGAATGCCGTGCTCGGCATGGCGCAGGGCGATGAGGGCGGCGATCCGGTGCAGGACGTGTGCGGGAATTTCCTGTTCGTCGATGGCCCCTGCATCGATTGAGTATTTCGCGCAGCATTCGAGCACCGCCTCGAAGCCGTTGACGGACGCGGCCAGCCGTCGCCGCCGCGGATCGCGCCAGAGCGCGGCCAGCTCCTGGAGCAGCCCCGGCCCGCAGGCGCCCGGCGTGAGCATCGCGTGGGCCCGGCCGGTGAGGGCCGCGACATACGTGTCGTAGGCGGGAAGCGGGAGAAGGCGGACCGTCAGCCGCCAGCCGAGCTGCTCCCGGCGCGTGCACAGCACCCGCAGCAGCGAGATCGAGCCACCCTCGATGATGACCAACTCGTGGTGGACCGCGAGTCGTTCGACGAGTTCGACGAGCGCGTCCGCGGCCTCCGTCGCGGACAGATCGCCGTCGGCGAACGTCCGGTCCCCGAGCCAGTGGCGGCGCACCCCCGGCACGTCCGCCCCGGCGCGGGCGCTCGTGGTGGCGAGGTCGGTGAAGCACTGCAAACGGTCGGCGACGACGATCGGGGCGCCGGTCGCCCGGGCCAGTTCGGTGGCCGCCGCGCTCTTCCCGACGCCGGTCGGGCCCGCGATCAGATGGACGAACGGGCGGATCGCGGGAGACGTTTCGTTCTCGACCATGGCGGGATGTTCCCTTCCGCTGTGGGATACGGGAAAGAGCACTGCCAAAGTTACGCAGCACGGCGAGCGGGAACACCCTTTGGAATTCCCGGACCGGGCAAAGAGACGGCTACGTTCCTGTGGGATTGTTAAAGATTCACTCACGGTCCGCTGGGGGGCGCTGACTCCGGGGAATCCAGGACCATATGAGTGACCGTCGAATTGTTTCTCAACCAATTCATGACGTGTCACGGGAACCCGTCCCGAGGAGGATTTGCCATGCACCCCGACATGCTCCGGGCCGTCACCGAGTCGCTGCCCGCCGCCCGCGCCGACGGGCCCACGGAGCACGGCACCGTCCTCGTCGGCTACGGCGCGGTGGAGGAACTGGCGCGCTTCGCCACCGACCCGCGCTGGACCGTCCACGTCCCCGGCCATCCGGACGAGGTGTGCCGCGTGATCCGGTCCGCGGTGGGGCGCGGTGAGCGGGCGTTCGTGCACCTCTCGGGTGAGTCCAACACCGAACCGCACGGCCTGACGGGCGAGGGCTTCGAACTCGTCCGCGAAGGCCTCGACGGAGTCGTCCTCGCGGTCGGCGCCACCCTCGACCCGGTGCTGCGCGCCACGGCCGGCCTCGACCTGGCCGTGCTCTACGCGGCCACCGTCCGGCCCTTCGACGAGGTCGGCCTGCGCACCGCCGTACTGGCCGCCGAACACGCGGACGTCGTGCTCGTCGAGCCCGGGCTGCCCGGCCTGTCGGCCCGGCACGTCGCCGAGACCCTGGTCCACGTACCGCACCGGCTGCTGCCCCTGGGCGGCGCGGACGGCCTGGACGAGGACGTCATCGCCCGGGCCGTCCGGGACTTCCTCAGGTGACCGGCGCCTGCCCGCGCCGTGCCGGGGCGGCCGGGGCCGCTTCGAGGGCCTGGTTCCGTGCCTTTACCGATCAGTCACAACTAGGGTCGGAGGTGGACGCAGAGCCGCCGAGGGAAAGGTGAAGCACCATGGCGCAGGAAGTACGCGGCGTGATCGCACCGGGCAAGGACGAGCCGGTGCGGGTGGAGACGATCGTCGTGCCCGATCCGGGGCCGGGCGAGGCCGTCGTACGGATCCAGGCCTGCGGGGTCTGTCACACCGACCTGCACTACAAGCAGGGCGGCATCAGTGACGACTTCCCCTTCCTGCTGGGGCACGAGGCGGCCGGTGTGGTCGAGGCGGTCGGTGACGGCGTCACGGACGTCGCACCCGGTGACTTCGTCATCCTCAACTGGCGTGCGGTGTGCGGGAACTGTCGCGCCTGTCTGCGCGGCCGCCCCTGGTACTGCTTCGACACGCACAACGCCACCCAGAGGATGACCCTCGCCGCAACCGGCCAGGAGCTCTCCCCGGCGCTCGGTATCGGCGCCTTCGCCGAGAAGACGCTCGTCGCGGCGGGACAGTGCACCAAGGTCGACCCCTCGGTCGCACCGGCGGTGGCCGGACTGCTGGGCTGCGGGGTGATGGCCGGCATCGGCGCCGCCATCAACACCGGGAACGTGGGCCGCGGTGACTCGGTCGCCGTCATCGGCTGCGGCGGGGTCGGCGACGCGGCGATCGCCGGGTCGAACCTGGCGGGCGCGGCGAAGATCATCGCCGTGGACATCGACGACCGGAAGCTGGAGAAGGCCCGCTCGATGGGCGCCACGCACACCGTCAACTCCCGTGACACCGACCCGGTCGAGGCGATCCGCGAGCTCACCGGCGGCCACGGCGCCGACGTCGTGATCGAGGCGGTGGGCCGCCCGGAGACGTACCGGCAGGCGTTCTACGCCCGCGACCTGGCCGGCACGGTCGTCCTCGTCGGCGTGCCCACCCCGGAGATGAAGCTGGAACTGCCGCTGCTGGACGTCTTCGGCCGCGGCGGCGCGCTGAAGTCGTCCTGGTACGGCGACTGCCTGCCCTCCCGCGACTTCCCGATGCTGATCGACCTGCATGTGCAGGGCCGCCTGGACCTGGCGGCGTTCGTCACCGAGACCATCCAACTCGACGACGTGGAGAAGGCGTTCGAGCGCATGCACCACGGCGACGTCCTGCGCTCGGTGGTGATGCTCTGATGGCCCCCCGCGTCGAACACCTCGTCACCTCCGGTCAGTTCACGCTCGACGGCGGCACCTGGGACGTCGAGAACAACGTGTGGCTCGTCGGCGACGACCACGAGGTGGTCGTCATCGACGCCGCCCATGACGCCGACGCCATCGCCGAGGCCGTCGGCGACCGGCGTCTCACCGCGATCGTGTGCACCCACGCCCACAACGACCACATCGACGCCGCGCCCGCCCTGGCCGACCGCACCGGCGCCACGATCTGGCTCCACCCGGACGACCTGCCGCTGTGGAAGCAGACCCACCCGAACCGCGACCCCGACGCCCATCTGGTGGACGGGCAGATCATCGAGGCCGCGGGCGCCGACCTGACCGTGCTGCACACCCCGGGCCACGCACCGGGCGCGGTGTGCCTGCACGACCCCGGACTGGGCGTCGTCTTCACCGGTGACACCCTCTTCCAGGGCGGCCCCGGCGCCACCGGCCGCTCCTACTCCCACTTCCCGACGATCATCGACTCGATCCGCACCCGCCTGCTCGCCCTCCCGCCCGGGACCAGGGTCCTCACCGGCCACGGCGACGCGACCACCATCGGCGCGGAGGCACCCCACCTCCAGGAGTGGCTCGACCGCGGCCACTGAGGCCCAAGGCCATGCCCAGCAGGCCGGAAAGCATGGTCGGCGGGCGGGAAAACCCATGGTCGGGGGCGAGAGGCGACCGTACGATCACGCCCCATGACCACCAACACGCTCGTGACCCTGCATGACGTGCGCGTCCTGCGCTGCGCTCCCGACGGCCCCCTCCTGGACGGCGAGAGCGCGGCGCTCGATCTCCTCGGTGACGCCTTCGGGCAGGAGGCCGAGCTGGTCGCGGTGCCCGTCGAGCGGATCGACGACGAGTTCTTCCGGCTGCGGTCGGGCGTCGCGGGCGCGGTCGTGCAGAAGTTCGTCAACTACCGAGTGCGCCTCGCCGTGGTCGGCGACGTCTCCCACCACATCGCCGGGAGCACGGCCCTGCGCGACTTCGTCCACGAGACCAACAACGGCGGCCACATCTGGTTCCTGCCGACCTACGACGCGCTCGACGCGAAGCTGCGCCCGGCCGGGTGACCCGCCCGTGACAGGCCGCACTCGCCCGTAAAAGACGACAGAAGATGTCCGGCTTACCCGGCACCCTCGAAGCGACAGCGCTTGCGAAGGGTCGGGAGGCCGGACATGTCACAGCCGCTCAAGGACAAGGTCGCACTGGTCGCCGGGGCGACACGGGGGGCCGGACGCGGCATCGCCGTGGAGCTCGGCGCGGCCGGTGCCACGGTCTACGTGACGGGACGCAGCACACGCGCCCGGCGCTCGGAGTACGACCGCCCCGAGACCATCGAGGACACCGCCGACCTGGTCACCGAGGCGGGCGGGCACGGCATCGCCGTACCCACCGACCATCTCGACCCGGCCCAGGTCCGCACCCTCGTCGACCGCGTCGCCGACGAACAGGGCCGCCTGGACGTCCTCGTCAACGACGTCTGGGGCGGCGAGAAGCTCTTCGCCTGGGACAGCCCCGTCTGGGAGCACGACCTCGACAAGGGCCTGCGGCTGCTCCGGCTCGCCGTCGAGACCCACGCGATCACCAGCCACCACGCCCTGCCCCTGCTCCTGCGCCGGCCGGGCGGACTGGTGGTCGAGATGACCGACGGCACGGCGGACTACAACCGCGAGAACTACCGGAACTCCTTCTTCTACGACCTCGCCAAGGCATCCGTCCTGCGCATGGCCTTCTCCCTCGGCCATGAACTGGGACCACGCGGCGCCACCGCCGTCGCGCTGACCCCGGGCTGGCTGCGCTCGGAGATGATGCTCGACGCCTTCGAGGTGCGCGAGGACAACTGGCGCGACGCCCTCGTACGCGTCCCGCACTTCGCCATCTCCGAGACCCCGCGCTATGTGGGCCGTGCCGTCGCCGCCCTGGCCGCCGACCCCGACGTGGCCCGCTGGAACGGCGAGTCCCTCTCCAGCGGGCAGCTCGCACCGGTCTACGGGTTCACGGACCTCGACGGCAGCCGCCCCGACGCCTGGCGCTACCTCGTCGAGGTCCAGGACGCGGGGAAGCCGGCGGACACGACGGGCTACCGCTGAGGTGAGGCAGGGCCCCCGGCCGGAAGCGCAGGAACCGCTCCATCTCCACCACCGTGAATGAACACGGACATACCCGCACGCTATCTGCCCGGATGATCGTCCCGGCACTACGGTTGCCGTTCATGACGGACACAACGCGCTTCGCGGGGTACGCAGTCCTGATCACCGGCGCGGCGCGCGGCATCGGCGCGGCCACCGCACGCCGCTTCGCCGAGGAGGGAGCGCGTGTCCTCGTGACCGACCGGGACGGCCCCGAGGCCGAGAGGACGGCGGCGGAGCTGCGGGGACGGGGACTCGTGGCGCGGGCTTCGGCCTGCGACGTCACCGACCCCGCCGCCGTCGAGGCCGCCGTCGCCGGTGCCGTCGAGGCGTTCGGATCGCTCGACGTCCTGGTCAACAGCGCCGCCTCCTGCACGCCCGACACCCCCCTCTTCGAGGACGGGCCGGACGACGCGTGGGCCCGTGACCTCGACGTCACCCTCACCGGGACGTACCGCTGCTGCCGTGCCGCCCTCCCGCACCTGGCCGCCGGCGGCCACGGCGCCATCGTGAACATCGGCTCCGTGAACGCCCTCCAGGACTTCGGCAACCACGCCTACAGCGCCGCCAAGGCCGGCCTCGGCTCCCTCACCCGCACCCTCGCCGGGCACGCCGCCGCCCGCGGGGTCCGGGTGAACCTGGTGACGCCGGGCACGGTCCGGACCTCGGCGTGGGAGGGGCGGGACGCGGACCTCGCAGCGGTCCGCCCGCTGTACCCCCTGGGCCGGGTGGGAGAACCCGAGGACATCGCCGCCGCGGTCGCCTTCCTGGCGTCCCGCGACGCCGCCTGGATCACCGGCACCACCCTCACCGTCGACGGCGGCCTCACCGCGGTCAGCACCGGCTTCCGGGCAGCGGTGCGACGCTCGGGCGACGCATGACACCACCGGCGTAACTTCACTGTTTGGTCACAGCCCGTCCCGGGCCACAACCGAGACCCCCGCATACCGGTCTACCAGGCAGAAGTCCACAGGAACACGCAAGGGAGAGGCCCGGGCATGGGGGACATACGCAGACGGCGCGCCGTCGCACTCGGTATCACCGCAGGACTCGTCGCACCGCTCGGGCTGACGCTCGCCGCCGCACCGGCGCAGGCGGCCCCGAGCTGCACGACCCAGACCGGGCCGTATCAGAAGAAGGTGGAGAAGTTCCTCGGCCGGCCCGTCGACGGCAAGCAGTCCAGCGCCGACTGCAAGGCCATCCAGGCCTTCCAGACCAAGCACGGCATCACCCCGAACGCGGGCTACGCGGGTTCCGTCACCTGGGGCGTGATGGATCTCATGAACAAGCAGAAGGCCGTCGGCAGCAACCCCAACAAGGACGGCAAGTGCCCCGTCAACAAGGGCCGCATCGCCTGTGTGAACCTCACCCTCCAGCTGAGCTGGATCCAGGACGGACGGAAGCTGGTCTACGGCCCGGTGCCGGTCCGCACCGGCCGCGACGGCTACGAGACCCGCACCGGCCTGAAGAAGATCTACTGGCGCGACATCGACCACGTGTCGAGCATCTACGACGTGCCGATGCCCTACTCCCAGTTCTTCGACGGCGGCCAGGCCTTCCACTCGGTCGGCGTCAGCATGTGGAACCCGCCGGGCTCGCACGGCTGCGTGAACATGACCAAGACCACCGCGAAGAAGTACTGGTCGCTGCTGAAGAACGGCGACGATGTCTACGTGTACGGCCGCAAGCCGGGCACCTGAGTCAGGACAGGCACCCGGCTCGCGAGCCGATGACGGGGAAGCGTCACGCCTCGGGCGCGTCCCCGAAGTCCGGGATCTCCAGCCTGACCCCGCCCTGCCGCGCGGACTCGTGCGCGACGATGCCCGGCAGGGTGTAGCGGGCCGCCACCCACGCGTTCACGGACGGCAGGGTGCGGTTGTTGACGGCGGTCACGAAGTCGTCCACCAGGAAGTGGTGGCTGCCCTCGTGGCCGTTGTGCAGGTTGTCGAACTCCCTCGGCAGCCGGGCCCGGTCGTGCACCGGAGCCGAACCCGAGGTGAAGGCCGCCCGCAGCTCCGGCGCGATGTGCTGGAGTGACGGGTCGTCAGGAGCCATGGTGGGCTTGGGCTCCAGGAACTCACTGATGTCCTTGACGCCCTTCTTGTCCTGCCACAGCGCCACGGTGGCGAGCTGCTCCATGCTCGCCTCGGTGCCGAAGAACCGGAAACGCGACTCCCGTATGTGGGACGGATAGCCGACCCGCCGGAACTCGTTGGTGCGGAACGAGCCGCCGCCCGCGACCTCGAACAGCGCGGTCGCGTTGGAGACGTCGTTGCCGAACTGGCTGACGGACTTGTCGAACACGCCGTCCCCGCGGTCGTCCACGACCCCGATCGCCGACACGCTCACCGCGTGCGTCCGCCAGGCCCCCAGCACACCGCCCACCGCGTGCGTCGGGTACAGCAGCGGGGGATAGCTGGCCGTCGCCTTCCAGTTCTCGCCGCCGCTGTACTGGTACGCCTCGTAGAACCCCAGGTCCATGTCGTGGACGTAGTCGCCCTCGGCGTAGAAGAGCCGCCCGAAGGCGCCCTCCGCGATCTGGTTGCGGGCGTGCACCGTCGCCGGGTTGTACTCGCTGGTCTCGCCCATCATGTAGGTCAGACCGGTCGCCTTGACGGCGTCGATGATCGCCGCGATCTCCTCCGCGGTGATCGCCATGGGGACCGCGGAGTAGACGTGCTTGCCGGCGTTCAGACCCTGGAGCACCAGTGGGCCGTGGGTCCAGCGCTGGGTGAAGACGGCCACCGCGTCGACGGCCTTCGACTCCAGCATCGCTTCGTACGAGGGGAAGGTGCCGGCCAGTCCCTGCGCGTCGGCGAGCTGCTCGGCCCGCTCGGGCAGCAGATCGGTGACGTACACGTCGCTGACACCGGGGTGGGCCTGGAACAGCGTGGCGAACTGGCCGGAGAACTGGCCGGCGCCGACGATGCCGAGGGAGAACGTCATGGAGTGGGTGCCTTTCACTGGCCGAGGATGAGGTTGATCTGGTCGTTGGTCTTGGTCAGTCCGCTCACCGGGGCGCCGTTGGCGAAGACGTCCTGCATAGCGGGGCGCATCAGGGAGTACACGTCCGCCGCGTAGTCGGTGACGGGGAAGGAGAAGGTGGTGGAGTTCTTCCTGTCGGTGACCGGTTCGGTGAAGGCGGACACGTCGATGCCCTTCTTCCCGTACGCCGCCACCGCCGCCCGCGTGCCGTCCGGAGTCGCGGGGAGGACGATGCCGTAGCCGCCGACGGTCTTCTGGCACTCGTCCGAGGCCAGGTACCGCACCCATTTCTTCGCGCCCTCCTTGTTGTGGGCGCTCTTGGTGATCGAGTCGGCGAGGCCGTTCATCATGGTGGCCCGCTTGCCCGTCGGGCCGGTCGGCGTGGGTGCGGTGCCGACCTTCAGGCCCTTGGTGCCGTAGTAGGTGGAGATCATCCACGCACCGTCGAAGGCGGTCGCGGCCCTGCCCGAGGCGATCTGGGCGCTGGCCGGGTTGGCGCCGTCGGTGTAGTCGGTGAAGGGCGCGAGGTAGCCCTTCTTCGCCAGGCCGAAGTACCAGTCGACCACCGACTGGAACGTCTTGCTGTCGTACTGGTACTCGGTGCCCCAGCGCGCCTTGTCCGTGTAGTTCCAGCCCGCCGAGCCGGTGAACGGGCTCCAGGTGGTCTGGCCGTCGGAGTCGCCGGCACCGCCCGTCGCCATCCCGTACACCTTGACGTTGTTCCTGTCGAAGCCCTTCTCGTCGCCACGCCTGCCGTTCTTGTCGACGGTCAGATGCGCGATGGTCTTCTCGAAGGTGCCGCCGTCCTTCGGGTTCCAGGAGAGGTGGTCGAGCCCGTCGGCGGTGAGCCCGGCCTCCTTGACCATCTTCTGGTTGTAGAAGAGGGCGACGGTGTCCCAGTCCTTGGGCGCGCCGTAGCGGTGGCCGTCCTGGCCCGTCCAGTTGGCGCCGAGGCCCTGCTGGTAGGCGGAGTCGTCGATTCCCAGGTCGTCCAGCGGTTCGAGCACGTCGAGGTCGGCGAACTGCCCGAACCTCTGGATGTGGTCGGTGAAGACGTCCGGCTCGGTGCCCGCGATGAAGCTCGCGGTGAGCTTGGTCCAGTAGTCGGCCCAGCCCATCTGGGTGATCTTCACCTTCAGGCCCGGGTTCTGCTTCTCGAATCCCTTCGCACAGGCCTGGTACGCAGGCAGCTGGTTGGCGTCCCACAGCCAGTACGTCACCGTGTTCCCGCTCGCCCCGGCGGTGCCGCCCTGAGCGCACCCGGTGGCCAGGGACAGCGTCAGCGCCCCGGTCAACGCCAGGACCGTACGCATACGAAATCGCATCCCTGTCCCCTTACTTGATCCCGGTGAAGCTGATGGAACTGACGATGCGGCGTGCGAAGAAGCCGAAGAGCACGAGCATCGGGAGCGCGGCGATGAGGGTGGCCGCCATGAGTCCGGACCAGTCGTAGCCGCTCTGCGGGGTCTGTGCCCGGAAGATGGCCAGCGCCACGGTGAGCACGCGCGAGCTGTCGCTGTAGGACACCATCAACGGCCAGAAGTAGTCGTTCCAGGCGGTGATGTACGTCAGCAGCCCCAGCGTGAGGATCGGCTGCGACGCCATGGGCAGCAGCACCCGGAAGAAGATCCGGACCTTCCCGGCCCCGTCCAGCAGGGCGGCCTCCTCGACCTCCCGCGGCACGTTCATGAAGAACTGCCGCAGGAAGAACACCGCGAACGGCGTCATGAACATCGTCGGCAGCGCCACGCCCAACAGGTTGTCCACCAGGCCGAGTTCCTTGATCAGCACGAAGTTGGGCAGCAGCGTGAAGATCGTCGGCACCATCAGCCCGGCCAGGAACAACCCGAACACCTTCTCCCGGCCGCGCCACCGAAGCCGGGCGAAGGCATAGGCGGCCATCGCGGAGAAGAACACCTGGCAGAAGGTGATCAGGGTCGAGACGATCACCGAATTGATCAGATAGCGCCAGAACTTGAGCCCGCCGCCCGAGCCGCCCTGAGCGATCGCCTCCTCGGCCGACTGAAGGCCGAGAGCCCGCTCGAAGCCTCCGGTCGTCAGATCCACCGGCAGCGGATCGCCGGGGTGTGCGGCGAGGGCGGTGTTGGTGGACAGCGCGGTGCGCAGGATCCAGTAGAACGGCAGCAGCGTGATGAGCACGATGACGGTCATCACCGCCCAGGCGGTGACCCGCCCGAAGGAGGGCCTGCGCCTGACGCGCCGTACGGTCGCGGTGTCTGCCACGGCAGCCATGTCGGTGTCTCCCTTCCCTCAGCCGAGGTCGCTCTGGCCGGCCCGGGTGAGCCGGTACTGCAGGACGGTGATCGCGCTCAGCACGACCAGCAGGGCCACCGACATCGCCGAGGCGTACCCGAACTGGAAGCGGCCGAAGGCTGCGCCGTAGATGTAGTACTGAAGGACGTTCGTGGCGTTCGCCGGTCCGCCGGCGGTCGTGACGGCGACCGTGTCGAACACCTGGAACGAACCGATCACCGTCATGATCAGAACGACCGCCAGGACCGGCCGGAGCAGCGGCATCGTGATCCGCCAGAACATCCGCCACTCGCTCGCGCCGTCCACCTTCGCGGCCTCGTACATGTCGTTCGGTATCGCCATCAGGCCGGCGAACAGCAGCAGTGCGGTGTATCCGACGTGGCGCCACACATTGATCAGAGCGATCGTCGGGACCGCCCAGGTCTCGTCCGCCAGGAACGGGACGCGGTCCGCGCCGATCCCCGCGATGATCTCGTTGCCTATGCCGAGCTGGGTGTCCAGGATCCAGAGCCAGACGATGCCCGCGACGACGTTCGACATGAGATAGGGCGTGAGCACGATCCCGCGCAGCACCGCGGACTGGGTCAGCCGCTGCAGCAGTACGGCGACGGCGAGCGCCGCCACCGTCTGGACGCCGATGTTGATGAAGACGTACTCGACGGTGACCGAGAGCGAGTCCCAGAAGATCGGGTCGTTGACCATCCGCACGTAGTTGTCCAGCCCGACCCACTCCGGCGGCGTGAGCAGGTTGAACCGGGTGAAGCTCAGATAGACGCCCCGCAGCGTCGGCCAGAGCAGGAAGACCAGGAAGCCCAGCAGCGCCGGAGCGATGAACACCGCGGCGAGCCGCCCGTCCCCCTGGTTCTCGCGGGAGCGTGCCCGCCGTGTCCTCGACTTGGTCCCCGCCCCCTGCGCGCCGCCCAGGGGCAGACGCGACGGAGGGCTGCTGGAGGCGATGGTCATCAGGAGACTCCCTCGTCTGCGGCTGCTCGTCCTCGGCGCCACTTACTTTTGTCGTGGAAGAATCCAGCCGTCAAGGGGTGGGCCGAAACCTTCTTCAAGCCGACCTGAGGGCTCTATGATGGTGGTGTTGGTTTCATGGAGAAAAAAATCATGTGGGAGTCTGACGACCATGACCCCAGTAGCCGCCAGCTGGCTTCCACTCAGCCCCGGTGAGCGCTCGGTGGCGATCGAGGTGCTCCTCGGTGGCCCCCTGTCCCGCACCGAACTCGCCCGGCGGCTCGACCTGTCCGCGGGCAGCCTCACCCGGCTGACCAAGCCGCTGATCGAGTCGGGCCTCCTCGTCGAGGTCCCCGAGGCCGGGGCCACGGCGGAGGTGCGGCAGGGTCGCCCGTCGCAGCCGCTGGACGTGGTCGCCGAATCCCGCTCCTTCGTCGGCTTCAAGATCACCGATGACATGGTCTACGGCGTCGTGACCACCCTCAGAAGCGAGATCGTCGCCCGCTACGACCATCCGCTCACCAGTCGCGAACCCGCCGAAGTGGTGGAGGTGCTGGGAAAGATGACCGACGCGCTCACCGTCGGCCATCCCCGGCTCGCGGGCATCGGCATCGGCGTCGGCGGCCTCGTCGAGGACCGGGCCGTGGTCGGGGAGTCACCGTTCCTGAACTGGCGTGACGTCCCGCTCGCCGAACTGGTCGAGGAGCGCACGGGGCTGCCGGTCGTCGTGGAGAACGACGTCGCCGCCCTCGTCGAGGCGGAGACCTGGTTCGGCGCCGGCCGCGGCCTCGACCGCTTCGTCGTCCTCACCATCGGCGCCGGCATCGGCTACGGGCTGGTCCTGGGCGGCAGGCGGGTGCCCTATGCCGAGGAGGACCGCGGCTTCGGCCGCCACTGGATCATCGACCCCAACGGTCCGCTCACCCCCGACGGGGAACGCGGCAGCGCCGTCTCGCTGCTGACCATCCCCAACATCCGCTACCAGGTCCAGGCGGCCACCGGCCATGACCGGACGTACGAGGAGATCCTGGAGCTCGCCGCGGCGGGCGAGTCGATGCCCGCCCGTGTCATCGGGGAGGCGGCCCGGGCCCTGGGCACCCTGGTCGCCCAGATCGCCAACTTCGTGCTGCCGCAGAAGATCCTGCTCGCCGGTGAGGGAGTGGGCCTCATGGGCATCGCCGGCCGGACCGTGGCGGACACCATCGGCGCCCTGCGGCATCCGCTGGCCGCCCCGATCGATCTCGAGACCAAGGTGTCCGACTTTCACGACTGGGCACGTGGCGCCGCCGTTCTCGCGATCCAGGTGCTGGTCCTGGGGGCGGCGGACGCCTGAACTCCGCGGTCCCTTCCGCCAGATGGACGTGATCAGCAACACGGTCCGATATGTCCGTATTATTCGTGCTTACTCACGTGGCCTTCACCTTCGGAGCCGTATGCTTCACAGCATGTCCATCACTGTTGAATTCGCCTCCGAGCGATCGGCTGACGAGGTCAACGAGGAGATCCGGGCGCTGTGGCGCCGGGCGGGCGGGACACTGAGCGGCGAGCAGCGCGAGGAATACCAGCGCCTGGTCCTGGAGTGGGCCGCCGCGGCCCCCCAGCCGGTGAAGGCGGCCTGAGTACGCGCCTCAGCGCGGGCCCGAGCTCCCTCCTCGACGTACCTCTCCACGCATCGGAACACCCACTCGGGGCACTCCTGACCCGATGGGCGCCCTCTTCGCACTGACCTCGGCCGTTTGCTACGGCATCGTCGGCCTCCCGCTCTCGGCTTCGCTCGAAGCCGGGAGGTGCCCCCACCGCCGGCGGAATGCTCTCCCGGCGCGCGCACTTCGCCGCCGTGACCCTTCTCGGCCAGCTCGGCGGGCTCGTCCTCGCCGCAGCCGCCGCACTCCTCGTCCCGGCCGATGCCGTGCGCCCCACGGATCTGCTGTGGGGAGCGCTGTCCGGCATCGGCAGCGGCGCCGCCATGCACTTCCTCAACCGCGGCCTGAGCCGGGGCGCGATGAGCACCGTCGTGCCGGTGAGCGCCGTCACATCCGTCGCGCTGTCCCCGCTGTTCTCTACCTGCTCGCCGCCCAGCGGCAGTTGCTGGCGGCGGCCGTGGTCCTCGCGTCCCCCTACCCGGCGCTGCCCGTCGTCCTGGGGTTCGCCCTCCTCCATGAACCCCTCACCGCGCGACGTGCGATCGGGCTGACCGGCGCGGCGGGGGCGACCGTTCTGCTGACCCTGGGGTGAAGGCCCCCGACCCCGGAGGCGATCGCCCGGCCCCGTCACCCCCAGGTCGCCGAGTAGTGACGCCGGTACGCCTTGCGGTCCTGCTCCGCGCGGATGAACCGGGTCGCCGCCAGCGCGACCAGAGAGCCCGCGATGACCAGCAGACCGGGACCGGCGTTCTTCGGGTCCGCCAGCCGGGACAGCAGCGTCACGGCGTCCGCGCCGGTCACCGGGACCGACGAGCCGGGCGACGCGTCACCGGGGGAGAGCGCGCCCTGCGGCGCCGACGCGGACGGAGCCGGCGAGGCGCCCTGCTGACCCGATCCGTTCTGCGCCGCCACGATCAGCTGCACGTCGAGCGCGGCCAGCGCCTTGGTCACGGGCTGGAAGAACGTCGTCCCCCCGGCGTTGCAGTCGCCGCTGCCCCCCGAGGTCACACCCAGCGCGACGCCCTCCGAGAACATCGGACCGCCGCTGTCACCGGGTTCGGCGCACACGTTCGTCTCGATGAGCCCCGTCACCGTCCCCTCGGGGTAGTTGACCGTGGCGTCGAGCGCCGTCACCTCACCGTCGCGCAAGCCGCTCGTGCTGCCGCTGCGGAACACCCGCTGCCCGACGGCGGGATCGGCCGCACCGGTGATCCGTACGCCCTTGCCCTCACCGAGGGACACGACGTCCGCCCCGGCGCCGGCCTTGCCACTCGCGTACTGGACCAGGGAGAAGTCGCCGCCGGGAAAGTTCTGCTCGATGGTCTGGCCGATCTGCTGGGTGCCCCGCGTGTCGGAGAACCACACGGAGCCGTCGGGCCCGCAGTGCCCCGCCGTCAGGATGAAGTCACGCTTTCCGTCCGTGACGTTGAAACCGGCCGAACAGCGCCCGGCCGTCGACAGGATCGGCAGCGCGCCGTTGAGCCGTGTGGTGAACGTGCCCTCGGTGCGCTCCATCCGGACGAAGCCGCCGATGTCGCCCGCGAGGTCCGTCATCCGGGACCAGTCGCCCGCCGAAACGGTGCTGTCGCCCCGAACGACCACCTGGTTGGACTGGTAGTCCATGACCCACGCCGTACCAGCGACCCGGGGCGCCGAACGCAGCGTCGACGTGGCCGACTTCAGCTCGTCCATGCTGTGGTCGACCATCTTCGCCGCGGCGCCCGCCTCGCGCACCTCGGCCGCCGCCGCCTCGTCGGTGACCGCGACGACCGGCTTGCCGTCGGCACCGATCCAACTGCCCGCCGTACGGGAGGCACCCAGCTTCGCGACCAGGTCGCTGCCGGTGCCGGCGGCCGAAGCGGCGTAGGTGCGCGGGAGGGCCGACGCGTCGGGAGGCTCACTCGCCACGGCGCGTGTGACCATCGTTCCTCCGAGGAGGAGTCCGCCGACGGCCGCCAGCCGTGTCACTCGCCGGACGAGACGTCGTCGTGCGTGCCTCATGCAGAGCTCCCGAACCAGTACAGCGCGGCGGCAACGCCGCGGGGCCCTCCCGTAGTTGAGCACCCTCTCTCCATACGTGGCCCGGCCCGCCCGTGTTCACCGACCGGGTGACCGTTCCTGCGCCGGCCCCCGCGCCAGCGGTACCCGGCCCCCGCACAGCCCCCTATGTTGAGCCCCATGACCAGGATCCCGCACGAGACGTCCGGTGAACCGAATCCCCTGCGCGCCCTCACCCTCGACCGGCTCCGATGTCGTACGAGCATGAAGTGGCGCGCCTACCCCGACGACGTCCTGCCGCTGTGGGTGGCCGAGATGGACGTGCCGCTGGCCGAACCCGTCGTCCACGCGCTCACCGAGGCCCTCGCGCTCGGCGACACCGGCTACCCTGCGGGCACCGGCTACGCCGAGGCACTCGCCGGATTCGCGGAGAAGCGATGGGGCTGGTACGGGCTCGCCGTGCAGCGGACGGCGATCGTGCCCGACGTGATGCTCGGTGTGGTCGAAATGCTCAAACTGGTCACCGGACCGGGCGATCCGGTGGTGGTGAACTCACCGGTCTATCCGCCGTTCTACCAGTTCGTCGAGCACATGGACCGCCGAGTGGTCGAGGCGCCGCTCGGCTCCGACCTGCGCATCGACCTCGACACCCTGGACGACACCTTCCGCCGGGTGACCACGGGCGGCCGAC
This sequence comes from Streptomyces sp. NPDC057623, assembly GCF_042800355.1. Lineage (NCBI taxonomy): Bacteria > Bacillati > Actinomycetota > Actinomycetes > Kitasatosporales > Streptomycetaceae > Streptomyces > Streptomyces sp. NPDC057623. The sequence goes on from NZ_JBHVGZ010000010.1 coordinate 171,701, forward strand.
GCGCCGCCTTCCTGCTGTGCAGCCCCCACAACCCGACCGGCACCGTGCACACCGCCGGTGAACTGGCCGCCGTGGCCGCGCTCGCCGACCGCCACGGTGTACGGGTCGTCGCCGACGAGATCCACGCCCCGCTGACCACCGGCGGCGTCGACTTCGTCCCGTATCTGAGCGTCCCGGGCGCCGAGGGCGGGCTGTCGCTGATGTCGGCGTCGAAGGCCTGGAACCTGGCCGGCCTCAAGGCGGCACTGGCCGTCGCGGGCCCCGAAGCCGCCGCCGACCTGGCGCGTCTGCCCGAAGAGGTCAGCCACGGGCCCAGCCACCTCGGCATCATCGCCCACAGCGCCGCCCTGCGCGACGGCACGGCCTGGCTCGACGCCCTGCTCGCCGGTCTGGACGACAACCGGCGCCTGTGCGCGGACCTCCTGGCCGAGCACCTCCCCGCGATCGCCTACCGCCCCGGCGAGGCCACGTACCTCGCCTGGCTCGACTGCCGCGCGCTCGGCCTCGGCGACGACCCGGCGGACGTCTTCCTGCGGCGCGGCCGGGTCGCGCTCAACTCCGGGATCCCGTTCGGCACCGGGGGAGCGGGACACGTACGCCTGAACCTGGCGACGTCACCCGAGCTGATCACCGAAGGCGTACGGCGGATGGCGGCGGCCCTCGACTGAGGTGTGCTGCGGGGGCGCCCCTCGGCGTCCCCGACCTCGCTGCCTACACTTTCGGCCATGGACGATTCGTCGCTGGAGATGCTGGAGTCGCTCGGCGCGGGCAAGTACCTGCTCGTCACCAGCTACCGCAAGAACGGCACCGGGGTCGCCACCCCGGTCTGGGTGGTCCGCGACGCGGACGCGCTGGGCGTCTGGACGGTCGCCGACTCGTGGAAGGTCAAGCGCATCCGCGCCCGCGGCGACGTCCTCGTCGGCCCCTGCGACCTGCGGGGCAGGCCGACCGGCGAACAGGTCCCCGCCACCGCCGAGATCTGCGACCGGCCGACCAGCGCCCACTACCGCAGGCTCATCGCCCGCAAGTACGGCATCACCGGCCGCCTCACCCTCCTCGGCAGCCGACTGCGCCGAGGCGCGAACGGCACGGTCGGCATTCGCGTCACCCTCACGCCGGCCGGCTGACCCGACCGGCCGAGGACGAGAAGCTCGGGGCTCAGGTCGCCGGGGCGCCGCCGGGCGGGTCCTGCTCACGCACCACGGCGCGCGAACGTGCCCTCGCGGGCGGGTGTCCGGCACCCGCCCGCGAGGTGTGTCTCACGGCGCGTCGAGCACCGTGCCCGTCACCACCGGCCGGCCGTGCGGCGGTTCACCGGAGTCGTCGGACAACAGCAGGCGCACCGACTCGGCCGGCTCGGCCACCCCGTCGGTGCGGGTCGGCAAGGTCAGCTCCGTGCTCGTCGCGCCCGCGGGGACGGACACCCACACGGAGAGACCGTCCACCTCGGACAGCGGGCGCTCCGGATCCGGCGAGGCGCCGGAGGAGTCCTGGAGCCAGGCGGGGTCGACGTCCTTGGTGGACAGCTCCTGACCGCCGGTGACCGGAAGCACGGTGAACCTACCGCTCACCTCGGCATCGGCCGCCGCGGACAGGGTCACCCGCCACTTCAGCGGCTTCCCCTCGCTCACCCGGTCCGCGATCGGCGTGACCCCCATCGTGGGCAACGGGTCGTCGTTCTGCGCGGTCACCCCGCCCCGGTGCGAGCCGACCACGCTGGTGCGCACCGCCTTCACGAAGACGTCGTGCGCGAGGTCGTCGCCGTAGCGGGCGTTGCCCGTGACCTTCACCGGGACGTCGAGGTCGTGCGCACCGGGCCGCACTGTGACGAGCCGGTCCGTGACCTTGCCCGTGACCGGATCGGTGACGAACAGCCGTACCTGTCCGGCGCCCCGCCCCGTCACCTGGACCGGCACCCGGTACGTACGCTCGCCCGAGTCCCCCTCCTTGACGGTCAGCCGGCCGACGTCGACGCGGGCCGGCGCCGCCTCCCGCACCGCCGGTGTGCCCGGCCGCCAGGCCCAGGCGTCCATCAGCCAGGCCCGCCCGGACCTCGTGCGCGGCGTCAGTTCCAGCGAGTCGACGTGCCGCAGGTCGAGCGCGGCCGCGTCGTCGGCGCCGATCGGGACCCGCACCTCGCGCGCCCAGTACGAAGCGGTCCGGTCCGTCCCCGGCAGCCCGTCGACCTCGACGCGGCCGAGGGTCCGATGCCGCCCGGCGGTGTCGGTGACGGAGACGTCCAACCGCGTTCCGGTGCTGTTCGGGGGCACGATGACGCGCAGCGCCAGTGCCTTGGCGCCCTTCAGGGACAACGGCCGGTCGGGACGTACCCGGACGGCGGACCCCGCCGCGGACCAGCGCAGCGCGACCGCGCGGCGGCCGGGCTCGCGGTCGGTCTCCCAGCGGGCGAAGTGCGGAGAGGTACCGGCGGTCTCCGACGCGAGACAGGCGGTCGCCGAAGAGGGATCCACCGCCGAGCACAGCCGGCCTCCGCTCACGGTGACCTTGCCGTCCGGAAGGAACGCGGCGCCGCGCCGCGCGCCCACCGCGTGGGTGAGGACGTGTGCGGGATCGGCCGAGGGCGCGCGGCGGCCCGAGCCGTCGAGCAGCGGGCGGACGCGGTCGTCGCCGGCGACGAACAGCCGTGCCGCCGCCGCGATGTAGGTGGCGCCCGCCTGGTGCTGCTGGTCGGCGGTCAGCCGGGTGCGGGTACCGGGGGAGCAGACCGGGTCGGTCTGCTCCTCGTCGTGCCAGAAGTCGTCGTCGGCGGGCGCCACGGCCTGCCCCGGCGTCCACTCGCTGTTGAAGTAGTTGTGGTTGGCGCCCACCACGTACACGGCGCTGTGCAGCGCGGCACCGCGGCTGACCCGGCGGGTGCCGTCGACGTACACCTCGCCCTGGAGATCGGAGACGTCGCCGTCACAGCCCGGCAGGACCGTCATCGACGGCACGTCCGCCACCGGGTTCTGGCCGAAGATCGTCGGGCCGATGAGCACGGTGCCGCGAATGTGCCAGCGCACCGGCCCGCGGTAGCCGTCCTGCGGCGCGGGCGGCGGGTAGAGGCTGTCCATCGCGGCCCGGTTGACACCCTCACCGCCCCGCGAGTGGCCCACCAGCAGCACCCGGGACAGATCGGCCCTGGGCGCCTTGCGTACGACCGCCGGTGCCGTGCTCGGATGGGCGGACCAGCCGGCCCAGCGGGCGAGATGCTGCCGCACGAGCGAGGAACGGGCCTGCGCGCCGCCGTCCTCGGCGTTCCAGTCCTGCCCGTTGATGCCGTTGGCGGAGACCGACACCGTCACATAGCCCTGGGAGGCCAGGAGCCGCTGGTCGCGCAGATAGCCACGGTGGCTCGGCACCGGCTTGGAGCCGGCCGCGCAGGGCCACTCGCCGTCGGTCTCGCCCTGCGGGGTGTAGCAGGTGAAGTGGCGGCCGTGGAGGAACAGGGCGAGCGGCCGGCGGCCGTCCGCGCCCTTGGGCGCCACCACCACCGCCTTCATCTCGACCGGTTCGGCGAACCCGGGCAGCCGTACCGGGGCGAGGTCGTACTCGCCCGTGACGGTGCGGTACGAGCCCGGCCTCCCGGGGTCGACCTGGTTCGCCGGCAGTCGCCGCGGGACGGTCACCGCCGGGCGCGCGCCGCCGGAAGTCGTCTCCGGCGCGTCCAACCGGCGCCCCGAGGAACGGACCTGAAGGTCCCTTGTGGAGTCCAGCGGAACCCCGTCGAGACCGAGCCGGAACGTACGCCCGTCCTTCGCCGGCGCGGGGCGGCCGAGCAGCCGGTCACCGGCGTAGAACTCGACCCGGGCGTCTCCCATCGGGACGCGCTCGTCGGACCGCCACACCAGCTTGCGCGCGGCCCCCTCACCCGTGACGCTCCAGTCGGCCGGCAGACCGTCACCGTCGTCGGCCGTGTTCGCGGGCGGCCGTGAGCCGGACGCCTGTTGAGCCTGAGCCCACCCTGGGGACGCCCCCACCACTGTGAGCACCGCCAGGGCGGTGACCCTCCCCCACGCTCGAACACTGCTCGCGCGGGGGGACCCCCATCGCCGGGCACGGATCACGTGCCCCTCCTTCCGTTCGCACCGGGACGGCCCCGGGCCCCTCACCCGGGGAGGACGGAAGGAGGTACTTGTGCGTTGCCTGTGGAGCGAGGGAAGAGTGACATGGAGGAGTGGGCGGGCGAACGAGGGGAAAGGCCACCACGATGAGCCGAACTCCCCAACGCCGCGCCGCCGTTGTCGGCACCGGCCACCGCGCGCAGACGTTCACCCGGGCCCTCGCCGAACGCCCCGGCCACCGCGTCGCCGCCCTCTGTGATCCCAGCCCCACTCGCATGGCCTTCCACAACCGCCTGCTGGCCGACCGCGGCGCACCCCCCGCCACCCAGTGGGAGCCGGACCGCTTCACCGACATGCTCACCCAGGAGGGCATCGACGAGGTCGTCGTGACCACCGTCGACGCCGAACACGACCGCTACATCGTCCCCGCCCTCAGGGCGGGCTGCCGCGTGGTCACGGAGAAGCCGATGACCATCGACGCGGACCGCTGCGCCCGCATCCTCGACACGGTCGGGGACACCGGGAACTCCCTCACCGTCGCCTTCAACTACCGCTTCAACCCCGTGCACGAGACGGTCCGCGACCTGCTCGCAGACGGGGCGATCGGCGAGATCCTCTCCGTCCACTTCGAGTGGCTGCTCGACGTACGCCACGGCGCCGACTACTTCCGCCGCTGGCACCGGGAGAAGCGGCACAGCGGCGGCCTGATGGTGCACAAGGCCGGCCACCACTTCGACCTGGTCAACTGGTGGCTCGCGGACGAGCCGAGGGACGTCTTCGGCTACGGACGGCTCGGCTTCTACGGCCGTGCGGCGGGCGAACGCCACGGACTGCGCCGGGACTACGTCCGCGCTCACGGCGCCGACCAGGCCGCCGACGACCCCTACGCCCTGGACCTGGCGGCCGACGACACCCTTCGCGCCCTCTACCTCGACGCCGAGCCGGACAACGGCTACCTCCGCGACCGCAACGTCTTCGACGGGCCCGTCACGATCGAGGACGACATGGCCGTCCTCGTGCGCTACGCCCGGGGCGCGACGGTCACGTACCACCTCACGGCGTACTCCCCGTGGGAGGGCTACCGGGGCATGTTCAACGGCAGCGCCGGACGCCTGGAACTGGAGGTCGAGGAGAGCCGCTGGCAGCGGCCCCGGACGCGGATGGGCTCAAGCAGCGGTGCGCTGCACGGGGACACGGCCGCGGAGCACGCGGGCGGAGCGCGGCTCACGCTGCGTGCGCTGTGGCAGCCCCCGGTGGACCTGCCGCTCGTGACCGCCCACGAGGCCCACGGCGGGGGAGACCCGCGCATGCTCGACGCCCTGTTCGGCCCAGTCGGGCCAGCGCGGCCGGCCGACACGGGGACGGCAGCCCGTACGGCGGCGCACCTCACGGCCACCGAACGCGACGGCGCGCTGGCCCTGACGGTCGGGCTCGCCGCCAACCAGTGCTTCGAGACGGGACGGCCCGTCGACGTGCGGGAGCTGATCCCCGCTCTCCGGGAGAGGCCAGGCGGTCAGGGTGGTCAGGTCCAGGCGCGGTAGGGCTCGTCGACCAGCTGGAACACCGGCTCGCTGCGGACCGGGTCCTTCGCCGTGGACAAGCGGACCCGGTCCCCGCTGTGGATGCCGATGAGCGGGCCCATGACCCGGCCGCGCACGACGAACCCCTCGGCCATCTCGATGAGGGACACATTGCGCGCGGCGGGGGTGTTGCGGTGGACGACGGTGGCGTGCCGGACGGTCCCCACCCCCTCGCTGCGCTCCGTCCGCAGATCACTGCCCTGGCAGACCGGACACAGCAGCCGGTGGTACATGGCGGTGCCGCACCAGGTGCAGCGCTGGAAATGGATGGCCTCCCGGTCTGCGGCCGTGGGGTCGAGTACGCCGGTCGCGGAGCCGACGGTCGGACGAACAACGCTTCCTGAGGGGTGGTACACGCTGGTCAACTCCCTGCGCTGGGCCGGAATCCCACGTGCGCGGGTCGCCCGGGCACGCACGTGCCCGGTTCACCGTGCCACCGTGCACGGCCTCAGCGTATGGCACTCAGTGCCACCCGTAAAGGCACTGCGTACCCCCAATTTCGCTCAGTCGCGCCCGAGCGTGGTCTCGATCTCCTGCACGACCCGCCACAGCGGGGCACCGCGCCGGGACACCACGACCACCACGTCCTCGGCCGGATCGCCGGCCGGATCGCCGGACGGGCCGTCGGCCGGACGCGGGGGAGGGGTGACACCGAAGGTGGACTGCACATAGCCCAGGGCATGGTCCACCGCGGCGCTCGCATCGTCCTGGCCGTCCGAGCGCAGCCAGGAGCGCAGCGCGTTGTTGTGCGCCGCGACCACGGCGGCGGCGATCACATCGGCCCGCAGGGTGCCGTCGCGCCGGCCGGCGAAACGCCGGCGCAGATACTCGGCGAGGGCGCGCTCGTACCGCCATACCACCGACAGCTCGTAGGCGCGCAGCCCCGGCACCCGCTTGGTGAGCCGGTAGCGCTGCACCGAGAAGGTCGGATTCTCCGCGTACATGCGCAGCACCAGCCGGGCCGCGTCGCACACCCGCCGCACCGGCTCGTGCTCCTCGTCGCTCGCGCCGAGGAACGCCGTCATGTCCGCCAGACACCGCTCGTGGTCCGGGAAGACCACGTCCTCCTTGGACGGGAAGTAGCGGAAGAACGACCGCCGCCCGACACCGGCCAGCGTCACGATGTCGTCGACCGTCGTCTGCTCGTACCCCCGCTCCAGGAACAGCTGGAAGGCCGCCGCCACGAGCGCCTCCCGCATCGGGGGCTTCGCCGCCACGGCCTCCGCCTTCTCACCGCGACCGGGCGCCGCACTGCTGGAGCTCATGAACGCGAACGTAGCACCAGAGCGAGACCCATGGCACTCAGTGCGCTGCTCGCAGGGTACTCAGTGCTGCCTGGCCGCTGCGGTGCTGTGACCTCGACCGACCGGACATTTGTCCGGTGAGTGGCGGGCCGCATACGATCGGCTGCCGCCGCAGCCGAGGAGCCCCGCATGACGCCCGCCCGCCCCCGCGTCCTGTACGTCACCGACCTGGCCTACCCGGCCCGCGGGCGCCGCTACTGCGACGAGGACATCCTCCTCACCTCCCGACTGCGCGACGACTTCGACCTCGCCCTGTGCCACCCCCGGGACGCGGCCGCGCTCATGGCCGCCTTCGACGCGGTCGTCGTACGCAACAGCGGCCCCGTGCTGGCCTACCAGGACGTGTACGACGACTTCCGCCGCCGTGCGCTCGACGCCGGGACGCGCGTCTACAACCCGCTGTCCGGCAGAGCGGACATGGCCGGTAAGCAGTACCTGCTCGACCTGACCGCCGCCGGCTACCCCGTCATCCCCACCGTGGACCGCGCCGAGGACCTGCACCTGCTGCCCGACGCCGAGCGGTATGTGGTCAAGCCCAAGCTGGGCGCCGACTCGATCGGGCTGCGGATCGTCTCCGCGGAGGAAGTGCGCGAACTGCTCTCCGGGGACGTGCTGATCGACGGGGACGTGCTGGTCCAGCCCTGCGTCGACTTCGCGTACGAGGTCTCCTTCTACTTCGTCGACCACGACTTCCAGTACGCCCTGTACGCGCCGCACACCGACCGGCGCTGGCAACTGGAGCCGTACGAACCCACCGACGGCGACCTGGAGTTCGCCCGGCGCTTCGTCGAGTGGAACGGCCTCGGGCACGGCATTCAGCGCGTCGACGCCTGCCGCGCGCCGGGCGGCGAGCTGCTGCTGGTCGAGCTGGAGGACCTCAACCCCTATCTGTCCCTGGACGCCTTGGACGACACGAGCAGGGACGCCTTTGTCGCCGCGATGAAGACGTCCCTGCGGCGGTTCCTCGCAGCGGGGGCCTGACCGCGGCCCCGCCCCGGTCGGCGAGGCTCCGGGCGCATCTCGCTGAACAGGGGGGACGGCAACGCCGTATCACTTCTCGGGGAATGGTGAAGCCCGTGAAGACGGGACGGAAGGAGATCGGCGTGCCCACACGGCCCGACCCCGCTCAGCCCGACGAAGACCCGGCTCTGGAACCGATCCGTGTCCTGCGCCCACGCCGCACCGACGCCCTCGCGGAGTTGTTCAAGGAGCTGGAGCGGGAGGGCGGCGGCTACGAGAGCGTGGCCGTGCCCCGTTCCCTGCCCGGTGCCGAGGACGCGACGCAGGAACTCCCGCCCGTCGTCGAGGAGACGAGGATCGCGCCGCGCGGCGGTGTCGTCCGCCCCGGTCCGGCCGCGTCCGGCCCCGGATTCCGGCGCGCCGCCGTCGCGGTCACCGTGACGGCGGCGGCGGTCGTCGGTTTCGGTGGCGCACTCCTGCTGTCCGGCCGTGTCGACGGCGCGGCGGCCGGGGCGCAGGACCAGGCCCCCTCGGCCACCGCCTCCGCACCGGCCGAGTCCGCGCCGGGCGCACCCGGCGCCGGAGAAGCGGGCGGCTCAGGTGACTCCTCCGCCTGTACCGCGTCCTTCCGGACCGTCAACAGCTGGCAGGGCGGCTACCAGGGTGAGGTGACCGTGACCAACGCGCCCGCCTCCCCCGTCTCCGGCTGGACCGCGACCGTCGTGCCGGACGGCGGCGCTCGCCTGACCCAGGTCTGGGACGGCACTCTCACCACGACCCGGGACGGCTCCACCACCGTCGCCAACGCGTCATGGAACGGCAGTCTGGCGCCCGGGGCGAGCGTCACTTTCGGCTTCATCGCCCACACCTCGCAGTCCGGTGCCCCCTCGGCGGAGGTCACCTGCGCGGCGACGGCCGGCGCGTCCTGACGCCCGGCGACGGCCGGTCAGCGCCCGCGGTCGACCAGTGCCTGGGACACCGCGCGCACGCTCCGGGCGATGTGCTGCAACTGCATGACCTCCGCCGCGTACATCTTGATGGTGTGTTCGATGACCGACTCGGGCATGCCGAGGGCGGGCAGGTCGGCACGTGCGGTCTGGAGCGCGGTGCGCGCGACCCGGATCTCGTTCTGGACCTGGATCTGCGCATGGCGGGCGAGCAGCACGGGGTGGCGGATCAGCGCCGGGTAGCTGGCGTAGCGGGCCGGTACCAGCTCACGCAGCCACTTGGCCGCCGAGCGTTCCCAGTCGTAGGAACCGGGGGTCTTGACCTGGCACGGCCAGTCCGAGCTGCCGATGCGCGTCTTCGTCAGGGTCATGGTCATCGCTTCCGGGTGTGCGGCGTCGTCTGGGTGTCCGACGGAGTCGGGGCGGCCCCGGCCTAGGGGATGACCGGGGCCGCCGCCACGGGCGCTCGCGCAGGCGATGCCCGACCGAACAGCCCGAGCGCCGACGCGGGTAGGAGACGGCGGCAACGGGTGTTCGTTGAGGAGCCCGGAAGGCAGACGGCAGTCGCACGACGGATGGGGTGACGTGCGCATGAGCGGACCGGCTGCTTTCGGCGGGCGGATGGTGCGTGTGAAGTATTTATATATGCCGTCCGCTTTTCAAGGCGCATGAAAACATTCATGCGTGATTTGAAAGGAATGGCCCCATGGTGTGGTGGTTCGGCTGGAGTGGGCTGCGCCCGTCAGGGCGGACGATCGGTCCGGAAGGCCGGTCGCGGCGGGATCAGTCCCGCAGGAAGAACTGGTGCTGGTCGGAGACGTGCTCGTAGTCCTCGAGCCGCGCCTGGGTGCGCTCCGGGTCGGCGTCGGTCATGGCCTGGAGGAGCGCGGCGGCCATCACGCCGGGCGCGGCGTAGGAGTCGAAGACCAGCCGGGAGCCGGTGCCGGTGGCGAAGACGATGTCGGCGGTGTCGGCCACCGGCCCGAGCGCCAGGTCGGTGATCAGGGCGACCTTCAGGCCGGCACTGCGCGCGACCCGCACGGCGGTCAGGGTCTCCTGGGCGTGGCGGGGCATGGAGAACGCCAGCACCCAGGTGCCGCCGGCCTCGCGCGACTGGAGCAGCGCGTCGTAGGCCACGCTGCCGCCGCTGGTCACCAGCCGCACATCGGGGTGGATCCGGCGCGCCGCGTAGGCGAAGTACTCGGCGAGGGAAGCCGAGATGCGCAGCCCGAGGATGGTCAGCGGGGTCGACTGCGACAGTTTGCGGCCGATGTCGATCACCTGATCGGGGTCGGCGAAGTCGCGCCGCAGGTTCTCCAGGTTCTCGATCTCGGCGTCCACGGCGGACTGCAGTTCGTTGGCGCCGTTCTCCTCGGCCGCCGCGGGGCCCCCGGCGAGGCTGCCCAGGGCGATCGCCTGGAGCTTCTCCCGTAGCGCGGGGTAACCGCTGAACCCCACCGCACCGGCGAAGCGTGTCACCGAGGGCTGGCTGACACCGACCCGCTCCGCGAGGTCGGTGATCGAGAGGAACGCCGCTTCGGTGATGTGCTCGATCAGGTACTGGGCGATGCGTCGCTGTCCGGGGGACAGGCGGGGGTGGTCGAAGAGCGCCCTGAGCTGGGAAGTCGGGGATGCCTCAGCTTCCGGAGCGGTCTTTCCCGAAGTGATCGCGGATGCCTGCGCGCGTGCCTGCTGCGACGACGGCAGGGCGCCTCCTTTGTCTTCCACAGTGCTTTAACATAGCTCACACACTGTGCTGACCAGGCTTGGAGCGAGGTCCCCGGGGGACGCGGTCAGCGCCGATAGATGGTGATCGAATGGCCGACCGTGTCGATCGGGCGACTGCTGTCGATCAGTTCGGCCAGCCGCCCGGTCGCCTTGGCCACGGAGGAATCGGACACGACGAGCAGTCCGCGCACCTCACCTGCGGGCACCTCGCGCGGATCGGCGGCGTGGATGCCGTAGTAGGACGGCACTCCGCTGCCCTTGTACACGAGCCAGATCCGCTCGTCCGGGTACCGCTCGCGCAGCCGGTCCGCGAGCCGGCCCAGATCCTGACCCCAGTCCACGTTCGAGTCGTGCAACCGCAGATGCGTCCTCGCCGGACCACCGAACGCCTCGTTGGAGTACGGCAGGTAGTACGGGTACGTCCGCAGCGAGCTGACCGCGACGAACAGCACCAGTGCCGCCACCGCGACCGGCGCCCACCGCCACCGCACCGCGAGCACACAGCCCGCCGCCACCGCCAGGAACATCGGGACGAAGACGGCGTACCGCGTGCCGAAGTCCCGCGCCCCCAGCATGGCCGAGGCGAGCAGCACGGTGGCCGGCACCAGCGGATACGGCGCCGCGCGCCGCAGCCGCCGCACGGCCACCAGCGCCACGGCACCCGCCGCCCACAGGGCGAGCATGCCGAGCGGCGTCTTCACCAGCAGCGCGGCCGGCAGGTAGTACCAGAGCGAGCCCGTGTAGAGCCGGCCGAACAGGAAGCCCTGCCAGGGGTGGTTCTCGAAGCCGAACTGGATGCGCATCCCGTCCCGGTACGCCTCCGGGAACGGCAGCAGATCCACCGCGAGTCCCCGTAGCCCGTGCACGACGGGCACATGCTGCTGCGGCGACCAGAGCAGCCGCGGATCGACCGCCAGATACGACGCCCATACGACGGCGATCGCGACCAGCGCCACCACGCCGGCGCCCGCGACCGCTCGTACCAGCGCCCTGCGGCGGGGCTCGGCGGACGGCCTCGCGCACCACACGGACAGGGCGGTGAGCGCCAGTACCACCGGGACCACCGCCAACGCGCTCATCTTCGTCGCCAGGGCCGCACCGAGCGCCACTCCGGCCAGCGGCACGCACCACCGCGGGCGGCGGCGGGCCCGCCACAGCAGCCAGACCGACACCAGCACGAACCCGGCCGCCGGCACGTCCAGGGTGGCCAGCGAGCCATGGGCGATGACGTCGGGGGAGAAGGCGTACAGGCCGAGTGCCGCCAACCCACCCGCCGCACCGGCCAGTTCACCGGCGAAGGCGAAAACGGCCAACCCGAACGCAAGCGTCAGGACGATCACGGGGAGCCGGGCGAACAGCATCAGACGCCAAGGGTCGTTCCCGGACTCGTACAGCAGATGCCGCCCCAACCGGCCCTGATCGCCGGTGAAGGAGGGATCGACCCGCGGATCCGCCCACACCAACCCGACGCCGACGACGAGCTTTCCCAGCGGCGGATGCTCGGGGTTGTGGACCACGCGGTGCTCGTGCAGATACTCGGCCGCAGTGCCCACGTACACGGGCTCGTCGATGGTCGGAGTCTGCCGCACGGCCGTCGTCACCATCGCGACGGCCATCTGGGCCAGCAGCAGGCCCACGAGGAGCGCGACGAGCCGGCGTCGCCGGCGGGGGTGTGAGGGCAGCGCGTCGGGCGGGCCGGAGCGCTCCTGCGGCGCCGGGTCCGGGACCGAAGTCGGGGCAGGGTCCGAAGTCGTGGCCGAGTGCCGTTCGAGCGCCATCATCCGCTCCGCGGGGCCGTCGGCCCCGCGGCGGCGGGAGCTGATCCGGAGCCGGCCCATGGGCCTACTCTGCACCAGCCCCCGCCGGGGACGGCGTCACCGCTTCAGGAGTCGTACCGACAGACCTTCCGTCGTGTAGAGGGGTACGGCCCGCAGCCTGTCGGAGTTCAGCTCGATCCGGTCGAACTGGCCACGCAGCTGGGACGCCTCGATGACGGGGATCGTGGTCCCCGCGGCCGGCGCGCGCTCGGCGTCGAGGCGCAGCGACAGCACGCTGCCCCGGCCCAGCACGACCCGCCGGGACACCTCGAGCGCCGGACCGTGGTTCTTGCGGAGCAGCAGTTCCAGGGTCGCGTCGCCCTCCTGGACGTAGGAGCCGCGCACCCGCAGCACCTTGTCGCCGCGGAGCGTGCCGCCCTCGACGCGCACGTCACCCTGCCCGAGAGCGTTGGCGGACCCGGCGACCAGCACACCCGCGCCGACGACCGTGCCGCCGTGGTACCGGTTGTGCCCGGTCAGCGTGAGCGTCCCGGAACCGCGCTTGGTCAGAGCGCCCTCACCGCGGATGTCGTTGCGCCACGTGTCCGCCGCGCCGAAGCCCCCGGCCGCGGCGTCGAGCGTGACGGTCACGTCGGAGTCGAAGGCGCCGTAGCCGTCCGCCGCCGTGAAGAGGTCGAGCCGCCCCCACTGCTCGAAGCCGTCCAGCAGGACGTACCCGGCGGGCAGCGCGGTCGTGCGCAGCACCTCGCGGCGCTGGGCCGCGGTCAGGTACGGCTGGCGCGTCTCCAGCAGCACCTCGGCGCCCTTCGGCACGGTCAGGGGCTCGTCGCGGCCGCGCCGGGTCAGCACATACGTCAGCTTGGGCTTGACTGCGCGGGCGTTGGCGTCCCGGTCGGCGTACGGGTCGGTGCCGGCGTCGGCGGAGTGGGCGTACGCGTACAGGGTGTCGGCCGTCGTGCCGGTCCGCTCCTTGAAGTACGCGAGGGCCTGGGCGCGGGCGGCGGCCTTGAGCGCCGCGTTGGCCGGGTCGGCGAGGGCGGCGGCGGCCAGGGCCGTGGCCATGATGCGACCGCCGAGGACGTCGACCGTGGAGTGCATGCCGGCCACGATGCGGGTGTGGCTGAGCTCGAAGGCCCGGGTCACCAGCTCCTGGAAACGCTCGGGCACGGCGTAGGCGTACGCCAGGGCAGCCAGGTGCAGGGCGTTGGTGTGCCCGCTGGGGAAGCCGCCGTCCTCGGCCGGGTTCTCGCCGCGCTGGCGCAGCAGCTGCGGGGCGACGACCACCTTCGAGTCGTAGACGGGGAAGCCGAACGCGTCCTTCTTGCCGGTGTCGACGACCTCGCTGTCCTCGTTCATCCGCCACGGGCGCGGGTACTGGAAGGCGAACTTGGCCGGGTTCCCGGACGCGAAGGGGCCGCGCACGGTGTCGACCAGCCTGGCCACGTCGCCGAGCTCCGAGTCGTACGAGCCCGCGCCGATCGCGGAACCGGCCGGGGCGTCGGCGGGCAGGGCGTCGCTGATCTTCCCGGCCGGGGTGCCCTCCGGCGCGCTCGTGATCGAAGTGACCGCCTTGGCCCCCGACTTGTACAGGTCGGCCAGCGGACCGAGCCCGGCGATCACCGAGTAGCTCTGGTGCTGACGGTCGATGATGAACGATTCCTTCGCCTGAGCGTCCGTGCGCACGGCGGTGATCCGGGCGCAGTAGCGCATGTTGGCGCGCAGCACCTCGGGCGCGAGCGGCGTGCCGGTGTCCCAGGCGCCGCCCGTCTTCCACACCTTCGCGAAGCCGCCGAGGACGCGGACGACCGCGTTGGTCTCGGGCGTCTGGTTGGCGACGACGTTCGTCCTGTAGTCGTCGACGAACGCGGCGGCGGTCGCGGCGGCCTTCGCGTCCGCCGCGGCCAGCCAGCTGACGAGGGTGGGCGCGGCCACGAGGCCGGCCGTGGCGCCCAGGGAGGTCTTGAGGAACCCCCTTCGCCTCATGGTGCGTTCGGTGAGCGGCGCGGGGGAGTGCTGCCCGGCGGATGACGGCATGGGTGTGGCCTCTCTTGAGTTCTGCGGCCGTGCGGCCGGGAGGTCGTACGAGCGAAGATCTACGGGCGAGTCATGGCGGAGCGGAGGAGAGTCGGCGACCGGAACATGTCACACAAGTGAACGGGCCATCGCCACCGCGCCCTCGACCGGCGGCGTCCGCAGGGGAAGCGGCCGGGCCGTCGGCACACTCTCCCGCAGTGCCGACGCGAAGGCGTCGTACAGCGGGGGCTGGGCGAGGACGGTACTGCCCGCGACCACGACGTCGTCGACCACCACACCACGGGCGGCGAGGCGTTCGACGAGCGCGGCCAGGGCGCGGCCCGCCTCCGCGATCACGGTGCGGGCGAGCGGGGAGCCGGCCTCGGCGGCCGCGAAGACCGCCGGAGCGTGCCGGCCCCACTCGGCGGAGGCCGCCGTGACGGACTCCAACGCGGCGCCGAGCGCGGGTACTTCGGGGACGTCGAAGGCGGCCAGCAGACCGAGTGCCAGCGCGTCGGGCTCCTCGCCGCGGTCGTGCGCGGCCCATACGGCACGGACGGCCTCGCGGACCAGACCGGCGCCGCCGCCCTCGTCGCCGAGCAGCGCGCCCCAGCCGCCTACCTGGACCGGTGTGCCGTCGGCGAAACGGCCCACGGCGACGGATCCGGTGCCGGCGACCAGGCCGACACCCTTGTCCAGGCCCGCTGCGGGCACGATCAGTTCGGCGTCGCCCACGACCAGCGCGGGCGCGTCCAAGTGCAGTTGGAGCGCGGTACGGATCTGTGCGCACTGACGCGCGGTCTCGCAGGCATGGGCGCCGACGGCCAGCGCGGACGGGCGCGTGCCCTTGGGAAGGGCCTCGGCGAGCAGCGCGGCCAGCCAGCCGGCCGCGGCCACCGGATCGCACGGCCGCCAGCCGCTGCTGGGGCGGACGTGATCGGCCACGACGGTGTCGCCCCTGAGGGCGCGCAGATGCGTCTTGGTGCCGCCCACGTCGATGCCGACCAGCAGAGGGCCAGACAATGGGGTGTCCTGCACGGATCCTCTTTCGTCGGTGCGCTGTGTGCTGCGACGGCGGGCGAACCGTGCCGGAGGGCAAGACAGTTGAAGAGCTAGGGAAGCCCCGGGACGGGCCTCTGGACGGACCACGGCAGGCGAGTACCGTGACGTTCGTTAGGAAGTTAACTAACGAAGTACAGTGCGTGTCAATAGGCGTCGCGCAGTCCGCTTCCCGGGCCTTTCGTCCGGGGCGGCCGCGCGCGGCGCCAGGGCAACCCATCGCCGCCTTCCGCCGAGCCGATCGGCCCGGGAGAGCAGCCTGTCACCTGGGGGAACTGTGGAACACGACGTGGGAAGAGCCCCCCGTCTGACCGAGAGCGCGAGCCATGTATTCGCCGTGCTGGCCCAGGCCGGCACCGCGACCCGGCCGCAGCTCGCGAGCCTCGCGCGGCTGTCCAAACCGACGGTCTCCTCCGCCGTCGCCGAACTGGAGGGCGTCCATCTGGCCGCCCACTCCGGCACCGCCTCCAGCGGCACGGGCCGCAACGCGGCCGTATACCGCCTCGGCCCGGCCGCCGGCGCCGTGCTCGCCGTCGACCTCGGCCCCGCGGTCACCCGGGTCCGCGGCTGCGCCCTGGACGGCACCCTGCTCGCCGAGGCCACCGGGCCCCGGGCCGAGGCGGCCGACGTGGTGCGCGAGGCGCTCGGCGCGCTGCCCGCCGACGCCCCGCTGCGCTCCATCGTCGTGGCCGTCGGTGACGTCGCCGCGCGGGGCGAGGAGGGCTCCGGGATGCGCCCGGCGACCGCCAAGGCGGGGCCTGTCTTCGACGCGGTGGCCGTCGCGCTGCCGCCCGGAGTCCCCGTCCATCTGGAGAACAACGTCAACTGCGCCGCGCTCGCCGAACTGCACGAGGGCGCGGCGCGCGGCCGTCACACCTTCGGCTACCTGCGGATCGGCGTCGGTATCGGTCTCGGCATCGTCGTGGGAGGTCAGGTGCTGGCCGGGGCGAACGGAGCCGCCGGAGAGCTCGCCCGGCTGCCCTACCCCTGGGACGACGGTCTGGAGCCCCGCCACGAGGCCCTGGAGGAGTACATCGGGGCCCGCTCCCTGCTGCGCCGGGCCGCCGAGGCATGGCCGGATACCGAGGGCTCCAGCCCCCGTACCGCCGAGCGGCTCTTCGCGCTCGCCGGACAGGGCAGCGCCCCGGCCCGTGCCGTCGTCGCCCGGCACGCGGTGGACGTGGGCCGGCTGGCCGCCGCCGTGACCGCCGTACTGGACCCCGGACTGCTCGTGCTGGGCGGCAGCACCGGCGCGTTTCCGCAGCTCCTGGCCGGTGTGCGGGCCGAGCTGGAGCGGCTCAGCTGGCCCACCGAGGTGGTCAGCAGCCAGGTCGGTGATCTCGGCACCGTGGTGGGCGCGGCCCGCCTCGCGGTGGCCAGAGGAGTCCAAACCGTGACCGAGGTGGCGCGGATGAAGCATTGACGGTTTCGGACTCGGTCTGCCAATGTCCGGACAAGCGCTTTCTAAGTCGGCCGGGACGCCGACTTGGGGTGAGCGTCCCGCCCGTATCTCGACATACGGCAACCGCATGAGGGCGTGCCCGTGCGGTGACGGCCAGGACGGCCGGGGATCTCGCCCCGCGTGGACGACGCGGCCGGGCGAGGCCGCGGCCCCGGAAAGCGAATTTTCCTGCAAAATGCACCCGTGCCGCCTCGGTCGGCGCCGTGCTCCGTCCCCTACGACGAAAAGGGATCGAAGATGACCACTGTGGGTGTGCGGCGCTCCCGCCGACTCGGCCGCGGCGGCATAGGCCGCCTGGTTCCCCTCGCTGCCGTGGCAACGGCAGGTGCCCTGATGCTCACCGCCTGCGGAGGAGGATCCGACTCCGGCGGGACCTCCAAGTCGCTGACGTTCTGGATCTCCACGGTTCCGGGACAGGACGCGGGCTGGAAGAAGATGGTGGCGCAGTACGAGAAGGAGACCGGCGTCAAGGTCAAGCTCGTCAACATCCCCTACGACGGCTACGACGCGAAGCTGCGCAACGCGGCGCAGGCGAACTCCCTGCCCGACGTGGCGGCGGTGCCGAAGCTGGACCCGATCTGGTCGAACAAGCTGATCGACCTCGGCGACATCGCCAACAACAAGAGCAACAAGATCAACGCCAACTTCGTCGCCAAGGACTCGTCCGGGAAGGTGCTGTCCATCCCCTCGGACGTCACCGCCTCCGGCATGTTCATCAACAAGTCGCTCTTCGAGAAGGCCGGTGTCTCCTTCCCGACCTCGCCCGAGAAGACCTGGACCTGGACCGAGTTCATCAAGGCGGCGAACAAGGTCCGCGAGAAGACCGACGCCAAGTACTCCCTGACCTTCGACCAGTCACCCTCCCGGCTGCGCGCCATGGTGTACGAGATGGGCGGCAAGTACGTCCACGCGGACTCCTCCGGCAAGTTCTCGGTGGACGCGGCGACCAAGAAGGCCGTGAACACCTTCGTCGGATGGAACGACGACAAGACCATGCCGAAGTCGGTGTGGACCAGCGGCGCCGACCCGTCGGCCATGTTCCAGAGCGGTGACGTCGTCGCCTACTGGTCCGGGGTGTGGCAGGTTCCCGCCTTCGCGGACAGCATCAAGAAGTTCGAGTGGGCGAGCGTCCCGACCCCCGCCCAGCCGGTGCAGGCCAGCGACGTCAACAGCGGCGGCATGACGGTGGGCTTCAACAACAACGCCGACGCGGCCACCGCCGCGAAGAAGTTCCTGTCCTGGCTGTACGAGCCGGCCCACTACCAGGCGCTGTGCGAGGCGTCCGGGTTCCTGCCGGTCGAGAGCGGTCTGAACCCGAAGTACCCCTTCAAGTCCGAGGCGGCGCAGGCGGCGTTCAAGCTGTACAACGAGTCGATCCCGCTCTACGACCCGATCTCCGGCTACTTCAACAGCGCGCAGACGAACTGGGTGCTGAAGGGCAAGAGCCTCACCGAGGACCCGACCAAGACGGAACTCGGCAAGGCGATCAACGGTCAGCAGTCGGCCGGCAAGGCCCTGGAGAACATCGTGGCCGGCTACAACCAGCAGGTCGGCGGCGGATCGTAGGCCACAGGGCCGGGGGGGGGGGTGAGGAAACGACGACCGGGCCCTGATTGCCCAGTGATGTCGGGGTCCTTGCTTGAGGC
>NZ_JBHVGZ010000010.1:190248-215945 GCF_042800355.1 Streptomyces sp. NPDC057623
GAGGGGGGCGGGAGAGGCTGGGAAGAAAGGGGGGGAGGGGGAAAACGGGGGGGGGGGGGGGGGGGGGGGGGAAAGGGGGCGGGGGGGGGGGCAGACACCCCCCCCCCCGGCCCTGGATGCCCGCGTGATGCCGGGCTCATGGCGTGAGCCCACAGGAATCCATTCCACCAGCACGGAGTCAGGAAGATGACAAAACGCGCCTCGGACGTGTCGGACGTGTCCGTGAGCCCGCCCAGGAGACGCAGTAAGTACACCCTTGCGCCGCTCGTCCTCATCGCGGCCAATGTCGTGCTCTTCGCGCTGTTCTTCCTCTGGCCGGCGGTGATCGGGCTCGTCTACTCCTTCACGAACTACACGGGTGTGGGGGCGTTCCAGTTCGTCGGACTGGACAACTACAGCAACCTGTTCGGGGACTCCGCCTTCTACGACGCGATGACCCGCACGCTGCTGTACACCGTGCTCTTCGTTCCGTTGAACTTCGTGTTGTCGCTGCTCATCGCCAACGTGCTCGTGAGCAAGCACGCCAAGGGCGTGTCGGTCGCCCGCGTCTTCTTCTTCATCCCGTGGCTGCTGTCGCCCATCGTCGTGGGTGTCCTGTGGCGGTGGCTGTTCGGTGAGAACTTCGGACTGGTCAACTACCTCATCGAGAAGTTCGGCGGCAGCGCCGTGCCGTGGCAGTCGAACGCGGACCTGTCGCTGCTGGTGGTCGTGGTGGCGGCGTCCTGGGCCTGGACGGGCTTCTCCATGCTGCTGTTCATCGCGGCGATCAAGAACGTACCGACGTCGTACTACGAGGCGGCCGCGCTGGACGGCGCCGGTCCGTGGCGTCAGTTCTTCAGCATCACGCTGCCGAGCATCGCGCCCACTTCCTTCATCGTCATCCTGCTCAACACCATCCACGGGATGAAGGAGTACCCGCTGTTCGCCTCCCTCAACAACGGCGGACCCGGAACGTCGAACAACCTGCTGGTCCAGTACATCTACCAAACCGGCTTCAAATCGGGCCAGATCGGCTACGCGAGCGCCGCGTCGTTCGTGCTCATGCTCATCCTGATGGTCGTCGCGATCGTCCAGATGATGGTCAACCGGCGGGTGGAGAACCGATGACAACCACAGACATGCCACGCAAGGTCGACGCCGGGCCCGGACGGGCCGTCCGCAAGAAGCGGTCCAGCGGCGCGGCCACCGGTGGGCTTCGGCGCGCGGTGGCCCCGACGACACTGCTGTGGGTCCTGGCGGCCCTCTACGGGGTGCCGGTGCTGTGGTTCGTCCTCAGCTCCTTCAAGCCGGCGGGAGACCTGTTCTCCCTTCCGCTGACGCTGTTCCCGAACAACCCCACCGTGTCGGGTTACGAGGCGGCGTGGGAGAGCGCCAACTTCTCCCAGTACTTCATCAACACGACCATCGTGTGTGTGATCGCGACGATCCTCACGGTGGGAGTCAGCTGCTGCACCGGGTACGCGCTGGCCAAGTACGACAACAAGTGGCTCAAGGTCTTCTTCGTCGGCATCCTGGCCACCACGATGCTGCCGTCCGAGGTCATGCTCGCCCCGCAGTTCCTGGTGGTCCGC
The DNA here is from genome assembly GCF_042800355.1 of Streptomyces sp. NPDC057623. NCBI lineage: Bacteria > Bacillati > Actinomycetota > Actinomycetes > Kitasatosporales > Streptomycetaceae > Streptomyces > Streptomyces sp. NPDC057623. The sequence goes on from NZ_JBHVGZ010000010.1 coordinate 191,820, forward strand.
GACCTCGGCCTCTTCAACTCGCTGGCCGGCATCATCCTCCCGGCCGTGCTCACCGCGACCGGCTGCTTCATGTTCCGCCAGTTCTTCCTGACGGTCCCCGACGAGCTCATCGAGGCCGCCCGCATCGACGGCGCGCGCGAGCTGTCGATCTTCCTGAGGATCATGGTGCCGATCTCCCGGCCCATCATGCTGACGCTCGCGATCCTGTCGTTCCAGTGGAGGTGGAACGACTACATCTGGCCGCTGCTGATGCTCAACGACCCCGAGAAGTTCACCGTGCAGATCGGCATCCAGAGCCTGGTCGGGGCGCAGAACATCAACTGGTCGGTGGTGCTGGGCGGATCGGTCATCTCCATGGTCCCGCTGATCGTCGTCTTCCTGGTGTTCCAGCGTTACGTCATGAACGCCGACATCAACGCCGGACTGAAGGACTGATCTTGCCGACCCCGCTCGACCACGAGTTCGTCCGGTCGGCGGCCCGTGCCGCCGACCGGACGGCCGCCCCGCTGGCGGCCGACCCCGACGAGGAACCCGCCGGTGTGCCGCACCGTGGTCTGGCGCGCCGGGTGAAGACCCTGGTCGCGGCATACCGTTCCCCGGACTCGGCACTGCACGGCAGCGAGCAGGCCGTCGCCGCCGCGATGACCCACCTCGACGCCCTGCGGGCCGTGCAGACCGGCACCGGCCTCTTCGCCGGCGGCGACAACGTGCAGTCACCACCGGACTCCGCGTTCACCGTCAACGACGTGTGCGACGCGCACGTCCTCGCCGCCGGCGCGGGGCCGGGACTGCACGACGTCACGGCCGCGCTCGCCGAGATCGCCGGCGCCGCCTCCGACAGTCTCCTGACCGGTGGGGTGCACACCCCGAACCACCGCTGGGAGCTGTGCGCGGCCCTGGCCCGGCTGCACCGGTCCTTCCCGGACGAGCGTCTGCTCGCCCGCGTCGAGGAGTGGCTCGCCGAGGGCGTCGACATCGATGCGGAGGGCCTGTACTCCGAACGCAGCGCCGTCTACGCGTCCCACGTGACCAACCCCTCGCTGCTGCTCCTGGCCGACGTGCTCGACCGCGCCGACCTGCTGGCCGCCGTCGAACGCAATCTCGCCGCGACCCTGGACCTCATCAGGCCGGACGGCACCGTGGAGACCCTCCACTCGCGGCGGCAGGACCAGAAGCACCCGTTCCCGCTGGCGCCCTACCTGCCGCACTACCGGCTGCTCGCGATCCGCACCGGCCGGGGCGACCTCGCCCGCGCGGCCCGCCTGGCGGCCGCCGACGGCATCGACGACCCCGACCTGCTCGCCCAGACCCTCCTCACCCCGGACCTGTGCCGCGCCCTGCCCGCACCGGTCGCGGAGACGCTGCCCCGCGACCGGTACCTGACCACCGCGCGCCTCGCCGCCCGCGCCTCGGCCACCGCGCACACGGTGGTGTACGGCGGCTCCGACGTGCCCGAGCACCGGCGCGTCCGCTCGGGCCTCGCCTGCAACCCCACCTTCCTGCGCCTGTTCGCGGGCGACGCCGTCCTCGACGCGGTCCGCCTCTCGCGGGGGTTCTTCGACCTGGGCCCCTTCCGTGCCGCCGGCATGGAGCAGCTCGCCGACAACCGGTACCGGCTCACCGAGACCCTCACGGCCGCCTACTACCAGCCGCTCCCGAAGGACCACAGGCGCGACGACGCCGCCTACCGACTGGTCGACGAGGGACGCTTCTCGGCCGCGATGGCCTTCCCGGACCGCCCTCGGGACGAGGTCTCCCACACGACCCGCGTCGAGGCGGACCTGCGGGAGGACGGTGCCGACCTGCGGATCGACATCAGCGGCCCCCGGGTGCCCTGGGCCCTCGAACTGACCTTCCGGCCGGGCGGCGTGACCGAGGGCGCCATGCCGGTCGGCGACGGACGCTGGTGCCTGACGACGGGGCCGATGACCTACCGGGTCGGCGACGACGAGATCCGGGTCGAGGCCGACGTCGAGGCGGGCGAACCGCTCGCCGGGCCGGACCGGAGCGACGTACTGCGGTACGACCCGGGCCAGGACTGCACCGCGGCGGGCGGCACCGACGCCACGACCGGGAACCGCGTCTACATCGGTGGACTCGGCCCGCGCACACTGACCCTCGCACTGCGCGCCCGCCGGCCCGCACGTGTCGTATGACCCCGACGAACCGCGCCATGGCCACCCGAGGCCTGAAGGGCTGATCCCCGTGCACCTCACGTCCCCTCCCGTGCACCTCACGCACCAGCGCGGCCCGCTGCACGACCTGCCGGACAGCCCCGAGACGTACGACGCGGTCCTCGCCGGAGTCGTGGAGGAGGCCCTGGCCCGGCTCACGCCGGAGGGCAGCCTGGAGCACCCGGACTGCGTCGACGACATCGGCGACACGTCCCTCGGCATCACCTCGCTCCTCGCCCTCGCCTGGCAGCGCGGCAAGGACCCCCGCCTGCCGGAGGCGGTGCGCCACAGCCTCGCCTTCCATCTGCGCGAGCGGGTGTACACCGAGGACAACCCCGGCTACCCGAACCTGAGGGCCCGCGACTCCGCTCTGCCGTACGCCCGCTACAACCTGGCCTCCGGCGCCCACCCCGTCGGCGACTGGCCGAGCACGGCGTGGGCGCTCCTCCAGGCCGTCAACGTGCTGGACCTCGCTGAGGGGCTCGTCGAGGGCGAGCAGCGCGCCGAACTCCTGGAAGTGGCGCACGGCTACTGGCGCTGGCTGACCGAGGCGACCTTCTTCAATCCGCAGGAGGCCGGCAACCAGGCCATCGGCTGCGTCGTCGGCGGACTGATGCTGGCCCGCCATCTCCCGCCGGGCCAGAGCGAGCAGGTGCGCTCGCGCGCGCTCGCCCTGTACATCGACAAGATCCGCGACCACCGGGTGGCGGACCGGGGGGCGCTGCTGCCTCCGGAGCACGGCGGCGCGTACGACAACAACTACGGCCCGATCTCCCTGTCCTTCCTCGCCCAGGCCCACCGCGTCAGCGGCGAGGAGATCTTCGCCGAGGACGGCGACGCGCTGGCCCGCTACATCGACGCCCGCCTCACGGGCGGCGGCTTCGACAACGGCGGCCCGCGCTACAGCGAGCAGCACAGCGCCTTCGAGTCGGTCCTGGGCCTGCGCTACTTCAGCCGGCGCGTCGGCTCCGACCTCGGCCGGTACCGGGGCGACTCCCGGTGGGGCCGGCACGCGGTCAAGGCGGACGGCGGCGTCGACGGCCACTTCGCCTGGATGCTGGTCTGGCAGATCCAGGACACCACCCGCTGGCACCGCGCCCCGTCGCCGCTCCCGGCCCGCCACCAACTGCGTGCGGGCACCGTCTCGGTGGCCTTCGACGACCGGATGACCCCGTCGCTGGTCGAGGCCGCGGGCACGTACTACCTCCCGGCGGCGGTGAACCGGCAGCACGGCTTCGGCCCGGTGACCGACGGCTTCCTGTTCTGCCGCCCGATGGGCGAGGTCCGCGTCCGGGATGTCCGCGCCGACGGCCTCACGGCCAAGCTGGTCACCAAGCCGGTCGTCGGCCGCGACCACGTCCTGCGCCATGTGCGGTCCCTGTACGTCACCGACGGCACGAGCCTGTGGGTGATCGTCGCGGTGGGTCGGCTCCCCGGGACGCCGTACCTGCTGGCCGGCCTGCCGTACGCCGCCGACGACGGCGACCGTGTGCGCAGGACGGCCGACGGCGAGGTCACGTCGGCCGGCGCACTGCGCCTGACGCACCCCGTGTCGGACGGCGTGGACCACTTCGACGCCCGCGCGGACCGGACCCAGGAGCAGGCGGCCTTCGCGCTGGCGGCCGACCCCCGCGGCTACGGCAACCCCGACGAGGGCTGGCGGCACCTGGTCAGCTCGACGGCCCTGGAGGCCGAACCGGCCCCCGGCGCCCCGGAGGACCTGCACGTCTTCGCCGTAGGCTACGGACCGGCGGGCCCCTTCGCGCCTGCCTTCGCCCACGACGACGGGGTCCTGACGGTGCGCACCGAGGCTTTCACCGCCGTGATCGGCGAGACGGCGGGGGACGCGCACGGAGAGCCCGAGCTCAGGCTCAGCGCGGTATAGGGGCCCGGCTCACCACGGCATGCCGAGCAGCCCCCACTCGCGCTGCTCGGCCTCGCCCACCACCACCGCCCACTCGCGCAGCAGTACGGCGAACGCGTCGAAGTCCTCGATCCATCCGCCGGGGCGCGCCGCGTGGACGCCGTACGCCTCCCGCAGTCCCTCCAGCCCGGCCTCGGCCTCGGTCCAGCGGGCGGCCAGGTGCGACACCGTGACCGGCGGGCAGGCGAGGAGCAGGCCGGGCCGCCGTCGGTCGTGCGGGTCCCGGACGAGGCCCGGGAGCGGCGGGGGCGTCGGGTCGTCGTGCCAGAACAGGTCCCGCAGGAAACCGTCGAGGCTCTCGCGAAGTGCCGGGTCGGCGAACTCCCGTACGTCCTCCCATGCCTCGCCGGCCCAGAAGTGCGGTTTGTAGGAGCCGCTGGTGCAGTGGAACTCGTAGCGGGCGATCCACGGCAGGGACGGTGCGGCCGGGCACACCCACCCCTTCTCGGGTTCCGCGTCCCAGTCCAACTCGATGTCGGGATACGCGGCCTCGTCCAACACCTCCAGCCGCCGGCCGGCGGGCGTTCCTTCCAGCCGGTCCCAGTCCACCGCCAGGACCGTGATGTCCAGCCCCATGCGGTCAGGCCCCCGCGCGGGCGGCCGGCGGACCCGGCGGGACGGGCCGCGCCGTGCACGGCACCACGAGGTCGGCCCGGTCGCGGGTCGCGGCGACCAGCTCGGCGTTGCGCTGGTCCGAGCCCAGCACCCAGGCCACCGCCCGGTCGTGCGGTTTGCCGAACTCCTCGTGCCGGGCGATCAGCCGCCGGATCCGGTCCGGCTCGTCGGCCTCGCAGAACCACACCTCGTCCAGCTGCGGCCGCACCCGGGCCCACGCTCCTGAGTCCAGCAGCAGATAGTTCCCCTCGGTCACCACCAGCCGGGCCGACGGCTCCACCGGAACGGCACCCGCGATCGGCTGCTCCAGAACCCGCTCGAAACCGGGCGCGTACACGACGCCACCGTCGTCCTCCTCGCGCAGCCGCCGCAGCAGCGCCGCGTACCCCGCCGCGTCGAAGGTGTCCGGTGCCCCCTTGCGGTCCCGGCGCCCGAGCCGGTCCAACTCGACGTCGGCGAGATGGAAGCCGTCCATGGGCACGTGCGCGACCCACGCGTCCCCGGCACCGTTCAGCTCCCGCACCAGTTGCTCGGCGAGCGTCGTCTTGCCCGCCCCGGGGCTCCCGGCGATGCCGAGGACGGCGCGGCGACCGGCGCGGGGGAGGGACCGGGCACGGGCGAGGAGATCGTCGAAGGTCAGGGCCACACAGCAGAGTGTGTCACCCGGCCGGTCAGGCACCTGGCCGAACATCACACTGCACACCCGTCCCATGCGGGTTAGTTTGTCCGTGTTTTTGGTGTTTCTTCGGCTCCCTGTGGCCCAACTCGCCCGGCCACGGGGCTCAGAAACCCTACGACGCGTAGGGGGAGGGGCGGACGATGGCGCACGGCACGAAGCCCATGGTCGTGAGCATGGGACGGCGCGACGAGGCGTTCATGTCCGGCAGGGCGGGGCAGACGCGCGGCCACGGCCTGCTCGCGGCCGTGGCCGGCGCCTTCACCCTCGCCCAACTCCTGCTCGTGCGGCCCTCGATCGGCCTCGGCTGGGACGAGGTGGTGTACGTCAGTCAGGCCGGCACCGACGCTCCGGCCGCCTTCTTCAGCGCGCCACGCGCGCGTGGCGTCCCGCTGCTCGTCTGGCCCGTCGCCTCCTGGTCGTCGTCCACACCCCTGCTGCGCGTCTATCTCGCCGTTCTGTCCGGACTCGGCCTGTACCTGGCGCTGCGCGCCTGGCGCGGACTGTTCCCGCCCCGCGTCCTGGCCGGCGCGGCAGCCCTCTTCGCCACCCTGTGGGTGACCCTCTTCTACGGCCCGCAGGCCATGCCCAACCTCTGGGTCGGCTTCGGCGCCCTGATCTGCGTCGCCTGCTCCTTGCGGGCCCACGCGGACCGCTTCGACCGACGGGCCCTGTGGGGCGTCCTGGCGGGCGCCGCACTGATGGCATGGATGCGGCCCACCGACGCCGTCTGGGTCACGCTGCCCCTGCTCGTACTCGCGGTGGCGGTACGGCACCTGCGGCTAGGCGCCGCCCTCGCGGCGGGCCTGGTCGCCGGTGGCCTCCAGTGGGTGATCGAGGCGTTCGTCAGCTACGGCGGCCTGCGCGAGCGACTCAACCAGGCCAGCCGCATCCAGGGCGACCTGGGCTGGAACCTCGCCGTCGACGACCAGTTGCGCAGCCTGGTCGGCAACACCCTGTGCCGGCCGTGCGACGGGGAGATGCCCGCCCCAGTCGTCTACGCCTGGTGGTTCGCCCTCCCCCTGCTCGCCGCCTTCGGTCTGGCGGTCGCGGTCCTGGCCGGCCGTGCCACCCGCACCCTGGTCCCCCTGGCCTGCGCCGCCACGGCCGCCTTCCCGTACCTCTTCATGATCGGATACGCGGCGCCCCGCTTCCTCCTGCCGGCCTACGCACTCCTCGCCATCCCGGTCGCGGACGCGCTGCTCCACCTGGCCACCAAGCCGAGCGGCCGGTGGCGCCCGGCGCCCGCCGCCGTGATCGCGCTCGCGCTCGCCGGACATCTGGCCGTGCAGTACGTCGTCCTGGACCGCACCGTCGACCGCACCACCGCCAACCGCCAGGCCTGGGCGCGCTCCGCCGCCGCGCTCCACCGCCTCGGGGTGCGCCCGCCCTGTCTGCTCACCGGGCACGAGGCCATCCCCGTCGCCTACTACACCGGCTGCGACTCCGGCGCGACCCGCGGCCACAACGCCAACACCACCGCGGCCGACATCCTGCGCACCGCCCGAAGCGTCCCGGTCGGCGCCCTCACCGACCCCGGCGGCGAACCGGCCCGGTACGCCCGTGACTGGAAACTCCGCCGCCTCGACGGCCTGGAGGTCCGCATCGCCCCGGCCCCGGGCGCGGGCGGACCGGCGTGACGCCGGAGCAGTTCCTGCCCGCACCCCAGCGCAGACGGGCGTACTGGCACGCCGCCCTCACCCTCGTCGTCCTGACCGCCGTGGTCTGCCTGGCCCGGCGCCACTGGCCGGTGCTGGAGACCGGCGCGGTGCGGCTGGCCGTCGCCGACCAGGGCTGGCTGCTCGTCGCCGCACTCGCCACCCTGGCCACCTGGCCCTGTTCGGCCCTCGCACAGCAGGGCGCGGTGCCGCGCGGGCTCCCGCCGGGCCGGCTCGTGGCCGGTCTGTTCGCCGCCTCCACCGCCAACCACATACTGCCCGCCGGACTGGGCGCGGGCGGGGTGACCCTGCGCCTCCTCATACGCTGCGGCATACCGCTCGCCGACGCGGCCACCGCGGTCCTGGTCAAGGGCACGGCCGGCGCGCTCGTGCGCGGCGCCCTGATCGCCGTACTCTTCGCGGCCTGCCCCGGCATGCTGCACCTTCCGCACCTCGGCGGGGAACTCCTGCTCGTGATCTGCGTGTCGGCCGTCGGCGCGACGGCGCTGCTGGCCGGCCCGCTGAGCCGCCGGTGCCGACGGGTCCTGGCGGCGGTACGGGTGTACGTCGGCGTCGTCCACGCGCGACCGGCGCGGGCGGCGGCCCTGTGGGGCGGATCGCTGGCCTTCGTGACGCTGCACTGCGTCGTGCTGATCACCGTCACCCGAGCTGTCGCCCTGCCTCTCCCGCCGGCCCGGGTCGCGCTGCTCTACCTCGCCGCGAGCACCGTGGCCGCCCTGCTGCCCACACCCGGCGGTCTCGGCTCCCTCGACGCCGTGCTCGCCCTCGCGCTCACCGCGGCCGGCGCCCCCGCCTCCGCGGCCGCCTCCGCCGTACTCGGCTACCGGCTGCTGACGGTGTGGTTGCCACTGCTTCCCGGACTGGCCGTGCTCGCGGTCCTCGTCCGGCGCGGGGCACTGTGAGGGCGAAAGGCGTTTCCCGGTCGCCCGGTTCAGGTAGGAGTCCGGTTGTCGGCCGGACGGAGGGGGAACGCCATGACGAGCAGTGAGCGCGACGGGCGGCTGGGGGAGGAGTTCTTCACTCCGGGCACCTCGTCCTTCACCGAGTTCCTGGCGGCACACCGTCCGGCCCTGCTGCCCATGCGCCGTCCCTTCCCCGACGGCGTCCGCGCCGCACCCGACCGCTTCCCGCACGGCACCACGGTGCTGGCCCTCACCTACCGCGACGGCGTGCTGATCGCCGGCGACCGCAGGGCCACCATGGGCAACCTCATCGCCCAGCGCGACCTGGAGAAGGTCCACCCCGCGGACGACCACACCGCCGTCGCCTTCGCCGGCACCGTCGGACTCGCGCTGGACATGGTGAAGCTCTACCAGGTCGAGCTGAAGCACTTCGAGAAGATCGAGGGCATCCCGATGACCCTCCAGGCGAAGGCGAACCGTCTCGCCGGCATGATCCGCCAGAACCTCGGCCAGGCGATGCAGGGCCTCGCCGTCGTGCCGCTCCTCGCCGGCTACGACGCCAAGGCGCCCGAGGGCGCGCGCGGACGCATCTTCGACTTCGAGGTCACCGGCGGACCGTACGAGAAGTACGACTTCCACGCCGAGGGCTCCGGCTCGCCGTACGCCCGAGGCGCCCTCAAGAAGCTGTTCCGCGCGGGGATGTCGCGGCGCGAGGCGGCGCTCGCCGCGCTGCACGCGCTGTACGACGCCGCGGACGACGACTCCGCGACCGGCGGCCCGGACCTCAACCGCCGTATCTTCCCCACCGTTTCGGTGATCACCGAGGACGGCTTCGAGCGGCTGCCCGAGTCGGAGACGGCGCAGCTGAGCCGCGAGATGGTGGACCAGCGCCACCGCCGCCCGGACGGGCCGAACGCCATGCCCTGACGGGGCGCTGACCGACCCGGTCACCCGCGCACTCCGACCTCCTTGCGCCACTTGACGAACTGCTTCTCCGGATCGCCGGTGTACGCCCACGGAGCCCGCGTGGCCCGGCGCCCCAGCATCCGGAACAGCGCCGCGGCGATGTCCTGGGCCCCCGCCTGACAGGCGGCGTGTGCCAGGTGGTTCACGTCGCGCAGCTCGCCCGGGGCGATGCCGTTGCCGGCGCGGCCCATGATCCAGCGCTCCCAGGTGCGGCGCACGTCACTGACGGCGCCGTCGTTGCTCCAGTGCTGTCCCAGCCCCATGGCGGCATGCTGCCCCCGCGCCGCGTCCAGGGCGTAGCGGAACTCCTCGACGCGCGCGTACTGCACGAGCACCGGCAGCGGACAGCCGGGCGGTGCCACCCCGGCCGCGTCACGGGCGAAGTCGTACATCAGGCCGTGGGTGCCGTGCCAGCGCGAGGAGTAGTAGTGCAGCACCTGGAGATGGCCCTCCACGCTGTACGGGTCGCGCTGGTGCAACTCGTCCCACCAGCGCGCCAGTTCCTGCCGTCGTACGCCCGACGGATACAGCCGGGCGACGGAGATCAGCGAGATCCACGGTGTCGGATCGTCCGGGTAGGCGTCGGCGGCCTTGAGGCACGACAGCGCCGCGGTGTCGATGCGCTGCCGGTCGATCGGCACGCCCCGGCCCGCGGCGATCGCCAGGTTGAACGCCCGGGCCGTCTCCGTCGCCGCCCGCAGCACCAGTGCGTCGGCGCTGTGCGGCTCGGCGGCCAGCCATGACTCCACCGTCGAACTGCCCGCACAGGCCAGGGCGAGCTGCCGGGTCCGATGGCCGCGGACCAGCCAGTCGGGACCGGTGGCCCGCAGCAGCTCCCGCGGCCCCTGCCAGCGGCCGATGACGATGTCCTGCCGGCCGCAGGTGAGGGCGGTGTCCCCGCAGTCGGGGTCGAAGTCGGGAGCGAAGCGGTCTTTCGCCATCGAGGGCTCCCTCAGAAGTCGGTGGGAAGACCCTCGTGGACAAGGGAGTTGCCCCCGCCACCGCCGGCGGGATCGTAGACCGCCTCGACGGTCCGTGCGGCGTCCAGCTTGGCCGGCCGGTAGTAGTCGCTGCCCTGCCGCCAGTACCAGAGCATCGGGAAGAGCCCGGCCGCGAGACCGCCGATGCCGATCGCGATCGCGGAACCGCTCAGCTCGCCCAGCGACTCGACGAAGATCCAGAACATGAACAGGGCCCCGAACAACGGCCACAGACCGCCGAAGACGAAGTTGCCCACCGACTTCAGCAGCATCCTGCGGTACGCGACGACCGCCGCGAGCCCCGTGAGGCCGTAGTAGAGGGCGATCTGCAGGCCCATCGCGGAGATGGCGTCGGAGAGGATGTCGCCCACCGTGCCCAGGAAGTTGGAGGCGATGAACATCGCCAGCGCCACCACGCCGACCACCGCGATCGCCACCCACGGTGTGTTCCACTCGCGGTGCACCCGGCCCAGCGCGGACGGCATCGTACGGTCCCGGCCCATCGCGAACAGCGAGCGCGTGACCTGGATGAGCGTGGTCTCCAGGGTGGCGATGGTGGACAGCATCACCGCCACGATCAGCAACTTGCCGCCCCAGCCCGGCCAGACCTCCTCACCGAGCACGGCGAGCACGTTGGCGTCGCTGTCCTGGATCTGCTTCGAGGAGAGGATGACGTTCACCGCGATGGTGAACACCTCGAACAGCAGGAAGACGATGCCCACCCCGATCAGTCCCGCGAGGCCGGTCGTACGTCGGCTGTCGCGGGTCTCCTCGCTGAGGTTGCTGGTGACGTCCCAGCCCCAGTAGTAGAACGCGGCGATCAACGCCCCCGACGCGAAACCCGTGACGCCGTCGAAGTGCCCGAAGCCGAGCCAGGACCAGTCGAACGCCCGGGCGTTGTCCGAGTGGAGCAGGGCCAGTACGGCGAACAGGGCCAGTATGGCCAGCTCGACACCGGACATCAGCAGCTGCGCCCGGACGGTGAGCCGCGCGCCGCCCAGCACCACGAACAGCATGAGCAGGAACCAGCCGGCGCCGACCAGCGTGGACAGCGCGGTGCTGTCCGCGAGTTCCTCGTCGAAGAGCGCGAGCGTCATCGATCCGGCCGGCAGTGAACCCGCCACCATGAAGATGGTCGCCGAGATGACCAGCGCCCAGCCGCTCATGAACCCCAGAAAGGGATGCAGCGTCCGCCCCACCCAGGAGTAACTGGCGCCCGCGTTCACGTCGATCCGGCTGAGATAGCTGAAGGCCAGTGCGATGCCCAGCATCGGTATCGCGCAGTAGAGCAGCACGGCGGGACTGGCCAGTCCCACCGCCGAGACGAGCACCGCCGTGGTCGCGGCGATCGAGTACGCGGGGGCGCTGCCCGCGACCGCCATCACCACCGTGTCGAACATACCGAGGGCGTTGGCCTGCAGCCCTCTGCCCCTGTTCTTGCTCATGGATGCGCTGCTTTCCGTCTTGCACGACGCGCGGGCGGACCGGCCGCGACGGCGTAAGGGGGTGGGGGGGGTGGAACAACGCCACGAACCGGAGAGGGATGACCTCGGGTCAGGGGCGGTGGAACGGAGTGGCGGACACTGTACGCCGTTGCGTTGCCGTGCAGTCACGCCGTGTATGCGAGTGATGATAGCCACACTCTTTGATGTTTCAAGAGCCGTGAGATCTTCGGGGGTTGGACGACGCGTGACGGGAAACGCGGTTCAGGACATGCACCAGTGACACCAGCCGACCGCGCGAGCGAGGGAGGCCGCCATGAGCACCGGACACACGCCCGCAGAGCCGATGGCCGACGACGCGTACCAGCCCGTCGCAGGCAACGAGGAACAGCAGGACGCCGCGCCGCTCGACCTACAGGACGCCGTGGACGAGCGCACCTACGACGACACCCTCGACGAGGGCTACTCCCCGCCGGAGAAGCCGCTCGGGGTGACCCGGCACGGCACCACGGCCGCCGAACAGCACGCCGGCGAGACCCTCGAGGAACGGCTCACCCAGGAGCTCCCCGATGTGACCGGGCCCGACGGCGATGATGTCGGTGACCTGCCGGGCGGCGAGGGCGAACCCGTCGACCCCGAGGCGGGGACCGACCGCGCGGGCCGCCTGGTCGCCCCGGACGAGGGAACCGGCCCCGCCACCACGAAGGAGGAGATCGCCTTCGACCTGGGCATCGACGGCGGAGCGGCCGGCGCGGAGGAGGCCGCGATGCACGTGGTCGAGGACGACTCCCGCCTTCCGGACGAGGACCGGGGGACGACCTGACGCGCGCGGCGCGACACCCCCCGGGGACTCAGTCCCCGATGTGGTCGATCTGCCGCAGCCTGTTCGTGGCGTCCAGGGCGGCGACCTTGTACGACTCCGCGAGCGTCGGGTAGTTGAACACCGCGTCGACCAGATAGTCGACCGTTCCGCCGCACCCCATCACCGACTGGCCGATGTGGATGAGCTCCGTCGCCCCCGTCCCGAAGCAGTGCACGCCGAGCAGTGTGCGGTCCTCGGGAGAGACCAGCAGCTTCAGCATGCCGTGCGAGTCACCGATGATCTGCCCCCGGGCCAGCTCGCGGTAGCGGGAGATGCCGACCTCGAACGGCACGGAGTCCTCGGTGAGCTGGTCCTCGGTCCGGCCCACGAAGCTGATCTCCGGGATGGTGTAGATGCCGATCGGCTGGAGGTTGTGCATCCGCCCGACGGGCTCCCCGAAGGCGTGGTACGCCGCCGCCCGCCCCTGCTCCATCGAGGTCGCGGCCAGCGCCGGGAAGCCGATGACGTCGCCGACGGCGTAGATGTGCGGCACCTCGGTGCGGTAGTGCTCGTCGACCGTGATCCGGCCGCGCGGGTCGGCGGTCAGACCGGCCTTGTCCAGGTCCAGCTCGTCGGTGAGCCCCTGCCGGCCCGCCGAGTACATCACCGCCTCGGCGGGGATCTTCTTGCCGCTCTCCAGGAGGGTCAGCGTGCCACGGGGATGCAGCTCGACGGCGGCGACCGTCTCCCCGAAGCGGAACGTCACGGCGAGGTCCCGCAGGTGGTACTTGAGCGACTCGATCACCTCGACGTCGCACATGTCGAGCATCCCGGCGCGCTTCTCCACCACGGTGATCTTGCTGCCGAGCGCGGCGAACATCGAGGCGTACTCCATGCCGATGACACCGGCACCGACGATGACCATGGAGCGCGGCACCCGCTCCAGCGCCAGCACGTTGTCCGAGTCCATGATCGTCCGACCGTCGAACTCCACACTGCCGGGCCGCGCGGGCCGGGTGCCGGTGGCGATGACGACGTGCTCGGCGGTCAGCAGCCGTTCATGGCCGGTGACCTCGCGCAACGCGATCGTATGGGGGTCCACGAAGCGGCCGGTCCCGGCGTACAGGGCGACGTGGTTGCGGGACAACTGGCTGCGGATGACGTCCACCTCACGGCCGACCACATGCCGGGTGCGGGCGGTCAGGTCGGCGACGGTGATGTCCTCCTTGAGCCGGTAGCTCTGGCCGTACAGATCGCGCTGGGTGAGGCCGGTCAGATACAGCACCGCCTCGCGCAGGGTCTTGGACGGGATGGTCCCGGTGTGGATGGAGACGCCGCCCACCATGTCGGGGCGGTCGACGACGGCGACCCGGCGGCCCAGCTTGGCCGCGGCGATGGCGGCCTTCTGGCCACCCGGGCCGGATCCGATGACGAGCATGTCGAAGTCGGGCACCTTCAGGAGTCTGACAGTCGTGGGCCCCCTTCGAAAGGGTGAGCCGGAAACCGCCGCGCGGGTGAAGTGCCGCGGAGCGGACGGAAGTTGGGCCGTCTGCCGGGCAGGCCCGGGCCGACCCGCGCCGACCTGCGCGTTTGGGTCGATAATGCCGGTATGGGGCATCGACTCGCCGACGCGAGCGCACCGGCCCGGCTGGCCGCCCCCGACGAGGGCATCGGCCGGGACGAACTGGCGCTCGCGACCCGCAACCACGGCATGCCGCTCGAAGCCCTGCGCTACGACCTCACCCCGCCCGGCCTGCACTACGTCCTGACCCACTACGACATCCCGTACGTCCCCGACGACACCCCCTGGCAGCTGACGCTCGACGGCCGCGTCCGCCGCCCGCTGCGCCTGAACCTGGCCGATCTCCGCACGTTCCCGCAGGTCACCACCCGGGTCACGCTGGAGTGCGCGGGCAACGGCCGGGCCCTGCTGACGCCCCGGCCGGTGAGCCAGCCCTGGCTCGTCGAGGCGGTCGGCACCGCCGAGTGGACGGGTGTACCGCTGCGCCTGCTGCTCGCCGAGGCCGGCGTGGCGGCGGACGCGGTCGAGGTGGTCTTCACCGGCGCCGACCACGGGGTCGAGCGCGGCGTCGAGCAGGACTACCGGCGCGCCCTGCCCGTACAGGTGGCCACGGGCAGCGAACCCGAGGTGCTGGTGGCGTACGCCATGAACGGCGCCCCGCTGCCTCCGCAGCACGGCCGCCCGCTACGGCTGGTCGTGCCCGGCTGGTACGGCATGGCGCACGTGAAGTGGCTGCACGGGATCACCGTCGCCGACGAGCCGTTCCGGGGGTTCCAGCAGGCCGTGGCGTACCGGCTGCGCCAAGATCCCGAGGACGAGGGCGAGCCGGTCACCCGTATCGCCCCCCGGGCCCTGCTCGTGCCGCCGGGGTTCCCCGACTTCATGTCCCGGGCCCGCGTGGTCCGGCCCGGGACGGTGACCCTGGAGGGGCGGGCCTGGTCCGGGCGCGCGCCGGTGACGCGTGTAGAGGTCAGCGCGGACTCGGGGCGCGGCTGGCAGGACGCCGAGCTGGAGCCGGACGACGGGCACCGGTGGTCGTGGCGCCGCTGGCGGCACAGCTGGACGGCGCTCCCCGGCGAGCACGTCCTGAGCGCCCGGGCCACCGACGCCGAGGGGCACACACAGCCCCTGGAGCCGCCGTGGAACCGCGGGGGCTTCGCCAACAACCTCGTACAGCGGGTGCCCGTGCTGTGTACGGACACGCACACGGCCGCCCCGGGTGCCGACACGCATCCCGGGGCGACCGGTGCGAAGCCTGGACGGTGAGACCGAGGCCGGCTGAGGCTAGGGCAGCAGCTTGTCGAGGGCGGAGGGGCCCTCGGCCGCCAGCTTGCGCTTGGCCCATTCCAGATTGCGCGGGGTGAGGTCCTTGCCTGAGGCAAGCACTATGTCCTCGGGCGACACATCGGTGCCGGTGCGGGCGTGGAGCAGGTCGTCCGGGGTGACGCGCTCCTCGGACGGCCCGGACGCTTCGGGCTGGGACGTCGGCATCATCTCTGCTCCTCGGATCCGGGTGACTCTCTTCGGGCCCGGTGCGGTCATCGGGTCTGTTAACACCATTCAACGCCGGAGCGGACCCTGCATCCGGAGGCGCCGAAAGTGCCGCTCCGCCCGGGAGGGAAACCGCCCGCCCCGAGGACCGAGCACCCGCTCGGATCGCGTCAGCCCTCGAAGGGGGTGAGCGTCAGCCGTATCCCCGTCGGTGCCGTGTCCTGGATGTACGAGGCGAAGTCGGCCACGTCGTCGAAGGCGAAGCCGTACGCCCTGCCGTCCTCGGTGGCCGTGTGCATCGCCTTGGCGTAGTGGTTGGTCAGGGCGGTCCGGTAGAAGGTGGCGGCGTCGGTCGTCGGCTGGGCGGGATGGCTGAGCAGCGTCGAGCGGTTGAAGCCGGCGCCGAGGACGGCGGCGACCGGGCCGGTGGTGCCGTCGTTGGGGGCGGCGAGGCTGCCGTCGCAGAACAGCACGTCCCGGGTCGACGGCTTGGCGAAGGACACCTGCGCGGGCCCGTCGAAGGTGAACCGTTCACCACGCACCCGCCCGGTGAACGTCCCCGCGTTGGTGGTGACCGTGAGGTCCCGGCCGGTGTACGTGCTCCACACCTCGTCGATGTACGGCGCAAGGTGGTCCTCGGCGAAGAGGCCGGCGTCCAGGCCGTGCCCCGGGGCGATGACGCGCGTGTCGTCCACGACGAGCCGCGCGAACCCCTCGGCCTGGCTGACCGCGGTGAACGCCGCCGCCCGCCCGCCGGCGCGCAGCCTGCCCGTCGTCTGGTCCTTCGCGCCGGTCAGCCGGATGCTCAGCGGCACGCTGAACATGTCGACCATGGTCGTGTTGCAGAACATCCCGGCGGCGTTGTACGTGAATTCGGCACAATCGTGCAGCACCGGGTAGTTCGGGTCCGACGTCACCCAGCCCGCCGGGTACTGGAGCGCGGCGTTGCCGCTGCCGTCCGTGACGGCCTTGAACCTGAGCTTCTGGCCGAGCGACACATAGATCCGGCCGGACATCTGGGGGAGTGAGAGCCGGGTCTCGCCGCTGCCGGCCAGGCCGATCGCGTAGTCGGTGAAGCCGTCGGCGCCGTTGTCCGACAGTGCGATCGGCGCGAGGGTGCCGTCGGGCGTGACGCGCACCTGGCGGCCGTCCTGGTTGCCGACGATGTAGACGTGGACGTTCGCGTTGCCGAAGGAGCCGCTGTCGTTGACGAGTGTCAGCGGCAGCGTCGCCGCCGCGGCACGGGCGCCGCCGGTCGTGGGCGTGTCCGCGAGGGCATACGGGGCCACGGTCGCGACGGCGGGGACGGCCACCGCGGTGCCGCCGAGGGCGAGGAGGAGCCTGCGTCGACCGAGATGGCGCTGATGGCGGGAAGTCATGTGGGGGGTCTCCCGGAGTACTTGTGCGGGTACTTGGGCGGCGGCGACGTGTGCTGTCCGCCGGCGAGTCTCCCTGGCGCTCTGAGAGCGCTCTCGGAACAGGGGTCGGCGCCACCGATGGACCCCGATGCTACGCACGACCCCCGCGTCGGCCAATGGGTCCGCGGAAGGCCCAAATCCCGCTCAGCTGCGGGAACTTGAAAGACCACGGAATGCCCACGACCGCTTAACCCTCTCCTAAGACCCACTTAAGCCGCACAGGTCTGCGAGAGCGCTCTCCGAACCCCTGTCCGGAGCTTTCTGTCGCCTGGCGGAACCCGCACCGACCCCGCGAAAAACCCGTGGACGGCCCGATGAAGATCACGTACGGTGTGGGTCCACGCCCTGAGACGGACGGAAGGAGGCGAGTGCCGTGCGGTTCACACCTTTCCAGCGCTCCCTTTCCCGTTGCCCCGGCGTGCCACGTCAGATCTGACCGGGGGCGCTCCAAGCAGCCTTTATCCCGGAGGAATCCGTGACCGATCTGGTCATCCGCGCGCTCTCCGCGAGCGACGCCCATCTCTTCGACGCACACCCCGACCCGCTGGGCGCCCGTGAGGGACACCGGCGGACCACGTTCCGCCCCGAGTGGAAGCGAGTTGCCCTGCGCGACGGCACCGTCGTCGCCCGCGGCGCCTGGTGGGGCGGCCCCGACGACTCGGAGCCCGTCAACATCAACTGGTTCGACGTGGCCGAGGGCCAGGAGGAGGCCGGCGCCGAACTCCTGCGCTCCGCACCCTGGCAGGTCGAACTCGAGATCAACCTGCCCGGCGGCTGGCGGGACGAACCCGGCCTGAAAGCCGCCGCCGAAGCCCGCTTCGGCGCCGCCCGCGCGGCCGGCTACGAACTCCTGGTGGAACGCTTCCTGTACCGCTGGACTCCGGAACTCGGCCTGCCCGAGCGGCCCGGACGGCTGCGCTTCAGCGCCGAACCCGATGACGCGGTCTTCTTCGACGCGCTGCGCCGCATCCACTCCGTCACCCTGGACGCCCACTCGCTGCGGGCCATCGAGGAGGGCGGCCTCGACCAAGCCGCCCAGGAGGAGCTCGACTTCTTCCACTGGTGCCCGTCCCCACGGGAGTGGTGGCAGGTCGCGCACACTCCGGAGGGCGAGCTGGCGGGCATCCACATCCCGGCGCACAACCCCTCCGGACCGACCATCGGCTTCATCGGAGTCGTCCCGGAGCAGCGGGGGAACGGGTACGCCTACGACCTCCTCGCGGAGTGCACCCACTTCCTCGTCGAACAGGGCGCGCAGTTCGTCACCGGCGCGACGGACCAGGGCAACTTCCCGATGGCGGCGAACTTCGCCAAGGCGGGCTTCCCGGTCGTCAGTGAGCGCATCAACTTCCATGCGGCGCAGTCGGCGTAGCGAGGCGTGGAGCCGACGAGCGGGAGTTGAGGAGCAGTAACTGAGGAGCAGTAGCTGAGGGGCGGTCCGGTCCG
Source organism: Streptomyces sp. NPDC057623 (assembly GCF_042800355.1). Lineage (NCBI taxonomy): Bacteria > Bacillati > Actinomycetota > Actinomycetes > Kitasatosporales > Streptomycetaceae > Streptomyces > Streptomyces sp. NPDC057623. The sequence continues at coordinate 209,857 of NZ_JBHVGZ010000010.1, forward strand.
ACTTCGGGGCCGGGCCGCCTGTCAGTGCCGGGTGGCAAGCTGGTCAGCGGTGTGATCGACAGCGGGTGACGGAGGCGGCATGGGGTTCGACGGCGGGCTCTGGCAGGTGCACGGCGGCGACGAGCCGGTGGGGGACATCCTGATCGACGAGGCCGACTTCCCCTGGCTGTCGGGCCGCTTCACACCCGGTCCGGGGTACGACGCGGTCAGCGATCTGTTCGCCCGCGAACCGGCCCGGCCGGAGCGGGACCACGACGAGGCGCGGGAAGCCTGGGAGAGGGCCTACGACGAGATCCGAAGACGCGTCTCCCTGTCCTCGCCGGACGGCCCGGTCGCCGAGTTCCTGCTCCACATCGAGGGTGACCGGGCCTGGTTCCGGCGGAGCGAGGAGCCGTTCGAGGACGAGGGCCGGCTCAGGGAAGGACCCCCGCACGCGTGCGCACGGCATCGCGCAGGCGGGCGGCGTCCTGACTGGGCGGGGCACCGAACTGGCGGCGGTACTCGCGGCTGAACTGCGACGGGTTGTCATAGCCGACGCGATGGCCGACTCCGGTGACATCGCCCGGGTGGGTGGCGAGCAGCAGCCGGGCCTCCTGGAGCCGGATCTGCTTCTGGAACTGGATGGGGCTCATCGCGGTCACCGCCTGGAAGTTCCGGTAGAAGGCGGACACGCTCATGCCGGACATCCGCGCCACGTCCTCGACCCGGAAGGGCTCCGCGTAGTGCTCGCGGATCCAGCGCACGGCCCGGGATACATGGCTGAGGCTGCTGTCGGCGAGACCGAGCTGGCGCACCGTCGCGCCCTGCTCGCCGGTGATGACGCGCCACAGGATCTCCCGCTTGACCAGCGGGGCGAGGACGGCCCGGTCGCGGGGTTCGTCGAGCAGGCGCAGCAGCCGGACCACCGCGTCGAGCAGCGCGGCGGGAGCGTCACTGACGGCGATCCCCGAGGGGGCGCCTCCGCCGGCGCGGGGGGTGGCGCCGGGGCCGGCCCGGAGCAGCAGCTCGGCGACGGCGGACGGCTCCAGCGTGAGCCCGAACCCCAGCGCCGGCTGCTCGGGGTCGGCCTGCGTGAACTGTCCGGTGACAGGCAGGTCGACCGAGGCCACGAGGTACTGCCCGGGGCCGTACGCGTAGACCCGGTCACCCAGAGCGAGTCGCTTGGCGCCCTGGGCGATGACCGCCAGCACCGTGCCGGACATGGACGGCGCCGGTGGGTCCGACCGGTCGATTTTCGAGACGAGGACGCCGTCGACGGCCGTGGTCCAGTCGGGCCGGGCATGGCGTGCCAGCAGCGTCCGGAGCTCTTCCAGGTGCATACGTCCATTGCAGCACCACCGCGGGCCGAGGCTTCCGGACCCGAGAGGATCGTGCAAGCACCGGCGAGCATCGTTCTAACGTTCCCGCAGGTCAGATGGGTTGAATGGAATCACCGCACTCCATCACCGACTGTTCCTGGGAGGGACGTCATGAAGGTCGCCATCGTCACCGGAGCCAGCTCCGGGATCGGACGGAGCGCCGCGATCGAGATCGCCAGGCGCGGGGTCGGGGTCATCCTGACCTACGGCAACAACCCGAGAGGAGGACGGGAGACGGTCGCCGCCGTCGAGAAGGAGGGCGGCACGGCCGTCGCCCTGCCGCTGGACGTCGGCGAGACCGGCACCTTCGCCGGCTTCCGTGACACGGTGGCCGGCGTGCTGCGCGACACCTGGCGGCGTGACACCTTCGACCACCTGGTGAACAACGCCGGCTTCGCCCACTCCTCCCTGATCGAGGACATGACCGAGGAGACGTTCGACAGGCTCCTGCGGGTGCTGCTCAAGGGGCCGTACTTCCTGACGCAGAAGCTGCTGCCCCTGATGGCGGACGGCGGGGCGATCGTCAACACGAGCAGCAACTCGACGACGACCGGCGCCGAGCCCGGCTACTCCGCCTACGCGTCGATGAAGGGCGGCCTGGACGTGCTGACCCGGTACATGGCCAAGGAGTTCAGCACCCGGGGCATCCGCGTCAACGCCGTCTCACCGGGCGCGACCCGCACCCGGCTCGGCGACGACGCCTTCACCCGGTACCCCGAGGTGATCCCGGCCCTCGCCGCGAAGACCGCGCTCGGCCGGGTCGGGGAACCCGGCGACATCGGCGCGATGATCGCCACGCTGGTCTCCGACGAGAGCCGCTGGGTCACCGCGCAGAACATCGAGGTGTCCGGCGGCTACAACCTCTAGGACCGGACCCGGACCGGACCCGGACCGGACCGGACGGGACCCGGACCCGGACCCGGACCAGACCGGACCGGACCGCCTGGCCGGGCGCCCGTGTCAGGCCCCGTCGTCCAGGAGCGCTTCGGCCGCCGCGAGGATCTCGGTGACCCGCAGACCGAACGCGGCGTCGCAAGCGTGCGGCTGCTCCGTACGGGAGGCGGCCAGCAGGGCGTCCGCGGCCCGGACCAGGGCGGACACCGCGCTCTCGGTGCTCTCCGGCAGCAGCGTCACACCGGCCGCGCCCCGCAGCTCCACCGTGGCCCCCGCCGCCGCGGGCGGTGCCGTGAGGCTCAGGGCCAGGGTGCTCGACGCGCCGCCGACGTGGTCGAGCACCAAGTGGACGGTGTCGCCGGGCCCGTGAGCGGCCGCGGTCACGCGCCGCGCGTCACCCAGGACCGGCAGTAGCACGGACAGGGCGTGGGGACCCACGTCCCACAGCGCGCCCTTCTCCCGTCGCCACGGCGAGTCGGCGAACGGATTGCCGTCACCGCTGAACACCGCGCCCAGCCACTGCGCCCGCCCCGTGAACCAGCCTTCCAGGGCCGCCTGTTCGGTGATCCACGCCGCGGTCTCCGGCTGGAAACGGGTGGTGAAGAAGACGACCGAGGCCACACCGCTCTCCTCGACGGCCTCGGCGACCGCGCGCGCCTGCTCCACCGTCGGCGCGAGCGGCTTGTCCAGCAGCAGATGGCAGCCCGCCCGCGCCGCCCGCACCGCCAGCTCGGCCTGAACGGACGGCGGCAGGGCGACGGCCACCGCGTCCACGTCGGCGAACAGCGCGTCGACATCGTCGTAGGCGCGCACGCCGTAGCCGTCGGCCAACTCCTTGGTGGGGGCGGCACGGCGGCCCCACACCCCCACGAAGTCCAGTTCGCCGTGCCGGCTCAGGGCGGGAGCGTGGGCCATCTGGGCCCACGGGCCGGTGCCGAGCAGTCCGATACGCATGCTGCCGCCTCTCACTGTGCCGGGCCGTGCCGACCTGTGCCCACTCGGGCTCACTTGTGCCGAACACCCGCGACCGAAGCCGAGCCCGGCCGACAGGTCGGCACGTGATCGGTTGGTCGGCCGGTCGGGGGTGAGCGTCTCACACCGACCAGTGTGGGCCGCGTACGGCGTGGTCGGGCATCCGCCGGCGTTGGTGAAGACATCGGATTCACCTCGCTGCACGAGGCGCTCGACACGACCACGCCCGGCGGGCGCTTGGTCTTCCGCGTCTTCGCGGCCCTGGCGGAGTTCATCCGCGAACTCATCGTCCAGGGCACCAACGAGGGCCTGTGGCCTCGACGGTGTCCTCCGACGTGCGGTTCAGCTTCAACTTGAGGTTGTTGAGCCTCTTCTTGACGTGCGGCGTGGCCTTCGCGGCAACGATGCCCGTCGCGCCTACGGCTGCGACCACCTTGATCACGGTCTCAGGACGCGCTGCGGAAACTCGGCGTCCCGCCGGAGGCAAACCTCAGGGCCGCCGGCGACCATCTGCCGGTGCCGGCGGCCCTGCGGGTCCCAGCCGCGGGACAGCGGCCTACGGGCGCTGCCTCACCCGGTCGACGATCCCCCAGTCCACTACGTGCGACAGCTGGATGTACTTCTTCTCGCCGGAAGCCGAGATCCGCTCGTCGCGGAAGCCCAGGAATTCATACGACGTCGGGTCGAAGATCAGGTATTGGCTTCCGTAGGACCCGCGCTCGGTAGAGGTGATCCCCACCCCGGTCCGCCCGGCGGAGTCCTTCACTCCCGGGATCGTCTTGACGCCGGGCACAAGGGCCAGCGCCTCGTACGCCGCGGGGCGCAGTCCCTGGGGCAGCACCGGGTTCTTCAGGAGCTCGCCGAGCAGCCAGTAGGCCTCGAACCTTTCGAGCTTGTCGAGATCGCTGATCGACCGGCCGTCGGCGCTGGTGTCGGAGGAGACGATGGCCGAGATGAGCTTCTCCGGGTCCTGGGGCAGCTTCTTCAGCTCGCTCCACTTCCGGGGTGGCCACACCCCGCCGCCCTTCCCCGCGGGCTCCTCCCACATCTCGCGGCCCAGTTCCATGGACAAGGAGGGCTTGGAGACGTCCACCGAGTCCCACATCTCGTCGGTGTAGGTCTTGACCTCGCCGGTTTTCTGCTCCGTCTCCTTGATGATCCGCTTCGAGTAGATGAACTGGTCGTCGCGCGGCGCCACCGGCTCCTTCTCCTGCTCACGCTCCCACGCCGCCGCCCCGTTCAGCACCGTCGCGGCGGCGTTCTCCACGCGCGGGGTGCTCGTGCCCGGTGCGCCGCCCTCGCCGGAGCCGTCCGTGCCGAGCAGCGCCGCCGTCCCCGTAACCGCCGTGGCGACCACTACGGCCGCCGAGAGGCGCAGTACATGGCGGCGACTGGGGCCGGTATCGGTGCGCCGGCCCGCGTGGGCCATCGCGTTGAGCAGCTGGTGCCGGGCCCGGTCCCGGGCCGGACCGGTGAGCGGGGTCGCGTCCGCGTCCCACTCCCTCAAGAGTTCGAGTTCGTCATGCATGGTCGGATACCTCTCGCAGTGCCGTCGGGTCGGATCCGCCCAATGCTTCGCGCAGCTTGCTGCGAGCCCGGTGCAGCCGTGATCTGACCGTGCCCACGGGGATACCGAGGGCCTGGGCCGCTTCCCCGTAGCTGAGATCCCCCCAGGCCACCAGCAGCAGCACGTCCCGGTGCCGAGCGGGCAGCGCGGCCAGCGCCGCCGCCAGCTCGCGGCGTACGGCCCGCGCGACCACTCGGTCCGTGGCCCGCTCGGCCAGCGGCTCGTCGTGGTCGGCGAGGGCCGGGACCCGGGCCATGGCCTTGAACCGGCGGGCCTCAGCCCGCCGATGCCGGCCGACCAGGTTGGTCGCTATGCCGAACAGCCAGGGCCGGGCGTCGGCGCCCGCGCCGCGGGCCGGGTCGTAGCGGTGCCGCTGCTGGAATGCGGTGGTGAAGGTCTCCGCCACAAGGTCATCGGCGACCTCGCCGCCGAGGCGGCGGGCCGCATAGCGGTGCACGGCGTCGGCGTGCCGGTCGAAGAGCGCGGCGAACGCCTCGGGCTCATCCCGGGACCGCGCGATCACTGAGGCGTCGCTCTCCGCATCGGCACGCGCGGTGCCGATGCCGACGCCTGGTCCGACGGTCATCGGGGCTCCTCTCGTCCAAGGGACGATGCTCGAACACTTGGGCTTTCACCTGTCCTTCGCCCATCGCGCCGAAGCGGTTCCCAACTTTGGATCGATCGGACGCTTTCGTAGAGGTGGCAGGCAATCGGTTGGCTGTTCGGATCTCTTTCCGAAAACGGTACGAACCTGTCCCTGAGCCCGTGATGGCTGCCTCCAACGCTCCCAGCATGGCCGGAAGTCCGTCTCGCACGCGGGGGCGGCCGGCTGGCGATGGCCGCCCGGCCGACGCGTCGGGCAGGCGAAGGAGAACGCGAGTTTTACGGCCGTAACAGGAGCCACGCTCTGCTGGGACAGCCGGTCACGGGCAGCCGTTGAACCCAGCGCTCGGCGGTCGCCGAGCTCCAGCGCGACGTCACGGGCACCCTCCACGAAACCGAGCCCGCCCCCGACGACGGTGACTGACAGGAGATCGTGGAGACCTCCGCGCACTCCGCCTCCGGCGATCTCATGGTCCGCGGCATCTTGGACGACCTGGACGACCTGGACGAAGAACTCCCCGCCCTGTCGTTCAACGGTCCCGGCGACCACCGACTGCGCGTTCACGCCCGCGGCCGGGACACTGCTGTCGACCTGGCCCCAGACGAAGCCACCGCGTGGTAACTCATCAAGACCCTGCCGTCACCCGCCCGAGACGTGACCGTACTCCGCCCTACCGATAACTCCGGGGCGTCGC
>NZ_JBHVGZ010000011.1:0-12076 GCF_042800355.1 Streptomyces sp. NPDC057623
GCGTTGGGCTTTTGCCAGGAGGTGCCGAGCCTTGACACCGGACTCTGCGGGCGGACACCCCCCGACGCGTCCCCTTGCCGCCGTACGCGGCTGCCGGGCCCGTGGGGGTGCACCAAGACCTCGGGCATACGGGCACTCTCCGACGCCGGTCCAGTCCCCTTCAGCCCGTCCGGCGTTTGAGGACGAGGCCGTTCAGGCCGACGGGGTTCCAGGGGGCGGAGCCCCCTGGGGAGGCTCGCTGCAGGGGCGGTGCCCTGGAAAGTGACGGAAGCTGTCATCGCGGTGGCGCAGAGCATCGATTTCGGCTTCGGTAAGGGTGAGCCGTTCGGCCAGACCCGTTGGCGATTCTCCATGGAGGACCAGTAATGGACTTCACTCTCGAAGTGATCCCGCTGCCCGTGAGCGACATCGACCGGGCCCGCGACTTCTACCGGGACAAGGTCGGCTTCCACGTCGACATCGACCAGGAGGTCATGCCGGGCATGCGCATCGTCCAGCTGACCCCGCCGGGTTCCGGCTGTTCGATCGCCCTCGGCGACAGCATCTGGGACCTGACCAAGGGCGAGACCGTTCCCCAGCCCGGCTCCTACCAGGGCCTCCAGCTCTGCGTGGCCGACATCAAGGCGGCGCACGCGGAACTGGTGGAGCGCGGTCTGGAGGTCTCGGAGCCCGTGCAGTACTCCCCCGACGACGGCGCCACGTTCATGTACTTCAAGGACCCGGACGGCAACGGCTGGTCGATCCAGGAGTACCGCCGCAGGGCTACGGAGCCGTTGCACGAGGTCCTGTCGAAGCCGGCAGCCCGGTAGTCGACAGGGGCGCGGGGCCGCCACCACGTCCCCGCGCCGCACGGCGAGCGGGGATTCGCCCGCGACGTCCCTCGAACGATGCAGAGAAGAGTGCGCCAACGCCAGCCGTGTCACACAGTCGGATCATGAGTTTCATCCGACGGAGACTGCTCGGCACGGCACATCAACAGCGTGCGGTGACTTCGGCCCGAGTCATCGATCTCGGCGGGCGGCTGGCGGTGAAGTTGGCGAGCGATGCCGAAAATCCTCTGCTCAAGACGGCCTTCCGGCAACTCGAAATGTGTCAACACGCTCTCGAAACCCCTGGGGGCAAAGCTTCATCAGTAGCTGTCGCTCAGATTCATTTTGATGCTGCATTCATCCTGTACCTGCGCGTGGCAAATCTCAGCGAAACGGCATCCATGATGCCTGCGATCCTTGGCGCGGTGCGGGAGAACCTCTCGAACAGCGATCCGCGCAGGAATGCCGTGGAGAGTATCACCGACGCGATTTCCGGGAGAATCAATCATCAAGACGATCTTCCGCCTCTCAAGGAATCCGAGCGTGAGACCGTCCTGGATACGCTGGCGGCTGCGAACCAAGCACGAATCAACAAGTCTCTGCGGATTCGCAGCTTCGTGCGCATCGTGACCATCGTCTGCACGGGGCTGACGGTTGCCGCTGCGGCCGTGGCAGTCATGGGTGCGGTACGGCCGGACGCCGTCCCGTTGTGTTTCGTCCCTCAGACATCGGAGGGAGACTATTTCACCGTTTGCCCTTTGGGGGTGGCCCCGTGGGGCTCGCCCGCATTCCCCAACACGAAGGCCGTTGATGTCGCCGACTACTTTGTAGTGGAGATTATCGGCCTGGTATCCGCAGGGCTCTCTGCCGCCACCGCGCTCCGCCACATGAGGGGGACCACGACACCGTACAATGTGTCACTGGTTCTCGCGGCACTGAAACTGCCGACTGGAGCACTTACCGCCCCACTCGGGCTCCTGTTTATTCGCGGCGGATTCGTGCCCGGCCTGACGGCACTGGACTCATCGGCTCAAATCGTCGCATGGGCCATTGTTTTCGGCTACTCGCAGCAGGTTCTTACTCGACTGGTGGACAACCAGGCGAAATCGATCCTTGGCGACCCTCAGGACGAGGCGAGAACAGTGGCTGACCCCGCAGAACGCACATGAACGTTGCGAGGGTGACGGTCAGCCACCGTCACCCTCACTCGTCGACCGGCAGCAGCATGCTCTGCCCGGCGTCTACAGCACCGGCAGGTTCTTCCGCAGCTCGAACGCGGTGACCTCGCTGCGGTACTCCTCCCACTCCTGGCGCTTGTTGCGCAGGAAGAAGTCGAACACGTGCTCGCCCAGTGTCTCGGCGACCAGGTCGCTGTTCTCCATGAGGGTCAGCGCCTCACCGAGGTTCTGCGGGAGGGGCTCGATGCCCATCGCGCGGCGCTCGGCGTTGGAGAGGGCCCAGACGTCGTCCTCGGCGCCCGGCGGGAGCTCGTAGCCCTCCTCGATGCCCTTGAGGCCGGAGGCCAGCAGGACGGCGTACGCCAGGTAGGGGTTGGCGCCGGAGTCCAGGGAGCGGACCTCGACCCGGGCCGAACCCGTCTTGCCGGGCTTGTACATCGGGACACGGACCAGGGCCGAGCGGTTGTTGTGGCCCCAGCAGATGTACGACGGGGCCTCGCCGCCGGCGCCCGCGGTGCGCTCGGAGCCGCCCCAGATGCGCTTGTAGGAGTTGACCCACTGGTTGGTGACCGCGGAGATCTCCGCGGCGTGGCGGAGCAGGCCCGCGATGAAGGAGCGGCCGACCTTGGAGAGCTGGTACTCCGAGCCGGACTCGTAGAACGCGTTGCGGTCGCCCTCGAAGAGGGAGAGGTGCGTGTGCATGCCCGAGCCGGGGTGCTCGGAGAACGGCTTCGGCATGAAGGTCGCCTGTACGCCCTGCTCCAGCGCCACCTGCTTCATGACCAGGCGGAACGTCATGATGTTGTCCGCCGTGGAGAGCGCGTCGGCGTAGCGCAGGTCGATCTCCTGCTGGCCGGGGGCGCCCTCGTGGTGGGAGAACTCGACCGAGATGCCCATCGACTCCAGCATGGTGATCGCCTGGCGGCGGAAGTCCATGCCGATGTTCTGCGGGGTGTGGTCGAAGTAGCCGGAGTTGTCGGCCGGGGTGGGGCGCGAGCCGTCCAGCGGGCGGTCCTTCAGGAGGAAGAACTCGATCTCCGGGTGGGTGTAGAAGGTGAACCCCAGGTCGGAGGTGCGGGCCAGGGCGCGCTTGAGGACGTAGCGCGGGTCCGCGAAGGACGGGCTGCCGTCCGGCATGAGGATGTCGCAGAACATGCGGGCGGTGCCGGGGGCCTCGGCGCGCCAGGGCAGGATCTGGAAGGTCGACGGGTCCGGCTTGGCGATCATGTCGGACTCGTATACGCGGGCGAAGCCCTCGATCGCCGAGCCGTCGAAGCCGATGCCCTCGTCGAAGGCCTGCTCCAGCTCGGCGGGGGCCACGGCCACGGACTTGAGGAAGCCCAGCACGTCCGTGAACCACAGGCGTACGAACCGGATGTCGCGCTCCTCCAACGTCCGGAGCACGAACTCCTGCTGCTTGTCCATCTTCCGCTTCCCATCCTTGCTGGTCAGGCCGCCTGTCTCCGGTGCAGCGGGAGGCGGTCGGGCACCTGAGCATCACACCACAACACCATTTCAGGCGCGTTGCGCACCTTGATCGCCGAGGCGACCGAGGGCTGAACTCCCGGCCTACGGCGGGTGTCCCTCCGTGGTACCGGTGAACTGCTCTGCCGCCCATCTTGCCTGCTCGGACCGACATCCGTAATGCCCGGCCCCACAGGACCCACCCCGCTTTAATTGGTATTTCAGATGCAAGTTTTAATGGTGGCGGACGGTCGCCCTCGCACCGCCCGATCGAGCCTGAGGAGACCCGATGCTGTCCGAGCAGTCCGTCGCCACCGTGCGTGCCACCCTTCCCGTCGTCGGCGGGGCCATCGGTGAGATCACCGAGCGCTTCTACGCCGGGCTCTTCGCCGCCCGCCCCGAGCTGCTGCGCGACCTCTTCAACCGCGGCAACCAGGCGGCCGGCACCCAGCGCCAGGCCCTGGCGGGCTCGATCGCCGCGTTCGCCACGCACCTCGTGGAGCGCCCCGACGAGCGGCCCGACGCGATGCTGGGCCGCATCGCCCACAAGCACGCCTCCCTGGGCGTCACGGCGGAGCAGTACGCCCTCGTCCACGAGCACCTCTTCGCCGCCATCGCGGACGTGCTCGGCGAGGCCGTCACGCCCGAGGTCGCGGCCGCCTGGGACGAGGTCTACTGGCTGATGGCGAACGCGCTGGTCGCGATCGAGAAGCGGCTGCACGAGGAGCGGGGCGGGGGCGGGTGGCGGGAGTGGGAGGTCGTCGGGCGGGTCGAGGAGACCGCCGACGTGGCCACCTTCCGGCTGCGGCCTGCCGACGGCCGTCCGGCGGCGGACTTCCGGGCCGGGCAGTACGTCTCCGTCCAGGTCGAGCTGGCGGACGGGGCCCGGCAGATACGCCAGTACAGCCTGTCCGCCGCGCCCGGCTCACCCGTACGCCAGATCAGCGTGAAGCGGGTGCCGGGCGGTGGCTCGGCTCCCGACGGCGAGGTCTCGAACCACCTCCACGCGCGCGTGCACGTCGGCGACCGGCTGCGCCTGTCGGCGCCCTACGGCGATCTCGTCCTCACCGGCACCGGCACACGGGCGCCGCTGCTCCTCGCCTCCGCCGGCATCGGTGTGACGCCGATGGTCGCCATGCTGGGGCAGCTCGTGGACAGCGGGCACACGGGTCCGGTGGTCGTCGTGCACGGCGACCGCTCCCCCGCCGAGCACGCCCTGCGCGCCGACCACGAGACGTACGCCGGGAAGCTGCCGGACGCGTCGGTCCACTTCTGGTACGAGACGGACGCCGACGACAGTGACGCCTCCCACCGCACCGGCCTGGTCGACCTCACCGACGTCGCCGTACCGCAGGGCACGCGCGCGTACCTGTGCGGTCCGCTGGCCTTCATGCGGGCGGTGCGGGCGCGGCTGATCGAGAAGGGCGTGGCACCGGCCGACATCCACTACGAGGTGTTCGGGCCTGATCTCTGGCTGGCGCACGAGGGCTGAGCCGGGCCGGGCCTCAGGGCGTCGGCGTCCGGCCGATCCGAAGGAGCAGCGGGCCGGTGGGGTCCGCGGTCATGTCGGCCACCGTCAGCGGGTCCAGCGAGGCGAAGAACGCCTCCTGGGCCCGCCGCAGCGCGCCGCGCAGGCGGCACCCGGAGTGCAGCGGGCAGGGGCTGTCGCCCTCGCACTCGACGACGTCGCCGTCCCCCTCGAACGCGCGCACGACCGCGCCGACCGACGCGGTACGGCCCCGCTCGCTGAGCGACAGCCCGCCGCCGCGGCCCCGGCGGGCGTCCACCAGGCCCATGTGCTGAAGCTCGGCGACCACTTTGGCGGCGTGCGTGTACGGCACCTCCATGCCGGCCGCGACCTCGCGGGTCGTCGGCATGGCGTCCCCCAGGACGGCGAGCCGCATGAGGAGCCGCAGTGCCAGGTCGGTGGAGCGCAACAGCCGCATGGGGGCAGCGTAGATAATGCGCATCCGCCGTTCAAAATATCCGGTCCGAAAGATCCGTCCCCGCGTCCGGCTCGAAAGAACCGCCGACCGGTCGCCCCGATCCGGCCTTTCCCGTCACCGCTCTACGAGAGATCCCACCTTCCCCATTACGATCAGCGGACCCGACCGTCCCTTTCCCCAGAAGGACAACACCTCATGGGTTCCGCCAAGAACAAGAGCAACGCGTCGCGCACGGCGCGGATAGAGGAGATGCGGCGCGCCGACCGGGCCCGCGAGCGGCGCAACCGGATCTTCACGATCGCGGCCAGTGTGGTGGTGGTCTCGGGGCTGGTCGTCGGAGGTGTCTTCCTTCTGCGGGCTCAGTCCAGCAACGCCGAGTCGAAGGAGCCCGAGAAGCAGGACGACAAGGTCAAGACCACGGGTCGGCTCGTCGCGGGCGAGGACGGCGAGAAGGTCTGGAAGGGGACGCTCGGGCGCACCCACGTCACGACGACCGTGAAGTACCCGACGGAGCCCCCGGTCGGCGGTGACCATCTCCGGGCCTGGATGAACTGCAACGGCGACGTCTACACCAAGGCGGTCGACAACATGAACGCCGTGCACTCGCTGGAGCACGGCGCGGTCTGGGTGACGTACACCTCCAAGGCGGCCAAGGCCGATGTCGAGGCGCTGGCGGCGAAGGTCGAGCAGACGCCGTACACGCTGATGAGCCCGGACGAGAAGCAGCAGGATCCGATCATGCTGACCGCGTGGGGAGTGCAGCGCACGGTGACCGGTGCGAAGGACCCGAACGTCGACAAGTTCTTCCAGAAGTACGTCCAGGGCGAGCAGACGCCCGAGAAGGGCGCGGTCTGCACGGGCGGTCTGTCGGAGTGAGGCGGCACGTCGGCTGGATCACGGGGGCCGCGGCGGCCGTGCTCGTCGCCGTCGGCGGGCTCACCTACGCGGTCGCCGAGGACGGTGGTTCGAGCGCGACGCCGGGTGCGGACTCGGCGGACGCCGGGTTCGCGCGCGACATGGCGGTGCACCATCAGCAGGCGGTCGAGATGTCGTTCATCGTGCGGGACCGCACCGACGACAAGGACGTGCGGCTCCTGGCGTACGACATCGCGCAGACACAGGCCAACCAGCGCGGCATGCTGCTGGGCTGGCTGGATCTGTGGGGGCTGCCGAAGGTGTCGTCGGACCCGCCGATGACCTGGATGGACATGGGCGACATGCCCTCCGTCGGGGACGGTTCGCTGATGCCGGGGATGGCGACCAGGACGGAGCTGAAGCAGCTGGAGAGGCTGAGCGGCAGGCAGGCCGAGGTGCTCTACCTCCAGCTGATGACGGACCATCACAAGGGCGGCGTCCACATGGCCGAGGGCTGTGTCGAGAGGTGCACGGTCGGGGTGGAGAGACAGCTCGCGCAGGGCATGGTGGACGCTCAACGGTCGGAGATCGACCTCATGAAGGACATGCTGGCGGAGCGGGGCGCGAAGCCGCGGTCGTGACCGGCGTCCGCGACGGCCCCCTCGAAATGGCTTTGTCATTAGGTTAGTTGGGACCTTCTTGGGCCGGGCATTCCCCTGGCGTGAACGGTTCGTCGCTTAAGTGGCCACCGTCGGGTGATCCACTCGCGCACACGAACCGCACAGGGGATTCCATGAGATATCGACGCGCCGCGCTGCGCGCCTCGGTGAGCTTGGCGGCGACACTGCCTCTGCTCGCCGGAGCGCTGACGCTCGGCGTACCCGCGGCGCAGGCCGCGGACCAGCAGGGCCGGGACGCGCTCACCGGCACCAAGCCCGCCTGGGCCACGGCCAGGGCGGACCGGGGCGCGACCTCGGACAGCGCCCGGGTCTCGGCACGCGTCTACCTCCGGGGCCGGGACGCGGCCGGCCTCGCCGCCTACGCGAAGGCCGTCTCGGACCGAGTTCGGCGTCGTACGGCAAGTACCTCAGCGCCGACCGGGCCCGGGCCCGCTTCGGCGCGACGAAGGCCCAAGTGGCCGCCGTCAAGAGCTGGTTGACGGCGGCGGGGCTGAAGGTCACGGGCGTCACGCAGCACTACGTCGCCGTCTCCGGCGATGTGGCCGCCGCGGAGAAGGCGTTCGGCACCCAGCTGCACAACTACACCAAGGGCGCCAGGACTTATCGTGCGCCGGCGGCGACCGCCTCCGTCCCGGTCGGCCTGAAGGACTCCGTCCTGACCGTCACCGGCCTGGACGACGCACCGCACCTGGCGAGCCACAAGGACCGGCTGCCGCAGCCGGAGACCGTGTTCCGCAACGCGGGGCCCTTCTCGACGTACCACGGCTCGAACGTGGCGAGCACGCTGCCGGACGCGTACGGCACGAAGATCCCGTACGCCGTCAAGGGCTACACCGGCAAGCAGCTGCGCGCGGCGTACGGCGCGGGCAAGCACACCGGCAAGGGGGTGCGCGTCGCCATCACCGACGCGTACGCCTCCCCGACCATCGCCTACGACGCGGCCACCTACGCGAAGAGGCACGGCGACGCGGCCTACACCACCGGCCAGCTGCGCCAGGTCCTGCCCGCGCAGTACACGAACACCGAGGACTGCGGCGCGGCCGGCTGGTACGGCGAGGAGACCCTCGACGTCGAGGCCGTGCACGCGGTCGCGCCCGCCGCGCAGATCACGTACGTCGGGGCCGCCTCCTGCACCGACCAGGACCTGCTCGACTCGCTCGGCAAGATCGTCGACAACCACCTGGCCGACATCGTCTCCAACTCCTGGGGCGAGACCGAGGCCGCCCAGACGCCGGACCTCGCGGCCGCCTACGACCAGGTCTTCCAGTTCGGCGCGGTCGAGGGCATCGGCTTCTACTACTCCTCCGGCGACGACGGCGACGAGGTCGCGAGCAGCGGCACCAAGCAGGTCGACATCCCGGCGAGTTCGGCGTGGGTGACGGCGGTCGGCGGCACCTCGCTGGCGGTCGGCAAGGGCGACAAGTACCTGTGGGAGACCGGCTGGGGCACCGAGAAGGCGGTCCTGTCGGCCGACGGCAGGAGCTGGACCGACTTCCCCGGCGCCTTCAACTCGGGCGCGGGCGGCGGCACCAGCAGGACCGTCGCCGAGCCGTACTGGCAGCAGGGCGTCGTGCCGGACGCGCTGGCCAAGGCCAACAGCACCGACGGCAACCGCGTCGTGCCGGACATCGCGGCGATCGCCGACCCGAACACCGGGTTCCTGGTGGGCCAGACGCAGACCCTGCCGGACGGGAAGACGCAGGCGTACGACGAGTACCGCATCGGCGGCACCTCGCTCGCCGCGCCGGTCGTCGCGGCCGTCCAGGCCCTCGCGCAGGAGGCCCGCGGCGGGCAGCCCATCGGGTTCGCCAACCCGTCGATCTACGCGCGCCACGGGTCGAGGGCCTACCACGACGTCACGGACAACCCGACGGGCTCCGGTCTCGCGGTCGCGCGCGTCGACTACGTCAACGGCTACGACGCGACGGGCGGCCTGACCACGTCCGTACGCTCCCTCGGCAAGGACAGCTCACTGAGCGCCGTGAAGGGCTACGACGACGTGACCGGGGTGGGCACACCCGCGCCCGGCTATGTGGAGTCGTACCGACGCCGCTGAGCACCGGCGATCCGGTTACTCCGGGACTTCAAGGGGTGGCGCGGCCCGCGCTTGCGCGCCACGTCACCCCGTCGTTCATCGAGCGAACAGGGTGGCGCCGGTCGCCGCGATCCGGGCCGAGTTCATTTCCACGACCACGCAGAGCAACCGTCGGTTGAGGAACCACGACGCCGAGCAACCAGGTCCGCGAGAGCGGCGCCGGTTTAGGCGCAAAGGGGGGACAGCCCGCCGACGGGGGAAGATCGGCGGGCTGTCGTGGTGGTGCCGCAGTGGCTCTGTGGGCCGGGTCCCGGTGGGTCCCGGTGGGCCCCGGCAGGACCCGGAAGGGCTCAGTGGACGGAGTGCTCCTCCAGCGGGAACGTTCCGCCGACCACGTCGTCCGCGAACGCCTTCGCCGCGTTGCCCATGACCTCGCGGAGGTCGGCGTACTGCTTGACGAACTTGGGGACGCGGCCGCCGGTCAGGCCCAGCATGTCCGTCCAGACCAGGACCTGCGCGTCGGTCTCCGCTCCGGCGCCGATGCCGACCGTCGGGATGTGCAGGACGCGGGTCACCTCGGCCGCCAGCTCCGCCGGCACCAGTTCCAGGACGACCGCGAAGGCGCCCGCGTCCTGGACCGCCTTGGCGTCGCGCAGCAGTTGCTGGGCCGCCTCCTCGCCGCGGCCCTGGACGCGGTAGCCCATGGCGTTGACGGACTGCGGGGTGAGGCCGATGTGGGCCATCACCGGGATGCCGGACTCGACCAGCAGCCGGATCTGTTCGTGCGAGCGCTCGCCGCCCTCCAGCTTCACGGCGCCGACGCCGGCCTCCTTGACCAGCCGGGTCGCCGAGCGCAGCGCCTGCACGGGGCCCTCCTGGTACGACCCGAAGGGCAGGTCGCCGACGATCAGGGCGCGCGAGGTGCCCCGTACGACGGCGGCCGACAGCATGGTCATCTCGTCGAGCGTGACGGGCACCGTGGTCTCGTACCCGAGGTGGCAGTTGCCCGCCGAGTCGCCGACGAGCATGACCGGGATCCCGGCCTCGTCGAAGACGGACGCGGTCATCGCGTCGTAGGCGGTGAGCATGGGCCACTTCTCGCCCCGCTCCTTGGCGAGGGCGATGTCCCGGACGGTGATGCGGCGTGTGCCCTTCCCCCCGTACAGCGCCTTGCTGCTGCCGTCGGAGGGCTTCGCCTGAGGCGTCTGGGCAGCCGAAAGCTGCGTCATTGCAACGGCTCCTTCTGTCATCTCGAGGCGCCCTGACGGCGTCCCCGGATCCCCTCCATGGTGGCACTTCGTGCCAAGGAGGGCTAGGCCACCCCGCGTGACTTCCGCCGCGTGACCGCCGCGCGTAAGTTCTCGGTAAGAAATTAAGATACGAGACGGTTCCGTATCGTAAATCGGGTAGCTTCGGCGGCATGACTTCTCCCGCCGCCACAGCCCCCCGCATACCGGAAGCCGTGCACCGGCGCCGCTGGGCGATCCTCGGCGTGCTGATGCTGAGCCTGCTGATCGTGGTCCTCGACAACTCCATCCTCAACGTCGCCATCAAGACCATCTCGACCCCGGCCCCGACCGGCCTGGGCGCCACCCAGAGCGAGCTGGAGTGGGCGATCAACGCCTACACCCTCGTCTTCGCCGGCCTGCTGTTCAGCGCGGGCATCCTCGGCGACCGGCTCGGCCGCAAGAAGGTCCTGCTCGGCGGGCTGGCCGTGTTCGGGATCGGTTCCGCCCTCGCCGCGTTCTCCGGCTCGCCCGGCGAGCTCATCGCCTTCCGCTCGGTGATGGGCCTCGGCGCCGCCTTCGTCATGCCGGCCACCCTCGCCGTGCTGATGAACGTCTTCGAGCGCGACGAGCAGCCCAAGGCCATCGGCATCTGGGCCGGCGGCGTCGGGCTCGCCATCGCCATCGGACCCATCACCGGCGGCGTACTGCTCGACCACTTCTGGTGGGGGTCCGTCTTCCTCATCAACGTCCCGATCGTGCTGCTCGCGCTCGCGCTGATGCTGTGGCTGGTGCCGGACTCGCGCGACCCGAACCCCGGCCGCATCGATCCCGTCGGCGTCGTGCTCTCCGTCGTCGGGCTCGTCCTGCTCGTCTACGGCATCATCAAGGGCGGCCAGCTCGCCGACTTCACGGACCCGACGGTCCTCGCGACGATCGCCGCCGGCCTCGCCGGCCTCGCCGCCTTCGTGGTGTTCGAGAAGCGCAGCGACCATCCGTCCATCGATGTCACGTACTTCCGCAACAAGGTCTTCTCGGCCGCGATCGGCGTCATCGCGCTGGTCTTCTTCGCCCTGATGGGCGTCACCTTCTTCTCGGTCTTCTACACCCAGAGTGTGCGCGGCTACTCGCCGCTGGAGACGGGTCTGCTGATGCTGCCGCTCGCCGCCGCCCAGATGATCTTCGCGCCGCGGGCGCGGCTCGTCGTCGACCGGTTCGGCAACCGGGCCACGACCACGGGCGCCATGCTGCTCATCGCCCTCACCCTGGCAGCCTTCGCCACGTTCGAGGCGGACACGCCGATCTGGCTGCTGGAGGTCGTCTTCTTCCTCATGGGCGCCGCGATGGCGCACATCATGACGCCGGTCAGCGTCGTCATCATGCAGGCCCTGCCCCGCGAGAAGGCCGGCTCGGCCTCCGCGCTCAGCAACACCTTCCGCCAGGTCGGCGGCGCCCTGGGCATCGCCGTGCTCGGCTCCGTCATGTCGACCGCCTACCGCAACGGCATCGAGGACCGGCTCACGGTCCTGCCGGAGGGCGTACGGCACACCGCGGGCGAGTCCATCGAGGCCACGCTCGGCGTGGCGGAGCGGCTCGGCCCGAAGGGCGAGTCCCTCGTCGGCGCGGCCCACGACGCCTTCCTGCACTCGATGCACGTCACGGCGTTGTGGGGCGCGGGCGTCGCGGTGCTCGGCGCGGTGGTCGTGGCGCTGTTCCTGCCGGGGAGGCCGACGGTGTCTCAGGACGACGAGGACGAGCGGGAGTTGGTGGCCGCCGAGTAGGAGCGGGGCGGGGGGGGGGGGGGGGGGGGGAAGGGGAGGAAGGGGGGGGGGGGGGCGGAGGGGGGGGGGGGGAGAGAGGAAGAAGGGTAGAAGAAGAAGACA
>NZ_JBHVGZ010000011.1:12086-214457 GCF_042800355.1 Streptomyces sp. NPDC057623
TCCTTGTGGGGGGACGGGTGGTTCCCAAGGAGGAGGAGGAAGAGGGGGGTTGGGTGTCCGCCGGGGAGGATTGGGCCCCCCCGCACCCGCCAACCGCCCCCGCGTCCCCCCCGATGCCGTACCCGGGGGAGAATCAGCACAGCCCACGGAAAGGACCGAACCAAGTGAGCCTCGCCGACAGCCAGCCCCGGCCGGACGGCCCGGTCAGGGGCCGCCCCCGCAGCGAGGCCGTGGAACGGGCCATCGTGGAGGGCATCCTGAAGCTGCTGGAGGACGGCGTGCCGCTCGCGGAGCTCTCCATCGAGCGCATCGCCCGTACCGCGGGCGTGGGCAAGGCCACCATCTACCGCCGCTGGAGCGGCAAGGAGGAGCTGTTCGTCGACGTCGTGCGCGCCGCCGAACCCCCGGACCCCGAACTGCCCGGCACCTCGGTGCGCGACGATCTCGTGGCGCTGCTGGAGCAGTTGCGCAGGCGCGGTCTGATGACCCGTTCGTCGGCGCTCCTGCACAACGTCATCGCCCAGATGAAGAGCACCCCGAAGATCTGGGACGCCTACCACGCGATCGTTGTCGAGCCGCGCCGCCGCAAACAGCACGCGATCCTGCGCCGCGGGCAGGAGAACGGCGAACTGCGCACGGACATCGATGTCGACGTGATGAACGACATGATCTTCGGTCCGATGCTGGTGCGTGCCGTCATGCGCCCGGACGCCGGCCTTCCGGAAGGACTGGCGGAGCAGATGGCCGACGCCGTGCTCGAAGGTCTACGACCCGTCAGTTCACGCACCCCGTAGATCGCATGTGCGCGTTTCGTCACAGAGCGCGCTTTCCCTCACCGTGACCGGAACTCCCACAGGCGACTTGTACGTCCTCGCCCCCGTACGGCCGTCATCAGTACGGCAGGAACGGAACCGATCATCCCCTAGGGTTTCTGTGGGCGCGGGGGGACGACGGTGTGCACGGCAGGTAGTGAGGCGACGGTATGGCGCAGCAGGCGTACGTGACGGAGACGGACAACGGCGGCTCGGGTCCCGAGCGCCGGGAATCCGGGCTCCGGCGCCTGACGAACCTCCTGAAGGGCCTGGCGGCGGGCTGGCGCGGCGACCGGCGCGTCTGGCGTCGCGGACTCGTACTGGCCGCCCTCGCGGTGATCCTCGCCCTGGTGATGGGGCTGCATGCGAAGATCCCGAACGCGATCGGCAACCTCGGCAGTCTGACCGAGACGTTCCTGCCCTGGCTGGGCCTGGGCGTCCCGGTGCTGGTCCTGCTGGCCCTGGTGCGGAAGTCCGCGACCGCGCTCATCGCCGTGCTGCTCCCGGCGATCGTGTGGCTGAACCTCTTCGGCGGCCAGCTCTCCGACAAGACCGGCAGCGGCGGCGACCTGACGGTGGCCACGCACAACGTCAACGCCGACAACGCCGATCCGGCCGGCACCGCCCAGGACGTGGCCGCGTCCGGCGCGGACGTCGTGGCCCTGGAGGAGCTGACGACGGCGGCGGTCCCGACGTACGAGAAGGCGCTGGGGGCGACGTACAGGTACCACTCGGTGCAGGGCACCGTCGGGCTGTGGAGCAAGTACCCGCTGAGCGGCGTCAAGCCGGTCGACATCAAGCTGGGCTGGGTCCGTGCCATGCGGGCCGCGGTGACCACGCCGTCCGGGCAGGTCGCGGTGTACGTCGCCCACCTACCGTCGGTGCGGGTGAAGGTGGAGGCCGGGTTCACCGCCCGGCAGCGCGACAAGAGCGCCAACGCGCTGGGTGAGGCCATCGCCGACGAGCCGCTCCGGAAGGTCGTCCTGCTCGGCGACCTGAACGGCACGATGAACGACCGCGCCCTGCGCGCCGTCACCGCCCAGATGCGCTCCGCGCAGGGCGCTTCGGGCAGCGGGATGGGGTTCAGCTGGCCGGCGTCGTTCCCGATGGCGCGGATCGACCAGATCATGGTGAAGGGCGTCGAGCCGATGAGCTCGTGGACGCTGCCGGAGACCGGGAGTGACCATCTGCCGGTGGCGGCGCGTGTGAAGGTCGACACATCCGCTTCCTGACGCACCCCGGAAAACCCCTGGTCAGCCAGCAGTCGGGCACGGGACGGCCGGGTCCGGACGGGTCTCGGTAACCTGATCGTCAGCTGCCGGAATACTGAGCCTGAGAGGCTTTGTTCCGTAACTGAACATACAAGTTCGGAACTCTGCTCTCGACCCCCTGAAAGGCACAGGCTCTTTTCATGCCCCTGGCCCTGCTCGCCCTGGCCGTCGGCGCCTTCGGCATAGGTACGACCGAGTTCGTGATGATGGGCCTCCTGCCCGAAGTCGCGAACGACCTGGACATCTCGATCCCCACCGCCGGGCACCTGGTCTCGGCGTACGCGCTGGGCGTCGTCATCGGCGCCCCGCTGCTGGCGGCGGTCACGGCACGAATGCCGCGCCGCACGGTCCTGATCGGCCTCATGGCCCTGTTCGTCGCGGGCAACGCCCTGTCGGCCTTCGCCCCCGACTACCACTGGCTGGTGGCCGCCCGCTTCCTGAGCGGTCTGCCGCACGGCGCCTTCTTCGGCGTCGGCGCGGTCGTGGCCACGAGCATGGTCGCGCCGGAGCGCAAGGCCCGCTCCGTGTCGCTGATGTTCCTGGGCCTGACGATGGCCAACGTCGCGGGCGTGCCCGTGGCCACGCTGATGGGGCAGAGCCTCGGCTGGCGGGCGACGTTCCTCGGCGTGAGCACGATCGGCCTGGCCGCGATGGCGGCGCTGGCGCTGCTCATCCCCCGCGGCGAGGCCCACGCCGCTCCGGCCGCGGGTCTGCGCGGCGAGCTGGCCGCGCTGCGCTCCCTGCCGGTGTGGCTGGCGCTCGGCACCACGGTGGCGGGCTTCGGCGCGCTCTTCGCGGCGTACAGCTACATCACGCCGATGCTGACCGACGCCGCCGGGTACGCCGACGCCAGCGTGACGGTGCTGCTGGCGCTGTTCGGTGTGGGCGCGACCGTCGGCAACCTGCTGGGCGGGCGCCTCGCGGACCACTCGATGCGCAGGACGCTGTTCGGCGGTCTGCTCTCGCTGGCCGCGGTGCTGGCCCTGTTCCCGCTCCTGATGTCCACGGCGTGGAGCGCGGCCCTGGCGGTGGCGCTGCTCGGCATGGCGGCGTTCGTGACCGGCTCCCCGCTCAACCTGATGGTGATGGAGAAGGCGTCGTCGGCTCCGTCCCTGGCCTCCTCCGCCAACCAGGCGGCCTTCAACCTCGCGAACGCCGGCGGCGCCTGGATCGGCGGCCTCGCCCTCGCCGCCGGGTTCGGTGTGACGTCTCCGGCGCTGGTGGGTGCCGCGTTGGCCGTGCTCGGGCTGGGGGTGGCGTCGGTCGCGTACGCGGTGGACCGTGTCGCTCCGCAGGGAGCGCGGGAGCGTGTGGTTGCCGGGCATGTTCCGGAGCGGGTCGAGGCTGTTCGGCACTGACGCCTTTCCGCCAAGGGTTCGACTACGGATTTGCCGCGGTCCGGGGTCTGTCGGGTGCTGCGCCGCCGTGGCTGGTCGCGCCCCGCGGCGGAGCCGCATATCGATACAGCCCCGCGCCCCTGGGGCCCAAGGGGCCCCCTCGGGCCCCCAGGGAGTGCCGTCAGGCCCTGTCGGTCGGGTGTCGGTCGTGTCGGTGAGCTGTCGGTGGTTTGTCGGTGGGGCCTGACACCGTCGTTCCCATGACGCGAATCGACAAGAACCCTGGCGGTGCGAGCACGGCCGTCTCGGTACGGGGGTTGGTCAAGCACTACGGCGAGACCAAGGCGCTGGACGGCGTGGATCTGGATGTGCGGGAGGGCACCGTCATGGGGGTCCTCGGGCCGAACGGGGCCGGGAAGACCACCTTGGTGCGGATCCTGTCCACGCTGCTGGCACCGGACGCGGGACAGGCCGTCGTCGCCGGATACGACGTCGTACGGCAGCCTCGGCAGCTGCGCCGGGTGATCGGGCTCACCGGACAGTACGCCTCCGTGGACGAGAAGCTTCCGGGGTGGGAGAACCTGTACCTGATCGGGCGGCTGCTCGATCTGCCCCGGAAGGACGCACGCGCGCGTGCCGATGAGCTGCTGGAGCGGTTCTCACTGACCGAGGCGGCCAAGCGGCCCGCCTCGACCTACTCCGGCGGCATGCGGCGGCGGCTCGACCTGGCCGCCTCCATGATCGGGCGGCCCGCCGTCCTCTTCCTCGACGAGCCGACCACCGGCCTTGACCCGCGCACCCGCAACGAGGTGTGGGACGAGGTCAAGGCCATGGTCGGGGACGGGGTGACCGTGCTGCTGACCACCCAGTACATGGAGGAGGCCGAGCAGCTCGCCTCCGAGCTGACCGTGGTCGACCGGGGCAAGGTCATCGCGGGCGGCCGCATCGAGGAACTCAAGGCCAAGGTCGGCGGGCGCACCCTGCGGATCCGGCCGGCCGACGCCCTCCAGCTGCGGCCCCTCGCCGGCTACCTCGACGAGCTCGGCATCACCGGCCTGGCGACCACCACCGTGGACACCGAGACCGGCACCCTGCTCGTCCCGGTGCTCAGCGACGAGCAGCTCACCGCCATCGTCGGCGCGGTCACCGCGCAGGGCGTCACGCTCGCCTCCATCACCACCGAACTGCCCAGCCTGGACGAGGTGTTCCTGTCGCTCACCGGCCACCGTGCCAGTGCCCCGCAGGACGTCATGCCCGCCGACGCCCGCGAGGAGGTCGCCGTATGAGCGCCGCCCCCCTTTCCACCGCCCCCGCCGGCTCCGCCGACGCCCGCATCACGCTGCGCGGACATCTGCGGCACACCGGCGCCCTCGTCCGCCGCAACCTGCTATGGATCCGGCAGGACCCGGAGTCGATGGCCGACGCGCTGCTGATGCCGGTCATCTTCACCCTGCTGTTCGTGTTCGTGTTCGGCGGCTCGATCGGGCAGGCGCTCGGCGGCGGTCAGGACCAGTACGTGCAGTACGTCATCCCGGGCATGATCGCGATGATGAGCATGACGCTGTCCCAGGGCGTCGGCACCGGCTTCAGCCAGGACTTCAACTCCGGTGTCATGGACCGCTTCCGGTCCCTGCCGATCGGGCGCGGCTCGGTGCTCTTCGCGAAGATCTCGGTGGAGCTGCTGCGGATGCTGTTCGCGACCACCGTGCTGATGATCGTCTCCGTGGCGGTCGGGTTCGACATCACCAACTGGCCGGGGCTGTTCGCGACGGTGGCCCTGTCCACGGCGTTCGCCTCGTCGATCATGTGGGTGTTCCTCACCCTGGGCGTGATCATGAAGAACGCGCAGTCCGTGCAGGCGATGGGCTTCCTGGTGCTGTTCCCGCTCCAGTTCGGCTCGTCGATCTTCGCGCCGACGACGTCGATGCCGGGCTGGCTCCAGGCCTTCACCGACTACAACCCGCTGTCCACGCTCGCGGACGCCGCGCGCGGCCTGATGGTGGGCGGCCCGGTCGCGCACGACCTGTGGGTCACGCTGGGCTGGTCGGTGGCCATCACGGCGGTCATGGCACCGATCGCGATCCACAAGTTCCGTACGAAGAGCTGACCGGCTCGCCGGCCGCGTCAGACCAGTGCGGCGGCCTCCTCGGGGGAGAGGCCGCCGCCCTCCGCGTACGCCGCCTCGTACGCCTCGTCCCCGAGCATGGCGCGCAGCCCGCGCGTGGCCCGCTCGCGCGTCCCGCGCTCCAGGGCCGTCGGGGCATGGCCGGACGGCAGCAGCGCGTCCCCGGCGCCCATGCAGAGGGCGCCGTCACGGGCGCGGCCGCCGTCGTCGACGGCGGCGAGGGCGACGGCGGCGATATGCAGGAACAGGGTGCGCATGGTGGGCGCGATGGCCAGGGACAGCGGGTCCGCGGCCTGCTCCAGGGCCCGGCGGGTCTTGCGCAGGCACGCCTCGTAGCACCCGTCGACGGCTTCCAGCCAGGCCTCCGAGCCGAGAATGAAGGCGTCGAAGACGACGAAGCCGGCGACGGAGAACTCCGCGCGCAGCAGCCGGAGCTGCTCACGCGCCTCGGGGATGCGGCCGGTCGTGCCGAGGTGGCCGGCGAGGAACATCCGGGCGGCCGGCATCGCCTCGTTGCGCGCGCCGTCCTGCCGGGCGATCACCTCGTGCAGCAGGCGTTCACCGCGCTCGGACTCGCCGTTCTCCATCAGGGCACCGCCGAGGCGGGCGCTGAGGACCGACACCTGGGCGCGGGCGCCGAGCCGTTCGGCGCGCTCGATCGCCGCCTGGTAGTTGGCGGCGGCGGACTCCCAGTCGCCCTTGCGCTCACATGCCTCGGCGCGCGCGGACAGGGCCTCGGCGGTGCCCCACAGATCACCGAGGCGCTCGTAGATCTCCAGCGCCTCGTCGGCGTCACGGGTGGCGTCACCCGCCCAGTCGCTGCGGTTGGCGAGCAGGTTGGCGCGCCAGTGCAGGCTCGCGGCGAGCTCCCAGTCGTAGCCGGGCGTCTCGCGGGAGGTGCGGACGTTGGCGTCGGTGACCGTCCGCAGCCGCTCCATGTCCCCGGTCAGCATGACGGCGAAGAGCCAGAAGGATCCGGGGAGACGGCAGGTCTGCGGCATGCCCGGCTCGTAGGTGGCGGCGATGGCACGCAGTTTGGTCTGCGCCGCGGGGGTCTGCCAGGCGTCCAGCTCGGTGTCCATGCAGGCGAGGTGGACGAGATGGACACCCCGCCGGGCCTCTTCGAGGACCTCTCCGGTCCACGGGGGCGGGGTGTCCGTGCACCGCTCCCACACCGGCCTCGCGCGGCGCGGCGGATCGGGGAACGGGTCGGCGCCGAGGGTCTGCACCTCGCGGGACCAGTTGCGGGCCTCGATCCGCAGATCGCGCATCTGCCAGTACCAGGCCAGCGACAGGACCAGGCACAGCCCCTCCTGCTCGTCGCGGTCGGCGAGGGCGTGGCGCAGGGCTGTCCGCAGGTTCTCGTACTCGCGCTCCAGCCGCTGGATGGCGTCGAGCTGGCGGTGGCCGCGCAGCAACGGGTCGGTGGAGCGGGCGAGTTCGCGGTAGTACGTCAGGTGCGCGCGCTCGGCCTCGGCGCGCCGTCCCGTCTCGTCGAGGCGCTCGGCGGCGTACTCGGCGACGGTCTCCAGGAGCCGGTAGCGCATCGCGCCGTCCGCCGAGGGCGCGGCCACCACCAGGGACTTGTCGACGAGGGAGCCGAGCGTGTCGAGGGCGGCGAGCCCGCAGACGGCCTCGGCGGCGGGGAGGTCACAGCCGCCCGCGAAGACGGACAGCCGCCGCAGCACGTCCCGTTCGTCCTCGTCCAGCAGCTCCCAGGACCAGTCGACGACCGCCCGGAGGGTCTGCTGACGGGGCCGTACGGTACGGCTGCCGGAGGTCAGCAGGCGGAACCGGTCGTCGAGCCGGTCGGCGATCTGGCGTGGCGTCAGCATGCGGAGCCGGGCGGCGGCGAGCTCGATGGCGAGGGGGAGGCCGTCCAGGCGCCGGCAGATCTCGGTGCAGGCCGCCGCGGTCGCCTCGTCGGCGTCGACGCGGAAGCCGGGTCTGGCGGCGGCGCCCCGGTCGGCGAGCAGCCGCAGCGCGACCGGCTCGGGCAGCGGCTCGACGGGGCGCAGCAACTCCCCCGGTACGCCGAGGGGTTCACGGCTGGTGGCCACGACCGTCAGCTCCGGGCAGCGCTCCAGCAGCTCCGCCACGAGGCGGGCGGCGGCCTCGACGACATGCTCGCAGTTGTCGAGGATCAGCAGCATCCGGCGCTTGCCGCAGTGCTCGGCGAGCCGCTCGACCGGGTCGTCGGGCCGCTCCGCTCCGGCGCGCATGGCCTCGGCCCCTGCGCCGTACAGCACGGTCTCGCGGGCACCGACCGCCGTGAGGACGGCCTCGGGTACGGCCGCGGGGTCGTCGACCGGCGCGAGCTCGACCAGCCACACCCCGTCCGGCGCGCCGTGCCGCACGCTCTCGGCGGCCTCCTGCGACAGCCGCGTCTTCCCGGCGCCGCCGGGGCCGAGCAGGGTGACGAGCCGGGCGCCGGCGAGGTCGCCGCGGATGGCCTCGATGTCGGCCTCGCGGCCGACGAAGGAGGTGAGGCGGGCACGGAGATTGCCGGGGGGCGGGTGCGGGGTGGCGGGTGGAGCGACGGCGTCCGAGCGGGCGGCGAGGGTCGGGGTGGGGCGGGCGCCGGGGGTGTGCGAGGTGTCGGGCGTGCTCGCGGTCGCGGGGCGAGCGGCGGCATCGGGGGGAGCGCCGGGGCCGGCCGGGGCGCCCAGCAGTCCCGCGACGTCGTCGGCGGGTGCCGGACGCCGTGCGGCCCCGCCGGTCGTCCGGGCCTCGGGCCCGCCGCGGTCGGCGTGCGCCGAAGGACGGGCGGATCCGAGCCCGGCGCGCGCACCCGGGCCGGCCGCGCCCCCGTGCACGCCTCGCGTCGGCCGGAGCAACTCCCCGTGCAGCGACCGCAGTTCGGGCCCCGGATCCGACCCGAGCCGGTCCGCCAGGAGTCGTCGTACGTCCTCGTAGGCGGCCAGCGCCTCCGCCGTGCGGCCCGCGTCGCGCAGGGCACGCAGGCGCAGCGCCTGGAGGGGTTCGTCCAGGGGGTGGGTGTCGCACAGGGCGGTCAGCTCGGGCAGGGACTGTTCGGCGTGGCCGAGGGCGAGGGCGGCGGTGTGGCGGGCGCGCAGGGCGTCGAGGCGCCGGGCCTCCTGGCGGGACGCCTCCGCGGTGCGGTCGGGGAGGTCGGCGAGGGCGGGGCCGTGCCAGAGCGCGAGGGCGTCGTCGAGGGCGACGGCGGCCTTGGCGGGGTCGCCGTCGGCCAACGCGCGCGTGCCCTCGCCGACGAGCCGCTCGAACCGGTGCAGGTCGATGTCGTCGGGGAGGGCGGCGAGACGGTATCCGCCGTCCGCCGAGACGACCGCGTCCGCCCCGAGCGTCCGCCGCAACCGGCCGACGAGCGCCTGCAACGCGCCCGTGGCGTCGGCGGGCGGCCCTGCCTCCCACACCTCGTCGACCAGCATGCTCGCCGGCACGGCCCGGCCGCCGCGCAACGCGAGCACGGTCAGAAGGGCACGCAGACGTGCCCCGCCGAGCGGAACGGGGCTGCCGTCGGGGCGGACTGCCTGGGTGGTGCCGAGGATGCGATAGCGCACGGGGTCCATTGTCTCCGGTCGGTTCGGCGAGGGGCACGGGGTTGGGGTGCGAGGCGGGTCGGCTGGCGGCTGGCGGCTGGCGGCTGGCGGGGCGCGCCTCTCGATCCGGCCCCCGTACCCCTGGGGCGGGCTCCAGGGGGCGCTAGGTGCCTCCCGGCCCTCCTGACGGGGCCCTGCCGAGGATCTCCAGTACGGCCGCCAGGGTCTCGGGCGGCAGGCCCTCCGTCTCGGCGCCCGGTGCCGCGCCCTCGTGGGGGATGCCGCGGTGCTCCCGCAGGGCGTACGACAGCCGGGAGTCCGTCCGAGGTACCTCCAGCGTCACGAGGACGCCCGCGTCGGCCTCCGCGAACCACTTGGGGCACTCCCGTACCGGCCGCAGTGACCGCTCCCCGGCGACCGGCTCCCAGGTGCCGGAGCCCGGCACCACCTCGGCGAAGCCCTGCGCGACGACCTGGATCGCGCGAACCCGGCCCCGGGTGTCGGGCAGGTCGACGCCGCAGTGGGACTCGACCGTGAGCAGCCCGGCCCGGCGGATCCGGTCCCCCGGCTCCACCTCGCCCAGGTCCTCCCCGGGGACGAGGTCGACCGGGTCCTCGCTCAGGCCCGCCGTGAGCCCCGCCCCCTCGCGGACCACGCGGGCCGTGCCCGCCCTCCTCGGTACGTCCTCCACCGGACCGGCGATCTCGGCGAGCCGGTCGAGCCAGCCGCCGCCCAGGACCCCGTCGGCGTCGCTGAGCAGCAGCGGCCAGCTCACCTCGTCCCCCAGCGAGAACGGTGTACCGCAACATTCCATCTGCCAGTCGGCGTAGAACACATGCCAGAGCCCCATGGCCCCACCTTCTCCGGAACCACCGGCCCACCGCGAGACGTTTTCCCCGTGCGCCCGGTACGGTCGGGCAGGCCCGACGTCCCGTCCCCGCCCTCCCGTCCCCAGGAGCCCGTTCTCATGACCACCGCTCTCACCCGCCGCAGCGACCGGCGGATCAGCCCCGTCTTCCTGGGGATCCTGGCCGTCACGGCCGTGACGGGCTGGGCCACCTGGACCGGGTTCGCCGAGCAGCCGGGCCTGGCCGTCTTCCTGTTCGTGACGGCCGCCTGGATCGTGTCCCTGTGCCTGCACGAGTACGCACACGCGCGTACGGCCCTGCACAGCGGCGACATCTCGGTCGGCGCGAAGGGCTACCTGACGCTCAACCCGCTGAAGTACACGCACGCGCTGCTCAGCATCGTGCTCCCGGTCATCTTCGTGATCATGGGCGGCATCGGTCTGCCCGGCGGTGCCGTCTTCATCGAGCACGGGCGGATCCGCGGGCGCTGGCGGCACAGTCTGATCTCGGCGGCCGGGCCGCTGACCAACGTGCTGTTCGCCCTCGTGTGCACCGCCCCGTTCTGGCTGGACGCCCTGGACGGCGTCCCGGCGCACTTCCGGTTCGCGCTCGCCTTCCTCGCGCTGCTCCAGGTCACGGCGGCGATCCTGAACTCCCTGCCGGTCCCGGGCCTGGACGGCTACGGCGTGATCGAGCCCTGGCTGTCACAGAGCGTCAAGCGCCAGGTGGAGCCGTTCGCCCCGTTCGGCCTGCTGCTCGTGTTCGCGCTGCTCATGCTCCCCGCGGTGAACCGGGAGTTCTTCCAGCTGATCTACACGGTGCTGGACAACCTGGGCGTCCACGGCCTGGACCGCTACTGCGGCGAAAGCCTGTACCGCTTCTGGCAGGACACCAGCGAGTTCTGCTCGGTCAGCCGGTGACGGAGCCCCGCCGCTCGTCCTTGGCGCGCTTGACGTAGTACCAGGCCATGTTCGACGACAGCCCGGCCAGCAGCACCCAGACGATCCCGAGCCAGCTGCCCTGCGCGAAGGAGATCACGGCCGCGGCCACGGCCAGCAGACAGACGATCAGGGCGTAGATACCAAGGCGGGGCATTTCGGTCGGCTCCTTCGGGGGACACTGCTACGGCGACCAGTGTCCCCCATCCCTCACACGTCCGTGACGCGCAGTCCCGCGTGCGCCTTGTAGCGCCGGTTCACCGAGATCAGGTTCGCGACCAGCGACTCCACCTGGTGGGCGTTGCGCAGCCGCCCCGCGAAGATGCCGCGCATGCCGGGAATACGGCCGGCCAGTGCCTGGACGATCTCGACGTCGGCGCGGACCTCGCCCAGCACCATGACGTCGGTGTCGATCTCGTCGATCTCCGGGTCCTCCAGCAGCACCGCCGACAGATGGTGGAAGGCAGCCGTCACCCGCGAGTCGGGCAGCAGGGCGGCGGCCTGCTCGGCGGCGCTGCCCTCCTCCGGCTTCAGCGCGTAGGCACCCTTCTTGTCGAAGCCGAGCGGATTGACGCAGTCGACGATCAGCTTGCCCGCCAGCTCCTCGCGCAGGGATTCGAGGGTCTTGCCGTGGCCCTCCCACGGCACGGCGACGATCACGATGTCGCTGCGCCGCGCGCACTCGGCGTTGTCGGCGCCCTCGACGCCGTGACCGAGTTCGTCGGCGGCGGTCCGGGCGCGGTCGGCGGCCCGCGAACCGATGATCACCTTCTGCCCGGCCCTGGCCAGCCGGTAGGCGAGGCCCTTGCCCTGCGGCCCGGTCCCGCCGAGCACGCCGACGACGAGCCCGGAGACGTCGGGCAGGTCCCAGGGGTCCTTGGCCGGGGCCTTCGCGGGGGTCCCGGCGGGCTGCTGTGCACTGTCGGTAGAGGTCATGGGCCGACCTTACGTCGGCCGCCCGCACGCCTCCCGGGGCCTCCCCCACCGCTCAGGTGAGGTCCGTCACGGGCACCCGCCGGAAGGTGACGGTCTCGTACGCGCCGAAGTCGCCGGTCTCGTAGAGGAGTCCCACCGTCGCGTCGTCGATCCGTACGAGATCCGAGTAAGCGGCGGGCAGCCCGTCCACCGTGTGCGCGGAGCGCCAGGTGACGCCGCCGTCGGTGGAGGCGCGGACGGTCATCAGGGCGCGGACGGCCGGGTCGGCGGGACTGGAGAAGAGCAGGACGTCGGGGTCGCGGAGCTGCAGGACGCTGCCCTCGCAGACCGGGGCGGACAGGCCGGCCTGCGGGCGGAAGGGCTTCACCAGGGTCGCGCCGCCGTCCGCGGAGTGGGCGTCGGCGCGGTTGCCGGGGGACGGGGAGTCGTTGCGGGTGTTGAAGTACACGCGGCCGTCGGGGAGTTCGGCGGCGGTGGTCTCGTTGACGTTGATGTAGCCGTTGGTGTTCTCGTCGACGTAGCCGATGCGCCAGGTGGCGCCCAGGTCGTCGCTGAGCAGACAGTGGCCGCTGTTGTACTTGGCCTCGTTGCCGACGTCGGCGCCGGCTGGCGGGATCGTGTGGTTGGCGGGGACGACGACGCGGCCGGTGCTCAGCTGGATCGCGTGGCCGGGCGTGGTGGCGTACCAGCGCCACCCCTGACGCTTCACCTGCGCGGTGATCTCCTTCGGGCTCGACCAGGTGACTCCGTCGTCGTCGCTGTGGCACACCCAGATCCGGCGGCCGTCGGCGTCGCTCACCTCGCCGCGCAGGATGGCGGCCTCGGTGGCGTCGGCGTGGTTGCGGAGGTGGACGAGCAGGACGCGGCCGGTGTCGAGGACGACGGGGGCGGGGTTGCCGGCGAGGTGCCTGCCGTTGTCGGCGGCGACCGTGAGCGGGCCCCAGGTGCGGCCGCCGTCCGTCGACCGCTTCAGCACGATGTCGATGTGCCCGGCGTCGCCGGCGGACCCGACCCGGCCCTCGCAGAACGCGAGGAGGGTGCCACCGGCGGTGGCGACGACGGCCGGGATGCGGAAGCTCGCGTAGCCCTCGCGGCCGGCGCGGAAGGGGACGCTGGTCTCTGCCATGAGGCTCCTCGAATGACCGCGGTGCACGGACTGTTGTGCGGGACAACCGGTCTCTCTGCCCAGGTTGGGCGAATTCGTGGTGAACTCCGGGTCACGAGTGGCCGGTTGCGGCAGGATGCGGGCGCATGGACGCCGTACGTGTCGCGCTGCTGCGCGAAGTACTCGCCGGAACCGAGTGGCTGGGAGCCACCCGGCG
This sequence comes from Streptomyces sp. NPDC057623, assembly GCF_042800355.1. NCBI lineage: Bacteria > Bacillati > Actinomycetota > Actinomycetes > Kitasatosporales > Streptomycetaceae > Streptomyces > Streptomyces sp. NPDC057623. The sequence goes on from NZ_JBHVGZ010000011.1 coordinate 25,197, forward strand.
GTTCGCGGGGGCGCTGCGGGCGTCGGCGGTGGCACACCGGGGCGGGCTGCTGCTGGTCGGCACGCCGGATTACGAGCCGTGGCATCTGGCGGCCCACCTGGTGGACGAGGCCGCGTGGTCGGGGACGCCGGAGCTGGCCCCGACCCTCGTACGGCATGACCCGAGGGCCGGCGATCCCGCGCATCTGGCGGTCGGCCTGGGGCGGTTGGCGGCGGCACGGCGCGGCGAGACGCTGCTGGTGGTGGCGCCATGGGGGTTCCCCCGCTCCAGCGAATTCGAGGGTGGGGGAAAGCCCGGGGCCCCGCTCCTGGAACGGGTGCACGACGTCCGGCGGGCCGGGGCGACGGTGCTGGTGCTCGGCTCCGGCGACGGGGAACTGGCGGCCATGGCCCACGAGACGCTCGCCGTACCGCGGGGTGCGGAGCTGGACCTGGACACCGTGCAGCACCTGGTGAGCGCGGCCGCCGGGGAGAACGCGCTGCCTTCAGCGAGGGGGCGCCGGCGCTTCCGCGACCGCCTCTCCCGCCTCGCGGACTCACTGACGGCACCGCCGCCCGCCGGCTGGTGACCGCGGGCCGGCCGGTGCCGGACCCCACGACGCCCGCAGAACCGCTTGCCTCCTTCGGTAGCTTCCTGACCTTCGTCGCGCTGCCCGTGCAGATCAAGGAACTGACCGGGTCCGCGGCCGCGGTCGGGGCGATCGGGGCCGTGGAGCTGGTGCCGCTGGTCGTGTTCGGGCTGTACGAGGGCGCGCTCGCCGACGCGCTCGACAAGCGGAAGCTGATCGTGTGGACGGAGGCCGGGCAGCCGGTGCTGAGTGCGGCGCTGCTGGTCAACGCGCTGCTGCCGAGCCCCGTCATCTGGCCGCTGTACGTCGTCGCCGCCCTGTCCTCCGCGCTCGTGTCGGTCCAACGCCCCGCCCTGGACGCCCTGTTGCCCCGGATCGTGGCCCACGACCACCTCCCGGCCGCCGCCTCGCTGAACGCGCTGCGCCGGCGGGTCGGCGGTGTCGCGGGCCCGGCCCTGGCCGGCGTGGTCGTCGCGTACGCGGGGCTCGGCTGGGCATACGCCGCGGACCTGGTGACCTTCGTCGTCTCCGTGCTGTTCGTTGCGGGCCTCGCCTCCTCCCCCGCCTCGCACGAGGCCGCGAAGCCGTCCCTGAAGGCCATCGCCGAGGGCGCCCGCTACGCCTGGGGCCGCAAGGAGCTCCTCGGCACCTACGTCATCGACATCGCGGCGATGCTCTTCGCGATGCCGCTCGCCGTACTGCCCTTCCTCGCGGACGAGTTGGACGCGCCCTGGGCACTTGGGCATGGGGGTCCCCCAGGCCCTTGAGGCACTGGGGAGTACGCGGCCGTCCCGGCCGGCGCGATGCTGGTGAGCCTGACCAGCGGCTGGACCAACGTGTGGCTGGGGCTGCTGTTCCTGACGCTCGGCGGCGCGGCCGACATGGTCAGCGGCATCTTCCGCGGGGTGATGTGGAACCAGACGATCCCGGACGAGCTGCGCGGCCGGCTCGCCGGGATCGAACTGCTGTCGTACTCGGTGGGCCCGCAGCTGGGCCAGACCTATGTGGGCGGGGTCGCCGCGTGGCAGGGCGTCCGGGCGTCCGTCTGGTCGGGCGGGCTGCTGTGCGTGGGCGCGGTGGGGCTGCTTGCGCTGTGCCTGCCGAAGCTCATGACGTACGACGCGCGGACGAACGAGCACGCGGTACGGCTGCGACAGCAGCGGGCGGCGGCCGTACCGGCGCCGACGGCGGCACCGGCGACGGAGGGCTGATCAGTCGTCGTCCGCCGGGCCCGCGGCGGCGTCGTGCCACCGGGGATCGTTCTCCCACTCCAGGTTGCGCTCCCGCGCGAGGTCCATCGCCTGCTGGGCCTCCTGCCGGGTGGTGTACGGCCCGAAGCGGTCCTTGGCGGGGCACTCCGGCCCCTCCTCGACCTTCTTGTGGACGAGGCAGTAGTACCACTCCCCCGGCTTGCCGACCGCGCGCTTCTTGAACAAGGCCATGTCCGGCTCCTCTCGCCACCGACATGTTCCCCCATGCCCGCTGGTTAGACTCGCTGGCATGTCTGGCCAGTCACTGCTCGTCCCAGGGGAGCTGTCCCCCACCCGTTCCGTGCCGGGAAACATCCGCCGCCCCGAGTACGTCGGCAAGCCCGCGCCGACGCCGTACACGGGTCCGGAGGTGCAGACCCCGGAGACCGTCGAGGCGATGCGCGTCGCCGGCCGTATCGCCGCGCGGGCGATGGCCGAGGCGGCGAAGCTGATCGCGCCCGGTGTCACGACGGACGAGTTGGACAAGGTGGCGCACGACTACATGTGCGACCACGGCGCCTATCCGTCCACGCTCGGCTACCGCAGCTTCCCGAAGTCCCTGTGCACCAGCGTCAACGAGGTCATCTGCCACGGGATCCCGGACTCCACGGTTCTGCGCGACGGCGACATCGTCAACCTCGACGTGACGGCGTACATCGGCGGGGTGCACGGCGACAACAACGCGACGTACCTGGTCGGCGACGTGGACGAGGAGAGCCGTCTGCTCGTCGAGCGCACCCGGGAGTCCCTGAACCGCGCGATCAAGGCGGTCAGGCCCGGCCGCCAGATCAACATCATCGGCCGCGTCATCGAGTCGTACGCGAAGCGCTTCGGCTACGGCGTGGTCCGTGACTTCACCGGTCACGGCATCAACTCGTCCTTCCACTCGGGCCTGATCATCCCGCACTACGACAGCCCGCACGCGACGACGGTGATCCAGCCCGGGATGACCTTCACCATCGAGCCGATGCTGACGCTGGGGACGCACGAGTACGACATGTGGGACGACGGCTGGACGGTCGTCACCAAGGACCGCAAGCGCACCGCGCAGTTCGAGCACACGCTGGTGGTGACGGAGACGGGAGCGGAGATCCTCACGCTGCCCTGAGTGCCGAGCACCGTACCGGTCTTCGAGCCCGCCCTGTCAGGGCGGGCTTTCTCTTGTACGCTTTTACCGACAGGGTGTCGGCAAGCTATTGACTTAGGTAAGCCTTACCTTAGAGGATGTGCCCATGGAGTCCTTCTCGACACTCATCCGCACCGCGTCCCATGAACAGCACGTGGAGGCCGAGACCTCGACGTTCATGAGCGACCTGCTCGGCGGACGGCTCGGCGTCGACGCGTACGCGCGCTACACCGAGCAGCTGTGGTTCGTGTACGAGGCGCTGGAGGCCGGTGCCGAGCGGCTGGCGTCGGACCCCGTGACGAGTCCGTTCATCCAGCCGGAGCTGTTCCGGCTGGCCTCGCTGGAGCGGGACCTGGCGCATCTGCGGGGTCCGCGATGGCGGACGGGAGTGTCCGCGCTGCCCGCCACCCGGGCCTACGCGGACCGGGTGCGGGAGTGCGCCGAGGACTGGCCGGCCGGGTACATCGCCCACCACTACACCCGCTACCTCGGCGACCTCTCCGGCGGCCAGATCATCCGCGACAAGGCGGAGCGGACCTGGGGCTTCACGCGCAAGGGCGACGGGGTCCGCTTCTACGTCTTCGAGGAGATCGCCAACCCGGCCGCGTTCAAGCGGGGTTACCGCGAGCTGCTGGACGGCGTCCGCGCGGACGACCTGGAGAAGCAGCGGATCGTGACGGAGTGCAAGAACGCGTTCGCCCTGAACACTGCGGTGTTCAGGGCGTTGGGTGAGGAGTTTCCGCTGAGCGCCTGAGGTTCAGCGCTCCAGGAACACCCGGCCGCCGACCTCCACCCAGCCCGCCGGCTGCGGTGCCGTGAGGATCTGCGACCCGGCGCCCTGCGTGATGTTGAGGGCGCGGCCCAGGCGGTCCGTGAGGAGCAGCGCCGCCGCACCCGTGGCCTCGTCCTCGTCGATGCCGTCACCGCGGCCGGGGAAGGCCCGGGCCCGGACCCGGCCGGCCGCCTCGTCCTCCCAGGCCCAGGCATAGATCCACTCGCCGGGCGGCGGCACGGCGAGGCCGTCCACCTCGGCGGCGGTCGCGTACCGCCGCAGCGTGCGCGGCGGCGCCCACTCCGCCCGCGCCTCGATCCAGCTGAACTCCCCGTCCAGCCGCGCGCCCACCACACCCGCCGGGGTGACCAGTTCGGGCACGTCGAGCAGCCAGGCCGTACCGACACAGGGGTGCCCGGCGAAGGGCAGGCGCGAGGTCGGTGTGTAGATGTCGATGACCCCGCGCTCGGGGTCGTCGACGAACACGGTCTCGCTGAAACCCAGCTTCGCCGCGAGCGCCTGCCGATCGCTCCGCTCGGGGACCACCGATCCCTCGCGGACGACGCCGAGTTCGTTGCCGTATCCACCGGTCGGTCCACAGAAGACGCGGAGGACGTCGTAGTCAGTCACGGGGGAATTGAAACATCACTCGGGCGGCGAGGTCGTCCCAGGTGGCGGCTCCGTCGGCAAGTGGTGCCCGTGCCCCTCGGTGACCCCTTCGGCCGACTCGCACACCAGTGACAACAAAGGCAAGGCTAACCTAAGCTTTTCCCAGCTGAAGACGGCTGTACAAGAGGGGGATCCGCGGTATGACCGTACTGGAGAAGGCCGCGCCCGAGGCCGTGGCCGCAGCGCCGCCGCGCGGTCGGCACACCGTCGCCTGGCTGCTGGCCGTCGGCATGGGCGTCGCCCTCCTCATCCTCGTCCCGGTCGCCGCGGGGATCGGCGCCTACCCGGTCCCCCTCGGGGACGTCCTGGCCTCCGTGCAGCACAAAGCCGGCCTCGGCGGCGGCGAGTCGGACCGGGTCGCCGAGTCGGTGCTGTGGAACGTGCGCTTCCCCCGGATCGTGCTCGCGCTGCTCATCGGCGCCTCGCTGGGGTGCGCCGGAGCGCTGATGCAGGGCGTGTTCGGCAACCCGCTGGCCGAGCCGGCCACCATCGGCGTCTCCCTGGGCGCGGCGGTCGGAGCGGTGGCCTCCATCTCGCTCGGGCTGACCTTCCTCGGCAACTGGACCCTCCCCGCGATGGCCTTCGTCGCCGGTCTCGGCACCGTCCTGCTGGTGTACGCGATGTCCCGGTCGAGCGGCCGTACGGAGGTCGTGACCCTGATCCTCATGGGCATCGCGGTGAACGCCTTCGCCGGGGCGCTCATCGGCCTGTTCATCTTCCTCGCGGACACCGCCGCGGTGAACCAGATCACCTTCTGGCAGCTCGGCTCCCTCGCCCAGTCCACCTGGCCCAAGGTGACGGCGGTCCTGCCCTGCGCGGTGGTGGGGCTGGCGGTGGCGCCGCTGTACGCCCGCCGACTGGACCTGCTCGCCCTCGGCGACCGGCCCGCCCGGCATCTGGGCGTGGACGTGGAGCGGATGCGGGTCGCGTTGATCCTGGTCGTCGCGCTGCTGACGGCGGCCGCGGTGAGCGTCTCCGGGGTCATCGGCTTCATCGGCCTCGTCGTGCCGCATCTGCTGCGGATGGCGGCGGGGCCGGGGCATCGGTTCCTGATTCCGGGCAGTGCGCTGGGCGGGGCGGTGGTGTTGCTCGCGGCTGATGTCGCCGCGCGGACTGTGGCGGCGCCCGCGGAGTTGCCACTCGGGGTGCTCACGGCCCTGCTGGGCAGCCCCTTCTTCTTCTGGCTGCTGCGGCGGACCCGGCGGCGGCAAGGGGGGTGGGCCTGAGGGTCGCATGCCGAGTGCGGGTGTGTGGAGGTTGATCGCGCCCGCGCGGCGGAGCCGCGAATCGACACAGCCCCGCGCCCCTAGGTTCCCCCGCCCCCCTTCTCGAGAAGGAACCCTCCCATGAGACTTCTCCGCCCTCGCGCAGTTCCCCCCGCCCCCACCGAACCCGGCGACATCCTCGCCACCGCCGAGTCGCTCCACGTTCGTCTCGGTGCCCGCCCCGTACTGCACGGCGTATCCGTCACCGTCCGCGCCGGCGAGGTCCTCGCCCTCGTCGGGCCCAACGGGGCTGGAAAATCAACCCTGTTGAGCGCCCTGGCCGCCGACCTCCCGGCCGCCGAGGGCGTCGTACGGATCCACGGCCGCCCGGCGTCCGACTGGTCCGCGCCCGAACTCGCCCTCCGTCGCGCCGTACTCCCCCAGTCGGCGGCGCTCTCCTTCCCCTTCACGGTCGAGGAGGTCGTGCGGATGGGCCGCGCACCCCACGACACCTCACCCACCGAGGACGACCTCGCCGTCACCGAGGCCATGGCCGCCACCGAGGTGAGCGCCTTCGCCGTACGGCCGTTCTCCGCGCTCAGCGGCGGTGAGCGGGCCCGGGTCGCGCTCGCCCGCGTGCTGGCCCAGCGGGCCCCGTTGCTGCTGCTCGACGAACCGACCGCGGCGCTGGACCTCAAGCACCAGGAGCTGGTGCTGCGGTTGTGCCGGGAGCGGGCGCGGGCCGGGGACGCGGTGGTGGTCGTGCTGCACGATCTGGGGCTCGCGGCGGCCTACGCGCACCGGGTCGCGATCCTGCGCGCCGGGCGGGTCGCGGCGGACGGGCCGCCGGCCGAGGTGTTCTCGGAGCGGCTGCTGTCGGAGGTCTACGACCAGCCCGTCGAAGTGCTTTCGCATCCCCGAACAGGAGCGGTCCTGGTGACCCCGCGGCGCAACCTTTGACCTTCCTTTGACTTCTCTATGGGGTTGTTTTTGGCCACTTAGGTAATCCTTAGGTGCGTTAGGTGAGCCTCACCTTCTTGCTGTGTGAGGCCCGTCACGCACACTTTCCGGCCACCCTTCTGGAGCCCTCATGCGCCCCGCCAGACTCTCCGCCGTCGCCGCTGCCGCCACCGTGGCGGCCCTCGCCGCCGTCACGGGGTGCACCGAGAAGGGCAGCTCGGCGGGTGGCGACCGGGTCGTCAACGTGACCTCCACGGACGACAAGTGCGAGGTGTCGAAGAAGGAGTTCCCGGCCGGGCACGTCCAACTCGCCATCGAGAACAAGGGCTCCAAGGTCACCGAGGTCTACGTCCTCTTCCCCGACGACCGCATCGTCACCGAGCGGGAGAACATAGGCCCCGGCACCAAGCAGACCGTCACCGCCGAGGTGAAGGCGGGCGACTACACGATCGCCTGCAAGCCCGGCATGAAGGGCGACGGCATCCGGCAGACCGTCAAGGCCACCGGCGAGGGCGCGGCCGCCAAGCGCGACCCGCGGCTGGACAAGGCCGTCGCCGCCTACCGCGCGTACACGCAGGCACAGGCCGACGAGACGCTGCCGAAGGCGGAGGCGTTCGCCAAGGCCGTCAAGGACGGTGACGTCGAGGCCGCGAAGAAGGCCTACGCCATCTCCCGTATCGGCTGGGAGCGCACCGAGCCGGTCGCCGAGTCGTTCGGCGACATCGACCCGAAGGTCGACGTCCGCGAGGACGGCCTGAAGGCCGGCCAGGACCCGGCCACGGACTGGACCGGCTGGCACCGCCTGGAGAAGGCCCTCTGGCAGGACAAGAAGATCGGCGACCGGGAGAAGCAGCTCGCCGACCAGCTCGTCACCGATCTGAAGGACTGGCAGAAGCGGGTCGGCAAGGCCGAGATCACCCCGACCTCCATGGCCAACGGCGCCAAGGAGCTGCTCGACGAGGTCGCCACCGGCAAGGTCACCGGCGAGGAGGAGCGCTACTCGCACACCGACCTGGTCGACTTCAAGGCCAACGTCGAGGGCGCCGAGAAGGCGTACGAGCTGCTCAAGCCGGTCGCCAAGGAGAACGACCCGGCGCTGGTCACCGAGCTCGACAAGCAGTTCGGCGCGCTGAACACGCTGCTCGACAAGTACCGCGCGGACAAGGCGTCGTACGACTTCACCTCGTACGACAAGGTCGGCGACGCCGACCGCAAGGTGCTGTCGGACGGCGTCAACGCCCTCGCGGAGCCGCTGTCCAAGCTCGCCGCCGCCGTCGTCGCGAAGTAGGGGCACCCCATGACCGAGACCTCGACCGGCGGTTCACCGTCCCCGTCCCGGCGTGCGCTGATCGGCTGGGGCGGAGCCGGGCTCGCGCTCGGCGCCGCCACGGCCGGCGGTGCGGTCGCGATGACCCGTACGGGCAACGACGTCGACCCGGCGGGCGCCGCGACGGGCGCCGCGATCGACTTCCACGGCGACCGGCAGGCCGGCATCGCCACGCCCGTGCAGGACCGGCTGCACTTCGCCGCGTTCGACGTGAAGGCCGATGACCGTGCCGAGTTCGTGCGGATGCTGAAGGACTGGACGACGGCCGCGCGCCGGATGACCGCCGGGCACGCGGTCGGCGAGGGCGCGTACGGCGGGCTGGCCGAGGCGCCCCCGGACGACACCGGTGAGGCGCTGGGCCTCAAGCCGTCGCGGCTGACGCTGACGATCGGCTTCGGGCCGTCCCTCTTCGAGAAGTACGGCGAGGCGTTCGGCATCGCGGACGCCCGCCCCGAAGCCCTCGCCGAGCTGCCGAAGTTCGCCGGCGACAACCTCGACAAGAACCGCAGCGGCGGCGACCTGTGCGTCCAGGCCTGCGCGGACGATCCGCAGGTCGCCGTGCACGCCATCCGCAACCTGGCCCGCATCGGCTTCGGCAAGGTCGTCATCAAGTGGTCCCAGCTCGGCTTCGGCAAGACGTCGTCGACGACGCCCGACGAGCAGACCCCGCGCAACCTCATGGGGTTCAAGGACGGCACCCGCAACATCGCGGGGACGGAGACGGACCGGCTGAAGAAGTTCGTGTGGGTGGACCCCTCCGACGGTCCCGGGTGGATGGCCGGCGGCTCGTACCTCGTCGCCCGGCGTATCCGCATGCACATCGAGACGTGGGACCGCACCTCGCTCCAGGAGCAGGAGGACATCTTCGGCCGTGACAAGGGCGAGGGCGCCCCGGTCGGCAAGGCCAAGGAGCGCGACGAGCCGTTCCTGAAGGCGATGCTGCCCGACGCCCACGTCCGGCTCGCGCACCCCGCCTCCAACGACGGGGCGACGATCCTGCGCCGCGGCTACTCCTTCACCGACGGCACCGACGGTCTCGGCCGCCTGGACGCGGGCCTGTTCTTCCTCGCCTACCAGCGGGACCCGCGCACCGGGTTCATCCGCATCCAGCGCAATCTGGCGCTCGACTCGCTCAACGAGTACATCCAGCACGTGGGTTCGGCGCTCTTCGCGATCCCGCCCGGCGTCCGCGACAAGGACGACTGGTGGGGCCGGACGCTGTTCTCCGAGGAGGCGTGAGGACCGATGTTCTCCAACTACCTGATCGGCCTGCGCGAAGGTCTTGAGGCCAGCCTCGTCGTCTGCATCCTCATCGCCTACCTGGTGAAGACGGACCGCCGGGACGCGCTCAGGCCCATCTGGACCGGCATCGGCGTCGCCCTCGCCCTCGCGCTGGGCTTCGGCTGCGCGCTCGAATTCGGCTCGCAGGAGCTGACGTTCGAGGCGCAGGAGGCCCTCGGCGGGTCCTTGTCGATCCTCGCCGTCGGACTGGTGACGTGGATGGTGTTCTGGATGCGGCGCACCGCCCGGCACCTGAAGGCGGAACTGCACGGCAAGCTGGACGCGGCCCTGCGGATGGGCACGGGCGCGCTGGTCGCGACCGCGTTCCTGGCCGTCGGCCGGGAGGGGTTGGAGACGGCCCTGTTCGTGTGGGCGTCGGTGCGCGCGGCCGGCGACGGCAGCCCGCGCCCGCTGGTCGGCGCCGCCCTCGGCATCGTCACGGCGATCGTCCTGGGCTGGCTGTTCTACCGCGGCGCCCTGCGCATCAACCTCGCCAGGTTCTTCACCTGGACCGGCGGCCTGCTGGTCGTGGTGGCGGCGGGCGTGCTGGCGTACGGCGTCCACGACCTCCAGGAAGCGCGCTGGCTGCCGGGCCTCGGCAACCGGGCCTTCGACATCAGCGACACCGTCGATCCGTCGAGTTGGTACGGCACGCTGCTGAAGGGCATCTTCAACTTCCAGCCCGACCCGACCGTCGTCCAGGTCACGGTGTGGCTGCTGTACCTGGTCCCGACACTCGCGCTCTTCCTCGCACCGGTAGGGTTCGCCTCCGGGAAGGGGAAGGTGAAGGCACCTGATGAGCAGGGATCGCGGCCCTCGAAGGCTCCGCAGGCTTGACCGGAGCGCACTGATAGCGGCATCGCTGACCGCTTTGTCGTTGACGGCAAGCGGATGCGTGGTGGTCCACGGGGAGAAGGAAGTGCTCCCCTCGACCACCAGGGCGGAGGCCGCCAAGGCGCTCCAGCAGTTCACAGCCGCGTACAACAAGGCCGACAAGGCCTACGACAGCTCCCTGGACGCCGGCTATGTCAAGGGCGCCTTCGGTGCCATCGACGAGGCGCGGCTGAAGGCGGGCAAGGCGGTCAGTCCTGACGGCAACGCGGCGCACACGCCGCTGGAACTGTCGGACCCCAAGTTCACGATCCCGAAGAAGGCGGGCTGGCCGCGCTGGTTCGTGGCCGACGCGGCCGCCAACAAGGGCGGCACCGCGCGCTGGGTCTTCGTGTTCAGCCGGAACAGCCTGACCGCCCCGTGGGAGGCGTCCTATCTGACGCTGATGGCGCCCACTGACGTACCGGCGTTCAAGACGGACAAGGACGGCTGGGCCGAGGCCGTCCCCGCGAACTCGACCGAACTGGCCGTGGCGCCCGAGGACTTGAGCAAGGACTACGTGGACTTCCTCAAGGACGGCGGGGACACCTTCGCGGACGGCCGGCACACCAGCGGGTGGCGCGCCAAGCGGGCGAAGGACGCCGTGCGGCCGGGCCTGGTCAGGCAGTTCATCGACGAGCCGCTGACGAGCGGCGACTTCGCGCCGCTGGCACTGCGCACGAAGGACGGCGGGGCGCTGGTGTTCTTCAGCTCGCGCTACTACCAGAAGGAGACCGCCGCCACCGGTACCGCCTTCCCCGCCACGGACAAGGCGGTGCTGGCGCTGACGACCGGTGAGATAAAGCAGTCGCTCACCGTGGAGATCATCTCCAACGGGGTGGCCCTGGACCCGAAGGGCTCGGGCAAGGTGCAGGTCCTCGGCCGGACCCAGGGCATGACGTCGGCGAAGGGCGAGTAGTCGCCGTCCGTACGGACGGCTCGCGCCGTTCGTACGGTGGCTCAGTGGCGGAGGGGCCAGGCCGTGGAGACGTGGTCGGGCTCCTCGCCCACGTAGCGGGCGCAGGCGTCGGTGAGGGTCTCGAGCAGGCTGAGCGGGTCGGGCAGCGGGTGCTCCAGGCCGCGTACCCAGTGCACGGTCTGGTCCTCACCGGGCAGCTGCGCCGGCGGTACGAGGACGTAGGACCCGCGGCAGTGCCAGCGCAGTCCCGGGTGCTCGTCCATGGTCTCGGGGTGGCAGTCCAGCTCGCAGGGCCACCACTCGTCCTCGTCCTCGGGCGTACCGCGGGTGAGGGTGAAGAACAGCAGACGGCCGTCGTCGCTCTCGGCGACCGGGCCGACCTCGATACCGGCGCCGAGCAGCCGCTCCAGCGCCTCGCGCCCGGCTTCGACCGGCACGTCCAGGACGTCGTGCACCATGCCGGTGGCGGTGATGAAGTTGGCCTGCGGCTGATGGCGGGCCCAGCGCTCGATCTGGCCGCGGTCGGTGGTGGACTGCGTCTGCCAGGCGAAGGACACCGGGTGCCGGGCGGGGGTGGGGCATCCGACGCGGTCACAGGAACATCGGTAACCGGCCGGGTGCGCGGCGGGCGAGAGAGGCAGTCCCACCGCCGCGGCGGCGAGCAGCAGGTCCTCCCGGCCCCCGTCCCCGGCGGCCTCCTTGGGGCGGCGTCCGCGCAGCCACTGGGAGAGTTTGCCCTGTAGGCCGGTCCGACCGCCCAACTCCGCGCTCATCTATCCCCTCGCCTCGCTGTCGTGCGGAACAGCATGCCCTATGGTCCCATCATCGTGCGCTTCGGGGGGCCTTAGCGGACAACCGGGCCAGGTGGGGCGAGGAGTACACAGCACCTGGATCAGCGGCAATGCGCTGCTTTGGCGGGATTTACGCCCCAACCGTGCGCGGGGCGATGCCGTGGAGGGCGTAGTCGACGAGGGTGTCGGTGTACGCGTAGGAGATCGGGCCCGTGTACTGCAGCCAGCGCTGGGCCAGGGGGGAGACCCAGAGTTCGAGGGCGATGCGCGGGTCGATCTCCTGGCGGACCTGGCCGGCCTCCTGGGCTGCGCGCACCCGGTCGACGTAGAGCTGGAGCGAGGGCTGGAGGAGCTTGGCCGTGAAGATGCGGCCGAGTTCCTCGTTGACCACGCCCTCGGCGGCCAGGGCACGGGACGGGATCTCGAAGCGGGGGTCCTGGAGCTGGTCGACGGTGAGGCGCAGGACGGCCTTGAGGTCGGCGGCGAGGTCGCCGGTGTCCGGGATGGCGAACTCGTACTCCGGGCCCGCGTCCCGGGACGCCTGTTCGCTCAGGTCGAGGAATGCCTCCAGCAGGACGTCCGCCTTCGACGACCACCAGCGGTAGATCGTCTGCTTGCCGACGCCGGCGCGGGCGGCGATGCCCTCGATCGTGGTCCTGGGGTAGCCGACCTCCCCGACGAGGGCGAGGGCGGCGTCGTAGATGGCCCGACGGGACTTCTCGCTCCGGCGGGTGGAGTTGGGTGCGGGCTGAGCGGACTTCTGGGCTGCCATGGCTCGAATTTATCAGGTTGACAAGACGGAGCGTCTCGCCGGACCCTGGGAGAGTCGATTTACCGAGACGATACGTCTCGTTTATACGCGGAACTGAGAGGAGCCCCACCATGGCCCGAAGCGGCGGAAACATGCTCGGAGTCGGCGGCACCCGCCGGAACCTCGGTCGCAAGGCGCTGCGCGGCGGCGGCCGGAACGGCCGGATCGGCGGCGGGGACGACCCGCAGGCGCAGAAGAAGGAACTGCTGCGCAAGCTTCAGCAGAAACAACAGGGAGGGAGCGGCACGGCCGACGGCTCCTCGTGACCGGCCCGGCGCCCCCGCGCCTCGCACCGCGCCGTCTCCCCCGCCGGGGGGGGAGACGGTCCCCTCTCGCGCGGGTTCCCCGCCGTGCGCCCGGCGGCTGGACTGAGGCGGTCAGCAGCCGAGGGAGCGAGCGGGAGGAAACACGACGCGCATGTGGACGAGACGACGGGCGCTCACGTCGATGACCTCGGCGGTCGCGGCGGCGGGCCTCACCACCGCGACCGCCGCCACGACCGCGCCGTCTCCTAGAGCTCGGGCGCCTGGTTCCCGGCCGGGGGCCAGGCGTCGCCCCAGTCCGCGTCGCGGGCCGCCTTGTAGAGGTCGCCGTGCCGTTTGGTGACCGTGGTGCGGCGCAGGGCGGGCTCCGTCTCGCACAGGTCGAGGAGAACCTGGCCCTTGCGGATCTGGGGTTTGCGGACGACGCGGGCGGGGGCCGGGGTGACCGGGAGGCGGGTGGCCGCGACGTAGCTGAACTTCTCGTCCTCGTAGGCGAGGGAGCCGCCCTTGATCTGGCGGTGGAGGGAGGAGCGGCTGACCCTGGCCGAGAAGTGGCACCAGTCCGTGCCCGCGACGATGGGGCAGTCGGCGCTGTGGGGGCAGGGGGCCGCGATGTGGAAGCCGGCGGTGACGAGGCGGTCGCGGGCCTCGATGACGCGGGTGTAGCCGTCGGGGGTGCCGGGTTCGACGATGACGACGGCCTGGGCGGCGGACGCGACGGTGTCGAGCAGGGTGGTGCGGTCCGGCGCGGTGAGTTCGTTGAGGACGTAGGAGACGGTGACCAGGTCCGTGGGGTCGAGGGTGAGGGCCGACCCGATCCTGGCGCGCTGCCAACGGGCGTTCTTCAGCGCCGGGTTGGCGGCGGCGATCTCCCTGCCGGTGGCGAGGGCGGGCTCGGCCCAGTCCAGTACGGTGACGCCGCGCTCGCCTGGCCAGGTCGCGGTGACGGCCCAGGTCGCGGCGCCGGTGCCGCCGCCGACGTCGGTGTGACTGCCCGGCGCCCAGTCCGGCACGGCCTCCGCGAACGCCTCCAGCGCGGCGTGGACGGCCTCGAAGGTGGCGGGCATGCGGTAGGCGGCGTAGGCGGTCACGTCGGCGCGGTCGCGGAGGATCGGGGTGTGGGTGGGGGTGGCCCCGCGGTAGTTGGCGATCAGCCGGTCGACGGCCTGGGTGGCCTGGCGGGGTGGGAGGCCGTCGAGGAGGGTGGCGAGACTGGCGCGGAGGGCGTCCGCCGGGGATGCGGGGTCGTTCACCCGGCGATTCTACGAGCGCCCGGCACGGTCGGGGGCCCGGCCCTTTCTCGCCCCCGCCGCCCCTACCCGTCCCATCCCTGGGGGCTGCCGCCCCCAGACCCCCGCTTTCGGCCCCGAAGGGCCTCGTCCTCAAACGCCGGACAGGCTGAAAAACCCAGCCCCTCCGGCGTTCGAGGCGGGCGAGGAACGCTCCGTCGGCTACAGCTCGCGCACCGCCCGTGCCACCCGTGTCCCCGCCGCCGCCCGGGCCCTGCTGTCCGGTGGTCGGCGTCGTGGATGGACCGTGTTCGCCAGCAGTACCAGGAACGTGTCCGTCACCGGGTCCAGCACCAACGACGTCCCCGTGAACCCCGTATGCCCCGCGGCCCCCCGCCCCGCCAGCTCCCCCATGAACCACGGCTGGTCGATCGCGAACCCCAGGCCGGGCGGGGTCAGCAGCAGCTCCACGAAGTCGGGGCCGAGGACGCGGGCGGGACCGTAGGCCCCGCCGGACAGCAGTGCCCGGCAGAAGACCGCCAGGTCACGCCCCGTGGAGAAGAGACCGGCATGGCCGGCGACCCCGCCCAGCGCCCAGGCGTTCTCGTCGTGGACGACCCCCCGCAGCATCCCCCGGTCCACCTTGCCCCACGGCCGCCGCTGGTCCTCGGTCACCGCGGCCCCGGGGCAGGGGCCGAAGTGGGTCGCGGTCATGCCCAGCGGGCGGGTGATGCCGTCGTGGATCAGGACGTCGAGCGTGCGGCTCGTGATGCGTTCCAGCACGTGCTGGAGCAGGAGCAGGTTCAGGTCGGAGTAGCAGTACGTGCCGGGCACGCCGACCGGCGGCTCGGCCCGCAGCATCTCCAGGCGCCCGGCGTCGTCGGCGCAGTCGTACAGCGGGAGTTCGGGGCGCAGCCCCGAAGTGTGGGTGAGCAGCTGGCGCACCGTGACGTCGTGCCGGGCGGCGGCGCGGAAGTCCGGCAGATACGCGCCGACCCGCGCGTCGATGCCCAGCGTGCCGCGCTCGATCTGCTGCACAGCGGCGACCGAGGTGAACAGTTTGGTGAGGGAGGCCAGGTCGAAGGGGGTGCCCGGCGTCATGCGGACGCGTGCCTCGGGCGGCAGGTCCACCCCTGCGTCCTTCTCCTCGTCGTAGGAGGAGTACCGCTCCGCCCAGCCCGCCGCCTCCTCGACGGCCAGGTACGGCCCGCGCCCGACGACCAGCACGGTCCCGGCTGCCCAGGGGCGTGGGCCGGTGGTGAGGTCATGGACCTCCTGGACGAGGTGACGGATCTCCTCGGGGTCGAGTCCGGCCCTTTCCGGCGTGTCCCCGCGCAGTCTCGGCGCGCTCAGTTCTCTGCTCCCTCCGTATCCGTACGTCTGTTCCAGGGTCGGCACATTCCCATGAAGCAGGCCAGCGCCACCAGTGCCGCGGCCAGTTGGACGACGGCCATCGGAACGGCGGTGTCCTCCCCGGCGATGCCCACGAGGGGCGACGCGACGGCGCCGACGAGGAAGGAGGACGTACCGAGAAGCGCGGAGGCGGACCCGGCGGCGTGCTTGGTGCGCAGGAGGGCGAGGGCCTGGGCGTTGGGGAGCGCGACGCCCATCGCGGACATCAGGACGAAGAGGGCGGCGGCCACCGGCACCAGCCCCGCCTCGCCGAACACGCCCAGGGACATCAGCAGCAGCGCCGTCGCGGCCAGGATGACGGTCACCAGGCCCACGCCCAGCACCCGGTCGAGGCTGACCCGGCCCACCAGCACCTTGCCGTTGATCTGGCCGACGACGACCAAGCCGACCGAGTTGAGTCCGAAGAGCAGGCTGAAGGTCTGCGGCGAGGCCCCGTAGATCTCCTGGATCACGAACGGCGACGCCGCTATGTACGCGAACAGGGCGGCGAAGGCGAACCCGCCCGACAGCATGTACCCGGTGAAGGCGCGGTCGGCGAGCAGACCGCGCATGGCGCGCAGGGCCTCACCGACCCCGCCGCTGTGCCGGTCCTGCGGTGCCAGGGTCTCGGGGAGCCGCCGCCAGACCAGTCCGGCGAGCAGTACCCCGACCACCGTGAGCACGACGAACACGCCCCGCCAGTCCGTCACCCGCAGGACCTGGCCGCCGATCAGCGGCGCCACGATCGGGGCGACGCCGGAGACCAGCATGAGGGTGGAGAAGAAGCGGGCCATGGCCACGCCGTCGTAGAGGTCGCGTACGACCGCCCGCGCGATCACTATCGCCGCCGCACCCGCGAGCCCCTGCGCCAGCCGGAAGGCGACCAGCGACTCCACGGTGGGTGCGAGCGCGCAGAGCACGGTGGCGACGACGTAGAGGGCCAGCCCTGCCAGCAGCGGGCGCCTGCGGCCCCAGCGGTCGCTCATCGGGCCGACCACCAGCTGCCCGAGCGCCATTCCGGCCAGGCAGGCGGTGAGCGTGAGCTGGACGGTGGCGGCGGGCGCGTGCAGGGACCGGGTGACCTCCGGAAGCGCGGGGAGGTACATGTCCATCGCCAGCGGGGGTGTGGCGGCCAGGCCGCCGAGGATGAGCGTGACGAGGACGCCGGTGCGGCGCCGGGAACGGATGGGTGGTTGGTTCGCCGTCCGTGCCGTCGACTGCGGCACGTCCCGTATCGGTCCCCCAAGGTCGCCCATGCGCCCCTCCCCCTTCGACTGATCCGCCCTCTATGCTCTCAGCTCGTACAGAGTGCCGAGGGTCACATGAGCGAGGGGTGGGGCCGCAGTGGCGGACCGAAACGTGCGGTGGGGGATCCTGGCGACCGGAGGGATCGCGGCCGCGTTCACGGCGGACCTGGTCGATCTGCCGGACGCCGACGTGGTGGCGGTGGCCTCGCGGTCCCAGGCGTCGGCGGACGCGTTCGCGGAGCGCTTCGGGATACCCCGGGCGTACGGCGACTGGGACGCGCTCGCCCAGGACGGCGACATCGATGTCGTGTACGTCGCCACCCCGCACTCGGCGCATCGCGCCGCCGCCGGGCTGTGCCTGGAGGCCGGGCGCAACGTGCTGTGCGAGAAGGCGTTCACGCTGAACGCGCGGGAGGCCGGCGAGCTGGTCGCCCTGGCGAAGGCGCGCGGGAGCTTCCTGATGGAAGCGATGTGGATGTACTGCAACCCCCTGATCCGCAGGCTCAAGGCACTCGTGGACGACGGCGCGATCGGCGAAGTGCGCCATGTCCAGGCCGATTTCGGGCTGGCGGGCCCCTTCCCGCCCTCGCACCGGCTGCGCGACCCGGCGCAGGGCGGCGGCGCGCTCCTCGACCTCGGCGTGTACCCGGTCTCGTTCGCGCAGCTGCTGCTCGGGGAGCCGTCGGACGTGGCGGCGCGCGCGATGCTGTCGCCCGAGGGCGTGGATCTGCAGACGGGTGCCCTGCTCTCCTGGGACGGCGGCGCCCTCGCCTCGCTGCACTGCTCCGTCGTCGGCGGTACGGCGACCTCGGCGTCGGTCACCGGCTCGGGCGGCCGTATCGACGTACCGAACGGCTTCTTCTTCCCGGACCGCTTCGTCCTGCACCGTGACGGCCGTGACCCCGAGGAGTTCACGGCCGACCCGGCGGACGGGCCCCGCAACAGCCTGCGGCACGAGGCCGCCGAGGTGATGCGGGCCCTGCGGGCCGGCGAGACGCAGTCGCCGCTGGTCCCGCTCGACGGCACCCTCGCCGTGATGCGGACGCTCGACGCGATCCGGGACCGCGTCGGCGTCCGCTACCCGGGCGAGGCCCCCGAGGAGGGTTCCGGCGAGGGCCTCGCGCCCGCGCTCACGCCGGTGTGAGCCCCGGCTCCCCCACCTCCGTGACGAAGGACGCGGCCGTCGTGACCGGCGCCCCGGGCGTGGTCACGTACGGCACCGTCTTGAAGTCGGTCCGGGCCAGCTGCTGCCCGAGCGCGACGGTCACATAGCCGCGCCGCCCGTTGTAGAACCGCATGTGCGGGTTGGCCCGCATGTACGTGTCCCAGTTGGCGGGCCGGTCGGTGCCGTCCCGGCCGCTCGCGATCGACGTGGCCACGATCTCCGTGCCGAGCGTGGCGGAGTCGGGGTCGTCGAAGTCGTCCTTGATGTCGAAGCCGTAGCCGACATGGACGTCACCGGTGAGCACCATCAGGTTCTCGATCCCGGTGTCCCGGGCCCCGTCCAGCACCCGGCGCCGGGAGGCGCGGTAGCCGTCCCAGGCGTCCATCGACACCCGGGACGGCGCGGTCAGGTCGAAGTTCCGCTGGGAGAAGGTGACCTGCTGCGGTACGACGTTCCACAGCGCCGCCGAGTCGCGCCAGCCGTCGAGCAGCCACCGCTCCTGCGTGGCGCCGGTCATCGTGCGGGCCGGGTCGTCGACGTCCGGTCCGGGGATCTGGGAGCCGTCGCCGTACACCTGGTTGGAGCGGTACTGCCGGGTGTCCAGCACGTCGAACTGGGCGAGCCGGCCCCACGTCAGGCGCCGGTAGAGCCGCATGTCGGGGCCGACGGGCCGCTGCGGGCGCCGCAGGGGCTGGTTCTCCCAGTAGGCCCGGTAGGCGGAGGCCCGGCGCAGCAGGAACTCCTCCGGCGGGACGCTGTTCTCCGGGGTGTCGCCGGCGTAGTTGTTCTCGGTCTCGTGGTCGTCCCAGGTGACGACGAAGGGGTGCGCGGCGTGCGCGGCCCTGAGGTCGGGGTCGGACTTGAACAGGGCGTAGCGCAGGCGGTAGTCCTCCAGGGTCACCGTCTCGCGGTTGAAGAGGGCCGGGAGCGTGCGGTCGGTGTAGTTGCGGTAGCCGCCGACGGAGTTGACCGCGTACTCGTAGAGGTAGTCGCCGAGGTGGAAGACGACGTCCACGTCGTCCTGCGCGAGATGGCGGTAGGGCGTGAAATAGCCGTCGGCGTACGCCTGGCAGGAGACGGCCGCGAGGGTCAGTGAGCTCGCCGCGCCGGTGGTGGCGGGCGCGGTGCGGGTACGGCCCGTCTCGCTGATCCAGGTGCCCGCGCGGAAGCGGTAGTGGTAGACGCGGTCCGGGTCGAGCGCGCCGACCTCGACGTGGACGGTGTGGTGGAACTCCGGGTACGCGATGGCGGCGCCGCGTCTGGCGATCCTGGTGAAGTTCTCGTCGTGCGCCAACTCCCAGTGCACGACAATCCGTTGGGCGGGCAGGCCGCCGTCCGGCTGGTAGGGGGCGGGGGCGAGTCGGGTCCACAGCAGGACCGAGTCGGGCAGGGGGTCGCCGGAGGCGACGCCGAGGGTGAAGGGGTCGTCGGTGATCCGGCTGGCGTCGAGCGGGGCGGCGTTCGCCGCGCCCGCGGCCGGCAGGTTCACGGCGAAGGCCAGCGCGGCGGCCGCGCCGGTGACGGTCAGGAAGCGGCGGCGGCCGATGTGGCGGGCTGCCGCGCGCAGTTCGGGGGCGTGCTGGGGTGTGGGGTGTGCTGCGAGTGTCATCCGGTCCTCCCCTGACTGATGGATGCACAGGGCATTGCAGTCGCCGGGGACGACACTCGCTTGGCGCGTACACAACACCCGGATGGCGGATGGATGAGTTCCGGATGGCGGACCCTCCCGTACCCTGCCGGACCATGACTGACAGGCAGACGGAGACGAGGACGGACGCGAGGATCGCCGTGGTGACCGGCGCGGGATCCGGCATCGGCCGCGCGGTCGCGGTGGAGCTGCTGCGCGCGGGCTGGTCGGTGGCGCTGGCCGGGCGGCGCGTCGAGACGCTGGAGGAGACGGCGGGACTGGCACCCGACGGCGCCGCTCTCGCCGTGCGGACGGACGTGTCACGGCAGGAGGACGTGGCCGCGCTGTTCGCCGCCGCGGCGGAGCGGTTCGGGCGCGTGGACCTGCTGTTCAACAACGCGGGGACGTTCGGGCCCGGCGGGGTGCCGGTCGAGGAGCTGTCGTACGACGCCTGGCGGCACGTGGTGGACACCAACCTCAACGGGGCGTTCCTGTGCGCGCAGGCGGCGTACCGGCAGATGAAGGAGCAGGACCCGCGGGGCGGCCGGATCATCAACAACGGCTCGATCTCCGCGCACACGCCCCGTCCGCACTCGGTGGCCTACACGGCGACCAAGCACGCGCTGACCGGCCTGACCAAGTCGCTGTCGCTGGACGGGCGGCCGTACGGCATCGCCGTCGGCCAGATCGACATCGGCAACGCGGCGACCGACATGACCGCGCGGATGGAGGCGGGCGCCCTCCAGGCCAACGGGACCGTGGTGCCCGAGCCCGTGATGGACGTGGCCGACGTGGCGCGGACCGTGCGGCACATGGCGGAGCTGCCGCTGGAGGCGAACGTGCAGTTCGCGACGGTGCTGGCGACGGCGATGCCGTACGTGGGGCGTGGCTGAGACCCGACGGCCTGTTCCGGCACTCGTCGCAGCCTCCACAATTCACACAAGCGGAATGACGAATTCCGCTGCGTCAGGGCCGGTAGGAGACTTATGCTCAGCTTCACCTACACCAGAGCTTCACATTTGGAGTAGGGGCTTCGGTGGACCGAACCGAGGGGGGAACGGCAGCCGTTCCATGACACCGGGTGGGGGTGGACCTCGCGTGGGACCGCGGGGTACGCACCGGTGCGTGGAACGGCTGCCGTGTTCTGTGGCGTACGGCGCTCTCAGCGACCCAGGATCCGGTCGACCTCGGCCATCTGCTCGGCGGTGAGCGGCCCCTGGGCCAGCGCGCCGGCGTTCTGCTCGGCCTGGGCGACGGAACGGAACCCCGGGATCGGCACGCTGCGCGGGCTGCGGGCCCACAGCCAGGCGAGGGCGCCCTGGCCGAGGGTACGGCCGCCACTGGTGAGGACGTCCTTCAGCGCGTCGACGCGGGCCAGCCAGTCGGGGTCGGCGCCGGACCCGTCCGCGAAGCCCTTCAGCCACTCGGGCGGCCGGCTGCGGATGTCCCCGGCCTCCAGGGCCTGCCCGCTCCCGCGCTTGCCGGTCAGCAGGCCCATCGCCAGCGGGCTGCGGTTGACACTGGCCAGCTCCAGTTCGTCGCACAGCGCGAACATCTCCGGCGCGTCCTGGAGCACATTGGCCGCGTGCTGCACGGCCGCACAGTGCTCACCCCGCGCGAACACGGCGGCGCGGGCCGGGTCGTCGGTGCTCCACGCGTAGGCGCGGACGAGCCCCTCCCGCACGAACTCCTCGCAGACGTCACGCAGCTCGGCGGCGCGCTCCGGGTCGGCGTCGGAGAGGTGCAGCTGGTAGAGGTCGACGTAGTCGGTGTCCAGGCGCTTCAGGGAGGCGGTCAGCGCCCGGCGGGCGTACGGCACAGTGTCGTCGGCGCCGGTGAGAGTGCGGGTCTCCTCGTCGAAGACGTTGCCCCACTTGGTGGCGACGACGACATCCGCGCGGCGCTTGCCGAGGGCGCGGCCCAGGACGCGTTCGCTGTGACCGGCGCCGTAGGTGTCCGCGGTGTCGAAGAAGGTGACGCCCAGATCGAGGGCGCGCCGGACCGCCCGTACGGTCTCCTCGTCGTCGACCCTGCCCCAGCCGAGCGGCTGCCCGTCGGCGGACCTCCACTCACCGCCGATGGCCCAGCAGCCGAAGCCGAGGGCACTGACCTCGATGCCCGTACGTCCCAAAGTCCTCTTGGTCTCCATGACGGAGGACGTTAGGAGTTGGAGTACACACGAGGGCAAGCGCTTCCGCGGTTCTGCCGGGCTCCGGGTGTCGGGTGTCGGGTGTCAGCGGCCGGCTAGGCCTGGCCCGTCTCGAAGCGGGAGATCCTGCCGTCGTCCTCCACATCGAAGTGCCAGCGGGTGCGCATCTCGCCCCAGGTGTCGTTGCGGTAGTGGGTGAGGAGGTCGCGGCCCCGGTTCGACTCGTTGTCGACTTCCATGTGGCCGTTGGAGGCGAAGATCTCCCGCTCGATCCAGTCGGCGAGGTCGCGGTCGGTGCCGTCGTCCGCCATGGTCGCGCCGGGCGCGAGGATGCTCAGGAAGCCCTCGCGGTCATGGGCGTTGACGGCGGTGACGAAGGCACGGACGGCGGGGTCGCTGAGCTTGGACGTCTGAATCGTCATACCGGTCAGCCTCACACCGGCTCCGACGGCCCGCCACCCGAACGGCGGCGAGCGCAGGCCGAGCGGGTGTCGCCGGTGCGACGGTGGATACGCGCAAGGGACGTTCCCTCCGTGCTGTCTGTTCCGGGAGTCACCGTGAGTGCTTACGACCGACGTGATCTGGGCCTGCTGCTGCTCCGACTGGGGGCCGGCGGAGTGCTGGCCGCGCACGGCACGCAGAAGCTGTTCGGCTGGTTCGGCGGGCACGGCATCGAGGGGACCGGCCAGTTCATGGAGTCGGTCGGCTACAAGCCGGGCAAGGCGAGCGCGACGGCGGCGGGCCTCGCGGAGGCCGGCGGCGGCACCCTGCTGGCACTCGGCCTGGCCACACCGGCGGCGGGCGCCGCGGCGGCCGGCGGCATGGCCGGCGCGGCCACCGTGCACGCCCCGAACGGCTTCTTCAACCAGGAGGGCGGCTACGAGTACGCGGCCACCCTCGCCCTCGCCGCGACCGGCCTCGCGATCGCCGGCCCCGGCCGCCTCTCCCTCGACCACGCCCTCGGCCATGTCTTCGACCGCGGCTGGATGGTGCCGGCGGCGCTCGGGGCGACCGCGGCGGTGACAGCGCTGGTGGTGGGTGCGCGGAACAGGCGGCTGGACCGGGCGGACAAGGAGGATCAGGCGGGCCTGTTCGACGAACAGGAGGCACTGTTCGGGGAGTAGGGGCGGGGCCCCCGCCGAGGTGACGGCGTCAGCCGCAGCACTGTCCCCTCCCCGTTCGCCGACAGCAGCAGCGCACCGTCCGGCGCGACCGCGAGGCCCGCGAACCGGCGGGCCATGCCCGGCATCCCGTGGGCGAAGAGGGCGGGTTCGGCACGCGGTACGACCCCCGGCGGCGGCCCGACGGGCAGGTCCTCGGCGTCGACGCGGCTCTCCCCCGTCGCCAGGGACACCGCCCGCAGCCTGCGCGGCCCCGTCTCCACCGTGAACAGCTCGTCGCCCAGGACCGCGAGCCCCTGCGGCGCGTCGAGCCCGTCCGCCACGACCGTCGGCGGCCCGTCCGCCTCGATCCGCAGCACCGCGCCGCGCCGCTCGTCGCTGACGTAACAGCGCCCCTCGGCGTCGAAGGCCACGTCGACGGGCTGGTCGAGTCCCTCGACGAGCACGGTGAGGGCATCGTGTCCGTCGACGGCCACGACCCGCCCCGCGTCCGACTCGGCGACCACGAGCGAGCCGTCCGGGGCGAGCGTGATGCCGAGCGGCCGCCGCAGTCCGCCGGCCCGTTCCCGCGTGGTCCCGGCCTTCGGGTCGTACGTCTGGACCTGCCCGAACTGCGAGGTGAGGTGCAGGAGTTCACCGTCGGCCACGATGCCGTGCGAGAAGTGCAGCAGGGACCGCGTGCTGACGCCGCCCTCCTGCGCGGGCGCGGTGGTCGCGACCCGGTAGTGGTCGGCGGCGTACACCGTGCCGCCGAGGTCGATGGTCACGCCGTACGGTCCGTCGAGTCCGCGCGGCACGATCTCGCGGGTACGGCCGTCGGGGTGCATCTCGGTGACGCCGCCGCTGGCGTAGCTGGAGACGAACATGCGGTTCTCGGCGTCGAAGGCCGCGTTGTCCAGCCCGACGACACCGCTGGTGACCAGGGTCCGCGAGCCGCCGCCGTGCAGGTCGACGCGGGTGACGATGCCCTCGGGGCCCCGCGACAGCACATGCAGCACCCCGCCTTGGTCGAACCGTACGGCGACCGGCTGATGCACGTCGTCCGCGACGACCTCCGGCGTGCCCCCGTCCGGCGGGATCCGCCAGACCTGGCCGGTGAGCATGGGGTTCGGGCCGCTCATCATGTGCGGGTAGTAGAGGTGACCGTCCGGGCCGACCTGCATCGCGTTGCCGAGGGCGAGCCCTTCGGTGAGGACCACCGGGTCGCCGCCGTCGGGAAAGAGCTCCATCAGCCGCCCGTCGGGCTTCATCTCGTTCACGAACAGGCGGTCGCCGAGGCAGGTGATGCCGTTGGGGTTGGCCACATCGGCGCAGACCAGCGTGTACTCCCCGTCCGGAGTGCGGCGCCACACCCGCCCCGGCACCAGGTCGGCGACGTACATCGAGCCGTCCGCGCCGAAGGCGAGGTCGTCCGGCGACTGCACGGGACTGTCCATCGGGACGACCACCTCGACGTCCCCGGTGGCCGGGTCGACCGCGCTGATCTGTCCGGCCAGGAACTGGGCGACGTACAGCCGCCCGTCGGGCCCGAAGGCGACGCCGTTGGACCCCCACAGCCGGTTGGGCGGGTTGAGCCGCTCGACCGCCCAACGGGCGCTGGTGGTACGCCCCTCGCCGCCGTCACCGCGCGCGTCGAACCGGCTCGGCTCCCTGGCGCTCATGCCTCTCCCTCCACCAGCACCTCGCGCATACCGCCCTCCGCACGCCAGCGCCGCAGCAGCTCGTGGAAGGCGACGGGCCCGTCACCGTACGACTCGCTGCGCTCCCGCGGCCGCCCCTCGTTGTTGTAGTACCCGGGCGTGCATTCGGCCTGGAACCTGTACAGGTCGGCGGCCTTCTGACGGATGGTCGCCACCCAGGCGTCCTGCGCCGCGTCGGTCGGCTCGACGTACCGGGCCTGCCGCTTGCCCGCCTCGGCGACGACCTCGGCGACGTGCGTGGCCTGTTCGTCGAGGATGTGGACGTAGTTGACGGAGGCGGCGTTCTGCGTCGAGCCGAGCAGGAAGAGGTTGGGGAAGCCGCGGGTGGTGAATCCGTGCAGCGTCTTGAGCCCCTCGGTCATCCAGGTCTCCAGCAGCCCGGCGCCGCCCCGCCCGTGCACCGGGAGCTTGCCGGACAGCACGCCCGACCGGCCGACGTCGAACCCGGTGGCGAAGACGATGCAGTCGACCTCGTACTCCGTCCCGCCCACCACGACGGCGTTCTCTGTGATCCGCTCGACGCCGTGGGTGTCGGCGGTGTCGACGAGGGTGACGTTGGGCCGGTTGAAGGTCTGGAGGTAGTGGTCGCTGAACGTGGGCCGCTTGCACATGTAGCGATACCAGGGCTTGAGCTTCTCCGCCGTCTCCGGGTCCTCGACGATCGTCTCGACCCGTGCGCGCAGCTCGTTCATCTTCTGGAAGTCGGCGATCTCGTAGGCGAGTTCGCGCTCCTCGGCCGGTACGTCCGCGTAGGCGTTGGTCGGGATGAGCTTCTCCTGGAGCCGGGCGCTGGACGTCCAGGCGTCGTCCACCAGGTCCTCGTCCTGCCGGACGCCGGTGACGACCTTGAGGAAGTTCTCCATACGGCGCCGCTGCCACCCCGGCTCCAGCGAGCCGGCCCACTCGGGATCGGTGGGGCGGTTGCCGCGTACGTCGACGGAGGACGGGGTGCGCTGGAAGACGTACACCTGCCCGGCGTCGGCCCCGAGGTGCGGCACGACCTGGATGGCGGTGGCGCCGGTGCCGATGAGCGCGACGCGCTTGCCGGCGAGCCCGGTCAGTCCGCCGCTCGCGTCGCCCCCGGTGTAGGCGTAGTCCCAGCGGCTGGTGTGGAAGGTGTGCCCTCGGAAGGTCTCGATGCCGGGGATGCCGGGCAGCTTGGCCTGGCTGAGGGTGCCACTGGAGACGACGACGTACCGCGCCCGCATCTCGTCACCGCGGTCGGTGCGGACGGTCCACTCCGACTCCTCTTCGTCCCAGCGGAGTTCGGTGACCTGGGTCTGGAAGCAGGCGTGCTCGTAGAGGCCGAAGTGCCGGGCGACGGCCTGCGCGTGCTCGCGGATCTCCTCGCCCGGAGAGTACTTCCACCTCGGCACGTAGCCGATCTCCTCCAGCAGCGGCAGATAGACGTACGACTCGATGTCGCAGTGGATGCCCGGGTACCGGTTCCAGTACCAGGTGCCGCCGAAGTCCCCGCCCTTCTCGATGACCCGGATCTCCTGCACCCCGGCCTGCCGCAGCCGCGCCCCGGCGAGCAGCCCACCGAAGCCGCCACCGACGACCACGGCCTCGACCCGGTCGCGCAGGGGCTCACGGCTGAACTCCGGGTCGGCGTGCGGGTCCTGGTCGTCCACACCGAACTCACCGGCGAGGTGGCGGTACTGGGCGCTGCCGTCGGGGCGGACACGGCGTTCACGCTCGGCTCGGTACCTGGCGCGCAGGGCGTCGGGGTCGAAGTCCAGCTCCTGCACGTCGTTGTTCGGGTCCTGCGGCTCGGGCATGGGCGTGCTCTCCTCGGTCGTGGGGCCGGCCGGGGGAGGGCCGGGACAGGGGAACAGGGGAAGTCGAGGACCAGTGAAGCGAACCGGGCTGACAGCACCCAGACAGTTCCCGGACACTTGATCAGCGTGAGGCATGCCACAGGACCAGTCTGGCGGAAACCGGACAATGGGGGCATGAAATGCCGGGGTGGGCGGCCCTACGGCCGTGCGGCCCGCCCCAGCCAGTAGCCGAAGCCGCGCCGGTTGTGGATCAGCGCGGTCTGCTCCCGCTGATCCCGCTGCTCCCCGTTCACCTTGTGGCGCAGCCGCGAGACGAGCCGTTCGATCGCGCCGTCGGTCGGCGGGTCGTCCCAGACGTGCCGCCCGATCTGCTCCTTGGAGAGCACACGCTCGGCGTTGACGAGCAGACAGCGCAGCAGCCGGTACTCGGCGGGCGTGAGCTCGATGGTGCGCTCCCCGCGCCGGGCCCGGCGGGTGGCGTGGTCCAGCACGAGATCGCCGTAGCGCAGGGCGCCGTCCCATCCGGCGGGCTCCGCGCTGCGCACCAACTGCCGTGCACGGGCGAGCACTTCGGCCACCCGGCCGGAAGCCCCGCCTCCCTGCCCGTCCGCACCACCGGGGCCGCCCCCGGGCAGACTGCCCAGGAACTCCCCGCTCCCGGTGAGCAGCAGAACGGCCGGGCGGTCGACGGCGAGGAGACGGCGACTGTGCCGGAGCGCGTCGGTGTCCGGCAGCGTCACATCGAGGATGACCAGGTCGAACCGGCGCTCGGTGAGCCTGGCGGTGGCCTCGGTGGCCCGGTCCACGGTGACGATCCGGTAGCCGGCGAGCTCCAGCATGGTGGCGAGCGGCTCGGAGGTGCGGGGATCACCGAGGACGAGCAGGACGTGCGGTGCTGCCGCAATCGCCGGTACCGCGTCGGTCGACGGCGGGTTCGGCATGTGGTCACTTTACCTGCGGCTGGTCTTGGCCGGGTAAGCCCGCCCGCCCAGCCTGCTCACGTCCTCACGTCCAGGGCGTGGCGACGAGCCGGATCCGCGCGTCGCGGCCGACGAGAGCTGCGGCGGTGGTGGGGAGCGGGATGTGGGCGACCCAGCGTTCGGGGGTGGGATCCTCGTCGACACGGGGCTCTCCGGCGACGCGGTGGTCGCGGATGGCGCCTTCGATGGCGGAGTTCCAGCCGGCCCAGATGCCGGGGCCGGCCTCCGGTGTGCCGACGTCGATCACGAGGGTGTCGGAGAAGTCGGCGGTCTGCTCCAGGTGGTCGCCGAGGCTGAGAATGCCGCGCCGCTCGCGCAGGGAGATGAGCCGTAGATCGAGGATGAACCTCATGGGTTCGCCCTCGGACTGCCTCAGGCCGCTGTTGAGGAAGGTGGTCGCGAGCGGCACCGTCGCCGACGCCTGCGGCCCGTCCGGGGGCGCGTCGAGCTGGATGGGGCACCAGTGCGCCGCGAGCCGTTCGTGCATCACGACGGGCAGCCCCCGCACCGACAACCGTGTCTCGGCCTGCCACACGAGCTCGCCGTCGGTGCGCAGCCGGTAGTCGACGAGCGATGCCTCGATCCGGGTGTCCCCGAACAGGAACCGCCGCAGATTCTGGTACCCCTCCTCGGAGTTGACCATCCCGTAGCGCCCACTGTGACTCCGGTGCACGTAGGCCCGATGCGCCCCCGGCACATACGCCCGCTCGATCTGTACGAGCCCGTCACTGTGCGGCCCGACCGCGGCGGAGGACAGCCCGAAGGCGACGTCGTAGTCGGCCGGGTCGGTGCCGACCAGGCAGAAGACCCGCTCGACGGGCAGCGTGCCCGGCCCGGTGGGCATCCGGCGGGCGTCCCAGCCTTCGGGAGGGCCGTCGGGGTCGACGTCGGCCTGCGGGGTGAGGCACTCGTACATCCGCCGGGGCTCGAAGATGTCCGCCCCCTGGACGCCGGTCATGTCCCGAAGCCGCTCCAGCAGCCCGCCGCCGAGGTCGAAGGAGATGCCCCCGTGCGGAGTGCCGTAGGTGAAGAGCTTCGCGACACAGCCGTCGGCGGCACGCCCCCGGTCCGGCAGCACCTTCTGCAGCAGGGACCGGCAGACCAGCCCGCCCATCGAGTGGGCGACGAGGAGGACGGCGGGTGCGCGGGTCCTGGCGAGGATCAGGTCGATCAGGTCGAGCAGGTCGGCGGCGGCGTGCTCCAGCCGGTACTCCTGGGGGCTGCCGCCCCACGTGGTGGCCGAGCGGTCGTAGAAACGGTGGATCCAGACGGTGTTGGCGGGGATCTCCGCGTGGTCGGCGAGATAGGCCGCCTGGTTGCCCTTCACGAGCAGTTCGTAACCCTCCTCGCGCAGGAGGCGCAGCAGCGGACTCTCGAACTGGTGGAAGTGGGGCTGGTTGTGCGCGCCGACGCGGATGTGTACGGAGCCCTCGTTGAAGCCGTAGAACGGGTCGTCCACGGCCTTGTCGATGCCTCGGGTGCCGCCGGCGAAGCCGCGGACGTAGATGAGGGGGAGTCTGCGGTTGTCGTCCACGGCGGCCTGCCTCCGAGCGTGCGGGGTCCACTCCTTCTGGTTCCTGAGTAGATGAACCCCGGAACTCTGGCCTCCAGGGCTAGGCCGGAACGGTGACGTGGGGGTGTGCGGAGGGAGCCGGGCGGCGCCGGGCCTGCCCGGCTGCGCGGTTCTGTTCGGGCAGCTTCCCGCCCTCAGCCACCGGCCCCGTCACCGTCCGGGGCCCCTCGCCACGTCATCGTCACCTTCATGTGCGCCTCGCCCTGGGACTTGGCGATGACGGCGCCGAGCTCGGCGTTGAAGCGCATGCCGAACTCCAGGCTGACCTCGTCCGGGCGCTGCGGCATGTCGCGCAGTCGCCGCAGCGCGGAGACGGTTGCATTCCGGATCCGGTCGACGCCTTCCTCGAAGGAGGCGGTGGCATCCGCCACGGCGTCGCCCAGCCGGGACACCTCGACGACGCCCGGTTCGTCCTCCGCCACCTCCACGACCAGGACACTCTCCCCGTCCTGCGACGGGAACCGCAGCAACCTCGTCATGTTCTCCCCCTCCTGATGCCCGGTCCGACGGCCGTTCCCGGCCCCACGCAGTGTGACCTGCGGCCGTCTTCCACTGGCGAGCCATTGCAGCCACCATGGAAGCGCACCCCGAGCCGCCAGACCACCACGTCAGGGGGAACCACGGTATGGCAGAGTCTGCGAAGGACTTCTGTTCCGATCTTGTCGATCTGTCCGGGATCTCTTTGGCGGAGCTGCACTCCAGCGGCGATCCGGTGCTGCGACGCGCGTTGAGCCGGGTGGAGCACAGGGTCAGCATGGCCTTCGGAACCCTCAACGAGTCCAACAGCGAGGAGATGAGATTCCTGCGCGGCCGGCGGTCGGGGCAGTCGAAGTCGTGACAGAACAGTCGCTGGACGTGCACCGGGTGTCCCAGGAGTCGCTCAGGGCCATCGCGGCCGGCAACGCGAACGACGACGACCTGCGCCTGCTGTGTTCGGGCCAGCGCAGCCAACTCCTGCTGGTACTGCGTGCTTTGCTGGGCCACGGGAGCGAGCCGGGGCGTCGTACACGGTGTCCCGACGGCACTCCGTCGGTGGAGGACGCCTGGCAGTTACTGTGCAGAGCGCAGCGGCAGGTTCCCGAGGCGGTCGAGACCGTGCTCACCGATCCTGCCGTCATGACCTGGGCTCTGCGCCTGCTGAGGCGCCTCGGCGGATCCGCCGAGGCGCCGCCTTCTGTCCCGCTGTGGGCCGACTTCGGTCAGTTCCAGGCTCTGGCGGCGGCAGCGGCATGGCAGGCGAGGATCCCGGCCGTGTTGCGGGTACCCGCCTATCGCGGCTTGGTGTGGCTGCCCGGGGTGGGCACGGCGGGACCGGTGGCGCGGCGCCGGTGGAGCGAGGCAGAGGTCCGGGTGAGCCTCGACGGCGCCGTGGTGCGCGGAGAGCTCGCAGGCGTACGACTGCCCCGTGGCCGTGCGACGGCGGCAGCAACCGACTGGCATCCCCTGCGGGCGCTGCGTGACTGCGCGCCGCGCACCCCGGGCAGCGAGGCCGGAGTGGGCCCGTGGCTGGACACGGTGACGCCTTACCGCGATTTCACGCGCTCCCCGAAGTCCCCCGGTCGGCTGGGAGAGCGCCGATTACGGTTGTGGGAGGACCGTCTGTCCGACGCGTATGCCTTGCTGGACCGGGAGTCCGCGGTGGACGCAGCGGCGCTGAGGGCGCTGGTGAGGGTGCTCGTGCCACGCCCCTTCCAGACCGCGCGCGGCGGCCTGGTGGCGAGTGCCTCCTCGGTGGACGCCTTCGGCGCGATCACGATGTCTTTGCCCTACGACGCGCCCCAGACGGCCGCCGTACTCGTCCACGAGACCCGGCACCAGCAGCTGAACGCACTGCTCAGCCTGGTGCCGCTGCTCGAAGAAAAGGAAGAGCCGCGGACACGGCGGCTCTATTACGCACCGTGGCGCAGTGACCCTCGGCCGGCTCTGGGCGCTCTGCACGGGCTTTTCGCGTTCTCGGGAGTGGCCCGGTTCTGGCGGACGCACCGCGGGCACGTGGCAGGGGCCGAAGCACAGCGTGCCGCCTTCGAGTTCGCCGTGCTCAGGGAGCAGCTGCGCGAGGCCGTCACCGCGCTCGCCTCCGATACCGGCCTGACCGCGGCGGGCCGGTCGTTCGTGGACGAGATCGCGGAACTCGTTCTCGAGTGGCACGTGGACCACGTACCGGCTGTCCCCGGCCGACTTGCCCGCCACTATGGGCTGTTGCGGCGTGCCGTGTGGCGGGCACGGCACCTGGAGATGGAGCAGGCCGTGGCAGAACGATTCGCCACGGCCTGGGCGGCGAGGCAACCGGCTCCGTCCGTACCGCCCTCGATACTGCGTCCTCGCCTGGATCTGGTCCGTCTCGACACGTTCGGGCCAGTGGCCAGGTACCGCTTGTCGTCTCCGGACCGCTTCGCTCGTGGACGTCGGCAGGCGGAGGACAGCGGGGATCCGGCACGGCGCGCGGAGTACGCCGTGGTCGCGGGGGACACCGACGAAGCCGCACTCCACAGTGCCGAGTGGACAGCACGGAACCCGGACGACGTCGAGGCGTGGATCGGTGCCGCGCTGTCGCTTGCGGAAACCGCGCGGACACCGGGCGCCACGCTGCTGCTGGACCGGCCCGAGGTGGTGGCCGGCGTTCGCCGGACCGTCGCCACCGCGGCCGGCAGCGCCCCCGACCCCTTCCGCGTCGCCGCGTGGCTCGCCGGAGCTGTGACCGGCCCCGCCTGGACCATGCGCGGCGCGCGGATCGAGGGCTACTAGAGGGAAATCAGGTCGATGTCGGCATTGGCCCGCAGACCCTTCTCACCGTCCAGTGTCGCGGGGTGCGAGGGACCAAGGACGTTGCGGTACCGCTGCAATGCCTCGGCGTACAACTGCTCGCTCTCCTCGGTCCTGCGCAACGCCTTCAGGTCGTGGCTCAGGTTGAGCTGGACGGCCAGGTTCGCCGGGTGGTTCTCCCGCAGTCGTGCCGACTCCTCTGCCACCGCCTCGTCGATGGCGTAGGCCTCCTCGGGGCGGCCGAGGGCGAAGTGATCGCTGGCAAGGTTCATGCGGGCCAGCAGGGTACGGGGGTGTCCCGCACCGAGCGAACGCGTCAGCCCCTCGACCGTCTCGCGGTCGAGTTCCAGCGCGGCCTCGGGTTGTTGGAGCAGCCGGAGGGTCACCGCCAGGTTCATGGCGCAGGCATAGGTGTGCGGGTGTTCCCGGCCGTACCTGTTGCTGTGCTGCTCCAGGGCCTGTGCGCTCAGTGCCCGCGACTCCTGGAGCTTGCCGATCTGGCGCAGGTCGTTGGCGTGACTGACCGCCATCAGCAGGTAGTACCGGCTGTCGCTGCCGAAGATCTCGCTGACCAGCTCGATATACCGGCGTGACAGCGCGTACGCGCCCTCGTGATCGCCCATCTTCCGACGTGTGACACACCGGTTGCGGTTCACCAGGGCGGTGAAGGGGTGTCGCTCGCCGAGCTTCTCGGTGACCTCTTCGGCGAGGAGCTCGATGCCTTCCAGCGCCTCCTCGTACCGGCCGACTTCCTGGAGGTCGAGCAGGTGCGCCTCGCGGGTGGAGAGCGTGTAGATGTGGTCCTCGCCCAGAGCCTCGATCCGGCGCTGCCAGGTGTCGTAGTCGAGTTCCCGGGCCTTCTCCGCATCGCCGGCCAGGCGCAGGCTCACCGCGTAGTTGTGCGCGGCGAGAAGGGTGGCCGGGTCGTCGGCACCGAACTCCCTCAGACTGGTCTCGTAGACACGTTGGTCCATCTCCCTTGCCTGCTGGAAGTTTCCGCGGTTGCGGTGATGGACGGCCAGGAAGCTCTGTGCCTGGAGCGTGTCCTCGTTCGCTTCGCCGAGAACCCTGCGGAAGCGCTCCACGAGCCTGGACTGCATCTCGTACGACCGGTCGAGGTCGATGCCCTGTTCTCGCAGGGCCTGGGCGATCTGCTGGTCGATGCCGAGGACCTCCTCGTGGTCCTCGCCCAGGCGCTCTCGCCAGATTTCCGCGGCGCGCTCCCCCAGGGTAAGGGCTGCCGTGTGGTCGCCCCGAGCACGCAGGAACCAGACCTCGTTCAGCACCAGCCGACGGGTCCAGGCCTCCTCGCACTCGATCGCGTTGGAGGCCCTCACATGGGTGAGCAGCGAGGAATAGCGGGGCCAGTAGGTGACGCGCTGCGGGTTCCTCGGATCCGCATGCGACAACAGCTGATGTGCGGCATGCCGCATGGTCGCCTGCTCCTGACCGTTCATCTGCTCGATCAGCACGCGCTGCACCAGCCGGTGCATCTGCACCGTGCTCTGCCGGTGGTCGATCCGCGCCAGCGCGTACCGCCCGATCTCCCGCACCGCCCGACCGAGTTTGACCGGATCGTCCAGCGCGGACTGCAACTCGTGCGGGACGGAGATGCCTCGTACGGCCGAGAACAGGTCCCATTCGATCGGCTCCGGAGCGAAGAACGCGCAGACCTGGAGCAGCTGGAGTGCGTCGGGGCGGGTTTCGCGCAGGCGGCCGAGGGAGACGTTCCAGGCGGCCGCGACGGACAAGGGGTAGTCGCCGGGCGGCTCGGACTGCATCAGTTCCGTGAAGTTGCGCTCGTACACCTCGAGGTACTGCTGCACCGGCATACCCGTCTCGGCCAGCCAGACCGCGGCCTGCTCGACCGCCAGGG
Source organism: Streptomyces sp. NPDC057623 (assembly GCF_042800355.1). Lineage (NCBI taxonomy): Bacteria > Bacillati > Actinomycetota > Actinomycetes > Kitasatosporales > Streptomycetaceae > Streptomyces > Streptomyces sp. NPDC057623. The sequence continues at coordinate 58,612 of NZ_JBHVGZ010000011.1, forward strand.
GCAGGTCGCCGAGCGCGGCGGCGAGGTGGTCGACGGACTCGTCCGGGAGCTGGGGGCTGCGACGGCGGAGCAGGGCGACGCTCTCCTCACGGGCGAACACGTCGACCTCCAGCGAACTGGCATCGGTGGACCACTGGAAGTTGCGGGACGTCACGACGATGCGTCCCGGGCCGTCGCTCGGGAAGTACTTGCGGACTTCCTTCGGATTCTCGGCATTATCGAACACCAGTAGCCAGTCGCTGTACGGCTCGCCCCGGCGCAGGGCGTCGAGCACGGCGGGCACGGCACTCATCTCCGAACCGGCCTGAAGTCCCATCTGCTCGCCCAGTTCGATCAGCGACTGGACGACCTGGTTCTCCTGCTCGGAGGGGATCCACCAGACGAGCCTGAAGTCCCGGCTGCGCCGGTAGACGTACTCGATGGCGATCTGCGACTTGCCGACGCCGCCCATGCCGTGCAGCGCTTCCGGCAGCACCGCCGTGACGCCGCTGCTCAGGCGCTCCTCGAGTCGTTCGAGCAGCGTCTCCCGACCAGTGAAGTTCCGGTTCCGCTGCGGTACGTTCCCCCAGATGCGGGGTGGGTCGTGCGGGCTTCGGTGGCCCGGGGCAACGGACAGACCGGCAGACACGGGGATGCCTCCTTGTCGTGGACGCGCCGACTCAGGCGCGGGGGCGGGAGTGGGCCGAGTGGGCGGCACGGCGGCGGATGGCGGCACCGGGCTTGAACTCCCCACGGGGCGAGGGGAGTTCACTGTTTTCGGAGATTGATCTGTTCGGGGATCATAATGTAACGCGCCAGTGGGTGTTTTCTTCAAATTTGACCGAATTTCGGCCGATGAGTACCCTGATGGCTGCTTGTACCCTGACGTTGCCTCACCCTCGGGGATCGTGGCCTTCCGGGTCGGCTGGGGGCCGGTGCGCTGGAGCAGCCGACCGAGGTGGTTGGCTCGGGCGAGGTAGGGACCCGACACCGCGCAGAGCGCCGTGTAGAGATGCGCCACGAACGGACGCGTCTGTTCTGTCATGGGCGGGTCGGCCGGCTCCCCCTCGGGGTCCACCAGGGCGCTACCGCCCTTGCCCCACAACGCCTCCAGACGCGGACCGAGATGGTGCTGGACCTGGCGCAACGCGCGGATCGTCTCCGTACGGCTGCCCAGGGCGAGGAGTTCCTCCCGTACGCCCTCCTCGAAGTCGAACGACACCCGGTGAGCGTCCTCGGCGTCGGCTGTCTCGTCGGTGCGGCGCACCAGGCCCAGCAGCACGATCTCGGCCAGGTTCCAGAGCTGCGCCCCCGGCAGGGCCTGTTGGAGCAGCCGCATCACCGGAAGGTTGAGAGGGGCCGCCGCGAGCTGCTGGGCGAGGGCGTACGCGGCCGGAGAGGCCGTGGCCCGGAAGCGGCGCACCACGGCGGCGGCCCGCCTGGCCCGCCGTACCGCCGACGATTCGGTTGGCCCGGTGCCCTCCTCGGTGTCCTGCGGTTCGGCCACCATGTCGGTCAGCGCCTCGGGCACCCGGCCGACCGCCGCCGCGCGCAGGTCCCGGCCCGGCGCCGTCCACAAGGCTGCCAGGGCGTGCCATTCACCGCCGTCCCCCGCGGCCACCAGCTTCGCCCAGCGGCTCAGCGAGGCCGGCCGCAGCTCCACGACGGGGACCGGGATCGCGTCGTGGCGTCCTGGCTCGTCGGCCTCCCGCTCCTCGGCCCCCAGGGCGTCCGCGTGCGGATCCTTCCAGTCGGCGTCGTACGCGCGGTTGGGTACGGCGGGTGCGGACGACCGCAGCCGGGTCCGGGTGACCGTCGGCAGGGTCAGGTCCCACAGGTGCTGTGGCAGCAGACTCAGTACCCCGACCGGCGAGAACCGCGCGAGCTGGTGGAGCAGGGTCACGGCCCGGCCGGTGCGCCAGGCGCGGTGGCCGCTGTCGGTGACGGCCAGCAGCAGATGCCGGTCGCCCGGCCGGATCCCGACCGCCGAGACGTCCGAGGCCGCGGCCTCGTCCAGGTTCCAGCGGATCACGCGTACGGTGCGGAACGCCGCCGTCTGCTCCATCAACTCGGCGATCTGACGCGTGGTGTTGGACCACAGGGCCATCGACGGACTGTGGTCCACCAGGAGCACCAGGTCGAGCCGCCGTTCCGGCACCGCCCGGCACACGGGCAGCCACACTCCCGCCACCGCGGCCCGCTCGGCGGTCGCCTCCTCGTCCAGTTCGACGTCCCGGGGCGAGTCGCTGAACAGCCGCAGCGGGCGCAGCGACCGGCCGAGCGCCAGGGAGTCGGCCAACCGGGGCGATGCCGGCCAGCGGCCCCGGTCGGGGGACGTCCCGTCGTCGGAGCGGCGTGCGCGGAGTGGGCGTACTCGGGCCGAGAGGGTGGCCGCGAGGGCGTCGAACAGCGGCAGGTCGTCGGCCGGGGTGCCCGCAGCGCGAGACCCGTGCCGGTCCCCGGAGGTTGGGGACTCGTCCGGGCCGTCGCCAGGCTGCTCCCCGGCCCGGTGCTCTTCGGCCGTCCGTGCTTGGGCGGAGTCGGAGTCACCGCCGGCCCGTACGCCGGGATTGCCGGACCCGTCGGGCCGGTCGACGTCCTGCGGGGCGGTCACCCCCGGGTCGTCGGAGGCGCCGCCGTCCGCCCGCCCGGGACCACCGGGTTCGCCGGACGTGCTCCACGGCTGGTCCCCGGGGCCTGACGGATCGCCAGGGCGGCCGTCCGCGGCCCGGGTGGACGGCCAGAGCCGTTCACCGCGCTCCCGGGCCGCCCGGCCGGGCGCGTCGAACAGCGGTACGGCCGCGTCCTGGCAGGCCGCCAGGTACAGGGCGTCCGCCAGCTCCGTCCACGTCGGCAGCGCCAGATCCGGGGCAGCCCTCTGTTCCGCCTCCGGCCTCGCGTTCGGGGGCGGTTGTTCCGCGGAGGCGGTCATCCGGCCCTCGATTCCGCCCCCGCTCCGTCGAGCCGGTGCCACAGCGCGTCCACGAGGTCCTCGAGCGCCTCCTCGTCGTCGCCCGGGAAGCGTCCCGACGTCGCCAGGAACACGGCGTTGAGCAGCTGGTCCACGGCGAGGCCGCCCCGTTCCCGGCTGTTGTGCAGGAACCTGTCGATCAGCCCGTCGGTACGGGCGGAACCCGCCGACCCCGCCACTCCGGCCGCCGCACGCAGGTGGGCCATGACCATGTCGACCAGTTGTGGACGGTCCGGATCGGGCATCCGCAGCCGCAGGCAGCGGCGGAGAAAGGCCGGAGGGAACTCCCGTTCGCCGTTGGAGGTGATCACCACGATCGGAAAGGCACGGCACTTGACGATTCCGTCGACGATCTCCACGGTGCGGCTCGGATCGTCGGTCATGACCGAAACCCGAGGGCGCAGCCGCCGGGCCCGTACCAGCTCGGGGACCGGGAACTGGCCTTCCTCGAAGACACTCAGCAGGTCGTTGGCCAGATCCTGGTCACTCTTGTCCAACTCGTCGACCAGCAGCACCCGGGGCAGTTCGTGGGGCAGCAACGCCGTTCCCAGCGGGCCGAGTTGGAGGTAGTCACCGATCCCGGGCAGGTCCTCCTCCCCCGCCGGTCCGTCACCGGGGGTGGCGTCCGCACCGTGCAGGGTCCGTAACGCCGCCGAGTCCTGGACCCGGCCGATCGCGTCGTACTCGTACAGACCGGACCGCAGGGTGGTGCGGCTGGTGATGTGCCAGCGCAGGACCCTTCCCAGTTTCAGTTCGCGGCTGATCCGGTACGCGAGAGACGACTTTCCGGTACCGGGCCTCCCTGTCACGAGCAAGGGCCTGCGCAGCAGCAGGGCCGAATTCACCATGTCGGCCTCGCGCCGGAGCTGCTCGGAACCGGCGGACAACGCGGTGACCTGTCCCAGCCGACGCTCGATCTCCTCGTCGTCGGGCGGGGCCGGTGCGACCACGGGCCCACCGGTGAAACGGCGCCAGGGCGGCGGGGGCGGAAGGAGCTCGGCGAGGCTGGTGTCGTACAGGGGCTGTCCGGTTCCGCGATAGATCCACCAACGGTGGTCGGAGGAGTTCTGGCCCGTACCGTCGTCCGCCGAGGCGCCGTTCACTCCCGGGGCCGTCGTCGAGTCCCCCGTACGTGCGTGGTCGGCCGGACGCGTTCCTCCTGATGCGCCGTCCTCTGGAAGCATCTCGTCCTACCCTCCCCCCTGCGCGGATGAGTCCGCGGCGTCTGCCCGCCCGCCGGGAAGGCGGTACGGGTCGTCCCAGAGCAAAGCTGCGTGGCGACCGAGCGTAGAGGAGCCACCCCCGCCAGGATCCTCGCCCCCGGCCTCTATGCGCAACGACCTGACTGCGTCTGGTAACCGAAGGATTCCCTTGCGTGAGGTCAGCTCCCGCAATTCTTCGCGAAAGGCGAGATCCACACCCCCGCGGCGGTCCCACACCACGATCGGCACGCCCGCGCGCAACGACTCGGCCAGTTCGTCGGCGGAAGCCCCGGTGAGGCGGCTGTCGGGCGGATCGCTGAGGACGACCATCACGGGCTGCGGAGCGGCCAGCAGCCGGCCGCGGCCGCCGTCGCCCGGAAACCAGTGGACCGGGCCCCCGCTGTCGCTCACCAGGGCGTCCCAGCGCTTGGCCCAGCGTCCATGCGTGTCCGTACGTTCCATCCTTTCGAGGCTGCGCAGGACGACGGGGTGGTCCTCCCCGAGGGCGCCCTCGGCACCCTGGAAACCCTCTTTCGTCCAGTTCTCCACCGGCAGGTCGAGCAGGTCCCTGGGGAGCAGGAACTCCAGGGTGAGGTCCTCCTTCCAGAAGTACGCCCAGCCCGTCTCGGCCTCCTGCACCAGCGCCTTGACCCGCTCGGGCAGCTCGGCCACGTCGACGCGTATGTCCCCGCCCCGTCTCGGATACGGGTCCGGGCCGCCGATCCGCCACCAGTACGACAGCAGCCGTTCGCCGTCGTGATCGGGATCCGGCAGCGGGCGCAGCCTGATCAGCAGACAGGCGGTGGGCACCCAGACCGGGGCCGCGGCCGGATCCGGGTACTGCTCGGCCTGCGGCAACGGGGCCGGGAGCGCGGGAGCCGTCGGGGCGCACACGTCCTGGGCGGATCGGATCGCGGTGGGGGCGCCCTCCGCACCGGCGGCCACGGGCACCGCCGCGGGCGCCGTGCTGTCCGCCGCCGGCGCCCCCGCATACGTTTCCGGGTGGACCCGGTGCTCCGTCACCCAGTCCAGGAGTTCCTGCTGTTGCTGTCCCTTCGCGTAGCGGGCGAGGTGCTCCACCAGCAGGACGCAGGGCGGCGGCTCCCCGGGCCGGGCGTTGAGGTTCGCGGCGTGCAGGACCGCCGACCAGGGCTCCGCGCAGTGGGCGGGCAGCGGATCGGGCCGGTCGCCCAGCGCCTCGTGGAAGGCCCCGGCCACGTCGAGTACCTCCAGCCCGCCGATCAGGGCCATCAGCCGCTCCCAGCTGTGCGCCGAGAACAGGGGTGCCTCGGCCAGCGCGATGGCGGTCCGTACCCGCGCCATGTGCCGGGTCTCGCCCTCCAGCATCGAGACCACGCCGCCCAGTACTTGGAGACCGTCCGGGTACGGCGTCACCTCCCGCAGCAGGAACATCAGGGACACCCGCCGACGGCTGCTCTCGGGCAGCGCGAACGCGACCCCCAGGGCGCGGCTCACCTGGCGTGCGCACTCGTGCAGCAGCGCCGGCTCCTCCAGACACGGGACGGCGTCCAGCGCGTCGAGCAGGACCTTCGGCGGCCCCCACGCCTGAGCGGAGTTCTGGGCCCTCGGGGAACGCGTCACCGCTCACCCCCCGCGTGGACGGGCCACAGCTTCTCGACGAGGCGGACGGCGGCCCGCGCGGGCTCCGACTCGTCGTCGAGCAGCCGCAGGGCGTCGAGCAGTACCTGCCGGCCGTCACGGTGGTCGGCGCAGGCCTGGACGACGTAGAAGAGCTGGAGCCGGGGGCGGGGATGGCTACGGATCGCCCGCCGGACGGGTACCGGCAGCAGGCGCCGGAGCGCGGCTCCGCCGTCGTCTTCAACCAGGGCCACATTCAGCAGCGCGTCGGCGAGGGCGAACTGGTCGCGGTCGGAGGGGGGTTCGGCCGGGGCCGAAGGTTGCCCCGACAACGGCGTTGCGGCCGGAGCCGACGGTCGCCCGGGCAACGAGGGTCCGGCCGGTGCGTTCGGGCCGGCCGTCTCAGCCACGCCGGCCGTTTCAGCCACGTCGGCCGTCCCAGCCGGTTCGGCCGGTTCGGCCGGTTCAGCCGGTTCGGCCGGTTCGGCCGGTTCGGCCGGTTCGGCCGTCCCAGCCGGATCAGCCGGTTCGGTTACGACCCGAGCGTGCCGTCCGGCCGCTCCGGGGTGAGCCGATACAGGTGGCGTCGTCCGCCGGGGCACCGGCGCTTCTTCGGCCCGTTCCAACAAGGGGGCAAGTCCCGGCCACATCCGTGCCGCAGCCTCCAGCGGAAGCATCCAGGCCACCTTGGCCTGCCGATCGGTCCACGCGGCGGTGACCAGGCCGACGACCCGTCGAGCGGCCGGATCCCACACTCCGGCACCGCTGAATCCATGGCCGACCGGAGCTCCGACGCTGCCGAGTCCGTCCAGTTGAACCCAGTCCCGGTGCGGGCCACCGGGCCCCGTCAAGCGGGCGGCGGACAACAGACCGCCGGGCGCCCCCGCGGGGTGGCCGTACACGCTCACCTCGCGCCGGTCCGGCTCGCCGCACCGGCCGAGCCGTGCCGGAACCACGTCGTCGGGGAGCGACCGGACCACGCGCAGGACGGCGAGGTCCCCGCCCGAACCACCGGCGAGAGGACCGGGAAACCAGCCACCCGGGACGACCCTCGCCTCGCCGACGGGCGGGTCCGAACGGCCCGGCACATCGACGTGAACGGAGCCCTCCGGCATCACCAGCCTCTGCTCCCCCGTCGCTCCCACGGCCGAAGCCACCACATGCGCGCAGGTCAGCACGGTGTCGGGCGTCACCAGAACGCCGGCCCCGTGAACACCCCCCTGCGCCGACAGCACACGTATCCGCCCTAAGGACGACGCGCCTGCCGTCTCCCCGTTGGCCACTGCCACGTCCCTTCCCCCGTCGGAGGCCGCCCTCGGACGCCTCCTCGTATCTCCCGCACGGACCGGCGTACGAAGCGCGAGCGCCCGGTACGCGGGTTGCGTGTATCGGAGCTTTACCACCCGCACCGCCGGTGAACCATCCGTGTACGCGGGGTGCGGCGACACACGAGTTCCGCATGGCCGGGGGGCGGGACGGGGGCCGGGGCTGGCGGGGGTGGGGGTGGGTGCCTGAGGGCAGACGAGCCGAGCTGTACGCCGGGGAGTGTCACCGCAGCGCTATGACCTGCACAGATGTACAGGGAGGGCGCTTCCGTGGCTACCTTGATGGCTACGCAAGTAGGCCTCCAGGGCCCCCGGGCAGGACGTTCACTGGAATCCGTACAAGAATCGGTACAGAATCAAGGCTCTATATGGATGCGGTGACAGCGTGGAGATCCCTGAAGTCGTGACCGTCAGCGACGCGCGCGCGAGGCTGTCCCGGATCCTGACCGCCCTGTCGGAGGCCGGCGCGCATGCCGACCCGGTCCTGATCGGCGCCCACCGCAGGCCCCAGGCTGTCCTCCTGTCCGTCGAGGCCTTCGAGGCGCTGAGCGGCCGAGCGGCACGACGTGCCGCTGTCGCCTCGGCCACAGGCTCCATCGAGGCCGAGGGGCTCCGGGCCTCCAAGGCCTCCGAACGCGACACTGAGGCATACGTGACGGGCGACCTCGACGCGGACGCCCTTGTCACCCGCGCGATCGCCCGCTACCGACAGAAGTCGGAGCACCCGACAGGGTGAACGTTCTTCGGCCGTCCCGTCTCCTCCGGTCATCTGCGGAATCTCCCCGGCAGGAATTCGTCATCCAACTGGCCACGTTGTACGGCGACCTGAATGCCCTCCACCCGTTCCGCGAGGGCAACGGCCGTGTCCAGCGGGCGGTTCCTAGCCCAGCTCAGCGCCGACGCGGGATACGCCCTGAACTGGTCGGGCCTGGACCCTCAACGCAGCTTCCTCGGTGACAACAACCTGTTGGAGCAGCTGCTCGACAAGCGGGTCACCACGAGCTGACGCCCGTTGCTCCGGCCGGCAAGGATCCTCAAAGCAGAACGTCGCCCCTTGGGAACAGCCCGCCGTCGACGAATCTCACCGGCATCAGCCGACGAGAAGTGCCCTGAGTCGAGAAACGCAGCGTCAGAGGTGGGCCACTTTCCAGGTAGGGTTCCTCCTCCCCAACTACACCGCAGAACAGGACTTCGGTCGTGGGGGAGCGACTACACCTGCAGAGAGATGATCAGGCCGCGAATTCGGCCTGTAGAACGCGAGATCCGCAAGGCCGTCGCAGGAGCAGGCTTCGTCACCGGATGCACCCCCAGGCATACTGCAGCGCGGTTCAGCGCCTCAGTGCGCCCAATGGGCGGAGAAAGCGACTGGGTTCCCCGTTCCACGAGATCGTGAGCGCGTCCCGTGCTCTGGTCGCGGCGACGAACAGCAGGGAGCGGGCTCGTTGCAGTTCACGCCTGTGACGCAGTTTGTCGGTCCGTTCCCAGGTGTCGACAGCCGAGCGGGGGACCAAGCCCTCCGAGACGCCGGCAATGACCATGCGACGGTACTCAAGCCCCTTGAAGCGGTACATCGTGCCGACGTGCACTCCCTCGGCCCCCCGCGCCCCGTCGCCAGTGATCTTCGTGGCCATGATTCCGCGTCGGGCCAGCCGCGCGACCACCTCGTCGACCTTCTCGTTGGTCGGCACGCACACCGCGACGGACTCGCGCGGGACGTCGTGCCACGCGTGCACCTGCTCCACCACGAGGTCGAGTTCCTCGTCCCAGCTGTTCGCGCTCCGCAGGGACGGACGTCCGCCGTGCAACACCGACCGGTATCCCGCGAGGTCGTCGCTGCTGCCGTCCATGTCGTCGAAGTCGGCCCCTTCGAGGATGCCGATCGCGGTGCCCAGGATCTCGCGTGTGGTCCGATAGCTGAGCGTCAGCTTCGCCGAGCGGCCGCGGATGTTGATGCCCAGACTGCCCAGGGTGACCTGGTTGTCGTAGATCCTCTGGTGTGTGTCACCGACGAGGAAGATGTCGTCGGCCTCCCGGGGCACCATGGCCCGCAGCATCTTCCAGTGCGCGGCCCCGAGATCCTGGGCCTCGTCCACGACGACGTGCCGGTAGCGATGGCGCAGCCACGCGCCTGTCCCCGACTCCGCGTGGACGTTGCCGGGTCCGCCACGCTCTTCCTCCTGCAGACGACGTTCTTCAACCCTGTGAGCGCGGGCCATCTCCAACTGGGCCGCTCGTTCGGCCACTTGACGGTGGGTCTCCAGTCCCTTCACGTCGAGCCGTTGGGTGAAGCGCTCGGCGAGCTGCCAGATCTCGGCCCGGTCGGGGCGGCTCACGCTGCGGCCCCGGCCCGCCCGGCGGGCCTTGAAGTAGTCGGCGCGTGACGCCACGGCCTGGCCGAGGATCACCTGGTTCCACTCGTCGCAGAGGAACTCGGCGTCCCAGCGGTTCTCCCCGGCTTCCACCAGCAGTTGGCGCCACTCGCGCAGAGCCTGGGTGTCATCGATCCTGCGCTTGGTGTTTCCCGGGTCCGCCTCGCTCACGACACGCGTCGCCAACTGGTCGACATGCAGGATGTCGACACGGGCGAGCGTCTGCGGACCGCCGAGAGAAAGAAGGCGGGAACGCAGGTCGGCAGCGAGGTTCTTGTTGAAGGTGGTGAGGAGAACCGGCTTGTTGTGGCCGGGAGGCAGGTGGTCCACAAGGTGTTTCACCCGGTGCAGGGCAACGATCGTCTTCCCCGTTCCCGGGCCTCCTCCCACCCGGGCCGGACCGGAGTACCTGCGTCCCACCAGCTTCTCCTGGGTGGGGTGGAGGAACACCTTCCAACGGCCGAAGTCGCCCTCTTCGAGGATGCTCCGCAGCGAGTCGTCATCGGTGATCACCACTGCCTGCGAACGGTCGGCCGCCTCCCTCCACTCGTCACCGCGGACGCTACCGGGGGATGCCTCGACGGCCACGGCGACCGGCGCGGTCACCTCCTCCATGACCTGCTCGTACGGGACCTGGTCGCGCAGCCGCAGCAACACCTCGCCCGTGTGCCGTGGGGCGTACTCGGCGAGTCCGAGCAGTTCGTCGTCCGTGGTGAGCTTGAGGACAATCGGGATCAGGGGCTCGGCCACGCCCAGGTCGGCCAGTTGCCCCGCGGTGTACGCGGCGAACAGCGGGGCGTCGGGGGCGATGGCTTCCGGAACGGATGGTTCAGGACGTGCCCCGGGTGACGCCGTGCCCAGGACGTCGTCCTCCACCACCTGGAGGTCCACGTACTCGATCGCACCCGTGACCTGGTTGATGCCGTACGCGAGCCGGTCGAGGTTGCGGTGGACGTGGCCACGGTGCTTGACCGAGACCAGCAGCCAGTCATTGCCGCCGAGGCGGACCAGCAGGGCCCGGTACTCACGGTTGACGCGCGCCGACCACAGCCGCTCGTGTCCCTTGAGCGGCTTGAGGTCGAACCCGGGCGCTTCCGGGTTCTTACGGAACTCGTGCTGGAACTTGTAGACCGCCCCGACGATCGCCCGGTCCAGCTTGACGATCTCCTTGTCCGCCTTGTCGAGCAGGCGGAGGGTCGCGCCTGCGGTCGGCGCGCCGGTGCTGGTCATCGGTCCTGCTCCTCGTCGTCGGCGTTGTCGGCGTGGTGGCCATCTGCTTCGGCGTCGTCGTTGCCGGCCGGGCGACCGTCTGATTCGGCGGGCCCGGTCAGGGTGGCCGCGAGTTCCCGCGCGTCCCACTCCACCGCGGTCCGTACGGTCCACCCCGCCGCCGCGTACGCGTGGTCACGGTCCCGCACTTCGGCAAGGGCGGCTTCGTCTTCCTGCGCGGGGGCGAGAACGACACCGATGCGGTGGGTGGGCCAGGCCAGTTCGGCGGGCCAGGCTGCGTCGCCGAGTTCGAACCCGGCCACGGGAGCGGGCACCGCGGACCGGACCAGTACGTCGACGAGTTCCGCGAGTCCGGGCTCTTCGACGAGGTAGTCGACGACCTCGTCCCAGGCAGGATCACTCGCGGCGCCCGTCGCCGGCTCCGCAGGCAGGGGTGCCTCCACGGGCGGTACCCCGGTCTCGGCAGCCTCGGTGGAGAGCCCTTCCGTCTGCGGTTGCCGACGGGACTCCAGCCAGCCCACTCCCCCTGTCACGGCCAGCTCCACCGGGTCGAAGCCCGGCAGTTGGCTCGCCGCCAGCTGGACGCCGTCGCCCTCGCCCTCGTTGAGGAACTGAAGCAGATTGGTCCAGTACAGCCAGGCCTGCCACCGCCTGCGATGGGCGTTCTCGTCGCGGGCCGCCGCTTCCGGGCTGTCGTCGAGCACGGTCAGAGCGGTCCACACCGCGCCCGCCTGCCCCTTGCGCAGGTCGAGGGCGACCGTCAGCGGGCATCCGCTGCCGTCCTGGGTGGCCATGACCTGGACGGCACCCTGACCACCGGAGAGCCGCTTGCCCTGCAGCGCTTCGGCGATACGGTGCCCCACCTCGGGCCCGTCCGCCAGGGCACGGCTGGTCGCGGACACCGCGGCGAACCCCGCCAGCGCACTCTGGGTACGCCGCCGCCATACCCCTTGGTCCGGGGTGGTCAGGTAGCCGATCAGGGTGTTGACCGGGTTGGTCCACACGAAGTTGTTCAGGTCGCGCGGGTCGTCGCCGTGCAGCCGCCGGTGGATGTCCGAGGCGGTCTTCTGCGCCGTGTTCTGGTACGGCACCCATACGGGATCGGTGGGGGCCTTCGCGTTGCCGGTCCAGGCGCGTACGTCGTCCCAGGTCAGCTGGAAGACCTGCCAGCCGTGTCCGGCGCGCAGCCGCGTCCGTTTGGCGGCGTCTGACGCGATGCGGTTGTGCTCGGGACTCGCGTGGTAGCGGTAGCCGTCCAGGTAGACGGCGACCCGCTTGCGGTCATCGTCCAGGCTGCGGAAGACCACGTCGGGCACGGTGAATCCGAGGTCGGTCTGCGTCTCCATGCGCCAGCCGCTGACCTTGCCGTCGGGCGCGGTGAACCGCAGTGTCGTGTCGCGCTCACCGTCGGGTGTCTGCGCGGAGCGCACGCTCACCCCGTCGTCGCCTTCGGCCCAGGCGAGGAGCCCTCGGCGGAACAGTGCCTCCAGCTCGCTCTCGACCTGCTTGTCGAGACTGATGGCCCCGGTCGTCCCGGCTTCCTCGATGTCCCAGGCGTCACCGGTGCGGCCGAGGAGTTCACCGAGCATGTCGAGGGCGTGTTCGCGTGAGACCAGTTCGTACTCTCTGTCATCGACGTACCGCAGCAGGCACCGGTGGCAGGCGGGCCGCTCCTCACCTACGCACGGGCAGCGCTCGATGACCTGGCGGGCCCGGGTCAGCACGTCGTGCAGCCCGTCGGGTCCCGCGAGCCGGTGCAGATAGCCGGTGCCTCCGGGCAGCGAGTCGTACAGCACGAGGAAGTGCCTGCGGACGTCGCCGCCGGGCTCGGGCATCGAGTCGGTGACGACGGCCAGGTGGTCGGGGTCGCCGCCGTAGCTTTGGGCGATTCCCGCGAGGAGCAGCGCCTTGAACGTGGCCAAGCGCTCCTCGGTGTACGCGGTGACCGCGGGGATCAGAATGCGCAGCGCCTCGCTGCGCAACTCGTGGGCGAGCAGCAGTTTCACGCCCTGCTGCGCGGTTTTCGTCTCGTCGAGTCCGTCGCGCAGCCGGGGGCACCACGGGCGGTGGTACTTCGTGGCCTTGGAGGTGGCGAAAGCGCTCTGCTGTCCGGCCTGGGCGGCGGCGGGTCCGCCGTCGGGGTCCGCGTGTCCGCAGGAGTCGCAGACCCAGAAGGGGTTGAGCCGTACCTGGCGTCCCGCGAAGGCGTCCTCGACTCCGGTGTCCACCCGGGAGGCGCCGACGTTGAGGTGGCGGATCATGGCGTGCCGAGTGAGCTCCCAGCCGAAGGTGGCCTTCCTGTGCTTCCACCCCGCCTCGATGTGCTCGCGCGAAATGTCCACGGCCGGGACCACGGTGTAGAGGCGCCGTTCCCGCTCGTCGGTGTCGTCTCGTACCCGGATGTCGTCCCGCTGGTCGCGGGCCGTCACGCGATGCGGCACCAGTACCTTGTGCAGGCAGCCGACGTCGCCGATGGCCGGTGACGTGCAGCGCGGGCATGCGGTGGAGTCCTGGCGTGCCTGCTGCGTGCGGATGTGCCCGCAGTCGGGGCAGACCCGCCACCACAGCCACGCCGGGCGGTTCGGGCTGCCGATGTCGAGCCCGGTGACGCGGTGCTTGTAGCCCTGTACGTAGAAGTGGTTGCCGGGCGCGAAGTCGACGAGTGCCAGGCGCGCCGACCGCCCGTACCTGAGTACTTTGCTGTGGTGCTCGGGCTGTCCGTCCTTGCCGTCCTCACGCCAGGTGAGGGTGGCTTCGAGTTCGGTGAGCGAGTCGACGAGGCTGTAGTTGGGCAGCAGCCCGAGGTCGACGAGCGCGCCGTGCGCGGTGGTGCGGCTGATCTCGCCGGCGTGCCGGGACACGGCTCGCCGTTCGGCCCGCAGTTCCCTGCCCTGCCGTTCGTGTTCGGGGTCACCAGCCACCAGGGCCCGCAGCGCCGCGTCGATGGACGTGATGCGGCGCTGCATCTCGCCGCGCCGCTCCTCCCACTGGCCGCGGGCGTCCCTGAGGGCGTCGGCGAGACCCCCGGTCGCGTACGTGCGCAGCGCCTCGGCGGCCTGGGGGCTGACGCCCGTGCCCTTCTTCTCGTCGTACGGCGGGAACAGCTGCAGGAAGGTCTCGACGAGGCGGGGGCCCGCGGCCAGTGCCGCCTCCTCGAACTCGGTCAGCCACGCCGAGGCACCGAACAGGTCGTTGGCCAGGTGGGTCATCGGCCGGAGCGCGTCCCCGTCCTCGTCGGGCACGGGCAGGCGTCCGGCACCGGCCAGGTCGAGGAGGTGCGCGAGGTACTGGCGGCGCAGGATCTCGCTCGCGGAGAGGAAACAGCCGGGGGGCTGGATGTCCCCGGCGATCATCTGCCGGGGGTCGTCCAGGTAGTAGCGGTCGCGGGGGCCGCGATCGACCATGGTCAGCAGGTAGGCGTTGCCGGTGGCACGGCCGGCCCGGCCCACCCGCTGTACGTAGTTCGCGGGTCCCTTGGGCAGCGAGGCGAGGACCACGGCCGACAGGTCGCCGATGTCGATGCCGAGTTCGAGCGTGGGGGTACAGGACAGGACCTGCGGGTTGGCGTAGTGGGCCCGGGTGCCTTCGCGGAACGCCTTCTCCACGGCTTCGCGCTTGGGGCGGGTGAGGGTGCCGGTGTGCTCCGCCGTGTTGATGGTGAAGACGCCCGCGTCGCGGTACATCCGACGGTAGAAGTCCTGGGTGAAGTCCCGGCGCCGTACGCCGCTCTCCAGGTCCTGGCCGGTGCGCAGCAGTCCGCCGCAGCGGTAGCGGGGGCACGGCTGTCCGTGCCACTGGTCGGCCAGGGCGGGGTGGACGGTCTGCTCCCAGAAGCAGACCGGGCAGTGCGCGGAGGCGTCGGCCACCTGGTCGTCGGCCAGCTTGCGGACCTGTACGTGACCGGGCTGGAGGCCGTAGACGCGGGTCGCCCCGTCCTTGGCGGTGCGGGCGGACAGGACGCCCGCGTCGACGAGCGCGGGCAGCAGCCGTACGAGGAAGGCGTTGGCGGAGTCGGGGCGCAGGCCGAGGCTGCGCCGGGTCCAGTCCTGGTACCAGCCGAGGCGTCCGGTGACCACGTCGAAGTCGTCGCTGCCCTGCTTGGGGCTGCCGAGCAGGAACGCCGGGGCGGACACGCCGGGCGGGAACGCCGGCATCCCGGTCCTGCGCCCGCCCCAGACCAGCCAGCGCCGTACACCCGCCTCGTCCAGCCAGCCGTCGAGCCAGGCGTGCCGGATGGCGCCGCGTGTGCGCAGTCGTTCGAGGAGGCCGCGCACATGCCCGATCCAGCGGTCGGGGCCGGGCAGCGAGCCGTCCGGCAGCGCGATGTCCCCGGGGGTGGTGTGCAGGAGTTCGCGCACGATCTCGGCGACCGCGTCCGGGTCCTGGAGCGGGACGTCCGCGGCGACCGTGCGTGTCAGCTCCAGGGTGCGGCCCTGCCGGGACCTGAGCCCGAACTCCAGGACCGCCGCGAAGGCGAGACGCTGGGCGATGAGTTCCCAGGTGGCGCGGGAGCCGTGGCCGCGCCCGGAGAGCAGGGTGTCGACACCGCGCACGACGTGCAGGTCGGGCGGGATCACCGCGGTCTGGACGGCCTTGCTGTCCACGACGTCCGTGATGAGGTCGGCGGCCAGGTCGCTCAGCGCGATCGGCTCGTCCTCGTCGATGCGGCTGGCGAGCAGGGAGCGCAGCGAGAAGGTGTACGAGCGGTTGGCGACGTATCCGGCGCGGTGGGCGGCGTCCTGCACGGAGTCGTTGAAGAGGAGCGTCTTGTCCTCGTTCAGGTTCTTGTCGAGTTCGCCGCCCGTGAACAGCTGGGTGATGGAGGCGGCGGCGAGCGCGGCGAGCCCGGTTCCGAGGTAGCGGATGGCGTTGTAGGTGCGGCAGGCCGGGCACTGGTCGCCCCGCGCCGCCCGGTCGTCGCCGATGTCCGCCCAGACGAACGCCGCGTCGTGCAACGGCTTGGCGGTGTGGGGGCCTTCGCCGCCGCGCGGGGGGTCGAAGTCCGTTGCGCGGGACAACGGCCGTACCCTCCCCAGTGCTCCGTCGAGCACCATCACGGTCGGTCCGCTGCGCTGTTTCTCGGCCACGAACGCCGTGTCGTAGGCCTGCTGCGGGGTCGCCGCGATCATGTTGCGGACGCGGCTCTTGTCGCGGCCGACGGACGCCCGGCGGATCTTATGGGCGTTCATGTCCAGCTCCGCCGGGTCTGCCTCCGGGGAGAGCGCGGCCCAGCCGGAACGGCCGCACTCCCGGCAGAAGACGGCGGGCAGGAACACCTGGGCGGGCGGGGGCGCGCTGTCACCCGCGGGCGCGACGGGGCCGCCCGTATCGCCATCGGGGGTGAGGGCTTCCGTGTTCCTGCCACCGGTCTTGCGCGCGGTGAGCCTGCCGCCTCCGGTGACCCGTTCGTCGTCCCAGCGGAACTCCGCCCTCGCCGCGCTGACGCCACGCAGCACCCGGGAGACGGAGCGTACCCAGTGGTGCACCTCGATCGACAGGAGCGGGCGGGTGGGGTGTTCGGGGTCGCGGGCCGTGGAGAGCAGGGCGACATAGCGCGCGAGGGCCTGGGCGGCGACGGCCGGGCTCTGCTGGACCGCCATGCCCCAGTGGTAGGCGTAGCGCGGCAGGACATCCATGATCTCGGGTGTGGTGCGCGGCCGGCCGTCGAGGACCTCCAAGACGGCGGCGGTCAGCCGGTGGCGGCGCAGTTGTCTGCCGAGCTGTACGGCGTCGAGACCGCTTCTGCCGGTGAAGGCGGCGGCCAGTTGATCCAGCGCTTCGGGGTCGCGGGTGGGATCGCCCAGCTCCGCCACTTCGTGCGGGGAGGGGAAGGGCAGCCCGAAGTCGCTCTTCCCCGCGAAGTCCTGGGTGCTGCGCCGCTCCTCCCCCACCACCGCGTCCGGCGGGAAGGGCACCCCGAACACCTGCTCCGCCACATCCAGCATCGACGCGCCCGCCGTGCCCGGAGTTCCCTCGCCGAGGGTGGCAGAGGTGGCGACGGGACAGACCGGGCCCAGGGGCCTCCCCGGCTCGTTCAGGTCGGCGACGGAGCCGAGCCGGCGCAGCAGCATGGCCACGTCGGTGCCCTGGGCACCGTCGTACGTGTGGAACTCGTCGAGGACGACGTAGGCGAGCGCGGAGCCGTCCGGCTCCCGCCACAGCCGTTGGTCCTCGGGCCGCTGGAGCATCAGGTCGAGCATCTTGTAGTTGGTGATGAGGATGTCGGGCCGGGTGCGCCGGATCTCGTCCCGGTCGACCGCGATACGCGGGTTGGCCTGCTTGAACTCCTTGGACGCCTTGTCGCCGATGTAGAGCGCCGCGCGCACCCCGGCATCCCTGAGCCGGGCGTCCCGGGGGCTGTCGAGGTAGTCGTTGATGCGGTGGGCCTGGTCGGTGGCGAGCGCGTTCATCGGGTAGAGGAGAACGGCCTTGACGCCTTCCCTTCCTGCCTCCCGCTCTCGTCGGCAGTGGTCGAGGATCGGCACGAGGAACGACTCGGTCTTGCCGGATCCGGTACCGGTGGTGACCAGCGTGGGCCGGGCGGAGCCGTGCAGCGTCGAGAGGCGTTCCCAGGCCCGCTCCTGGTGACGGTGGGGGGTGAAGCCCTTGATCCGCGGCCACCAGGTGAGATGCCGCTGCCAGTCGTCGTTCTCGGCCGAGCGGAAGGGGGTGCGGATGCGCAGGTACGGGCCGCGGAAGATGCCGTCGTCGGCGTCGCCGAGGAACTGCTCCAGGGCGCTGCGGGTGCCTTCGTCCGCCAGGGCGTACGTCGTCGACAGGTACTGGCTCAGGCTGTCGCGTACCTGCTCGGCGGCGAGGGTCGGTCGCACCCTGCTTCTCCTTCGTTGCGATGTCTCGTCGGTGCCGCTGCCTGCCCGGCTCCGGGCCCCACCGTAATGGGCGGTGCCGACATCCGGCCCGGCGGTGGTGGCCCGGGCCTGTGCGTCCGGTCCGGTCAGACGCCGAGTTTGCGGCCGACGTGCGCGATGCGTACGGCCTTGTTCTCCGGCACGAGCCGGAAGTGCACCCGGCCGGGTCCCGGGGTGAAGCGGGCATGCGTGTCGAAGATCCGCGTCCGGCCGTCGAGGTCGGTGAACGCGCAGAGTTCCCGGGCGCGCTGCTCGCCCTCGCCCGTCACCCAGGAGTGCCACTGCGGTCCTGCGGGTTCGGTGTCCGGGTTCCAGGAGGAGACCGCCTGGTCGAACTCGGCCAGCCGTTTCGCCACCGGACGTACCCAGGCTTGCAGGAGACCCCGGAGTTGTTCCTCGACCCCGGGAAGGAACTCCAGGTGGGGGAAGAGGCTCGCGCGCCGCTCCCACAGGTCTGCCCCATGGGCCACCGCGTCGAGTCCGCCCCTGCGAACCAGCTCGACCTGTTGGGCGATCCATCGCAGATGCTCGTCGACGTGCGTCCCGCTCGACGCGTGACGAAGCTCCACGTCGCTGGTATGCGACGTGAACCCGCCGTCCTGTTCCTCGACCAGTTGCTCACGTTCCAGTGAGACCCGGTCGTCGCCCCAGCACGGCTCGACGGCTAAGGACACCCCGAGCCCGTCCATGAGGTGGGCCGCGCCGAGCCCTTCCACCGTCTCGCCCCGGTGCCGGTATTCGACGTCGTAGTAACCCTCTCCCTCGGGGAAGACGACGCGGTGCGGCCACTTGCTCTGCATCTGGAGCAGCCGCCGCCAGGCGTCACGGTTCCTCGGGTTGCCGTGCCACTTGCCGATCGGATGCCCGGCGGCGATCTGGAGCCCGGTGATCGGGTCGTTGCTGACCAGTACGGTGCCCGGCCGGTCGACCCGGAGTACCGCGAGCACCGCCCGCGCCAGTTCCGTCATGGCCCGCTCCGCGTGTGCCGGATCGCACCCGGTCCCGCATGATCTCTCGTTCAGGAACAGCAGCGGCACGTTTCCCCCTCCGTGTTGTCGTCCGCGCCCGTCGCCAGGCCCCCCGGCCGGTGCTCAGGCCAGCAGTTCGTCGAGCGTGTTCTCCAGCTCGTCGAAGAACCCCGCGGGCCACTGGTCGAGCAGCCCGTCGGCGTCGATGCGGGGACTGGCCACCTCGCTGCCCGTGGAACCGCCCCGGAAGTAGTGGAGTACGGCCTTGTCCGGTGCCAGCACCCCACGCTTGGCGGCGAGCCGCACCCCGTTGAGTACGTGATCGCTGTGCGTCTCCACGACGAGCTGCGCCCCTTGTGCGGCCGCCGCCGACACGAGGGCGGCCATCCGGGTCTGGCCACGCGGGTGCAGATGCGCCTCGGGGTTCTCCAGCAGGACCAGGGAGCCGGGCATGGCCGTCAGACAGGCCACGACGATCGGCAGGGCGTACGTGAGGCCGAAGCCGACGTTCGTGGGGCGCCGCCGGGTGCCGCGGGGGCCGTCGAAGCCGTACGAAAGGCGCACCGAGTCTGTGCCTTCGATGGTCTCGGCCTGGAGGTCCACGCCGGGGCACAGCTCCCCCATCCAGGCTGCCGCCTGGTCGAGCAGCCGGGCCGACTCCGCGCGCGTGTGTCGCAGCGGCCCTTCGGGGACCTCGTCCCTGGCGTGATGGCGCAGGAAGTTGACGGTGTGCTCGCCTCGCACGCCGAGGAAACCCCGCCCGATGGACACGTGGTGGTCGCGTGGGTAGAACTCGGCGGGCGAGATGCGGTCGGCGTGCAGATACTGGAACCCGGCGCTGAAGTACCCGGGGACCACGGCGGCGGCTCCGACCGGGGACTTCTCGGTCCCCTCGCTCGTCAGCGGGATGTCGACACGGGTCAGCGGAAGCAGATTCTGTTCGGCGTCGTAGGCCACGGTCCAGGAGTAGCGGTACGCGCCTTCACTCACCGCGAGGGTGATCTCCGGCTCGTCGCCCACGAAGTCCTCGTGCAGGACGTCGTGGCCGGTGCCGAGGGAGACGAGTTCACCGTTGAGGAGGAAGCCGTTGTCCACTGCCATGACCTCGCCGGAGCCCACCTCTTCCACAAGGTCCCGTACGTCGTCGAAGTCGCCCGCGGTGTACGACTGTTGGAGGAGGCCGAGGGCCTGTAGGACGCTGCTCTTGCCGGAGGAGTTGAGGCCGGTCAGCAGGGTGAGGGGCCCGAGCGGCAGGTCCACGTGCTGGAACGCCTTGTAGTTCCTCAGCGTCAGCTGGTCAATCACTGCCCACTACCCCCTGGAAGAGCTCCGCCATCGCGGTGAACCTCTTGCGCACCTTCTTCGTGTCGCCGGTGGCGACGGAGATGGCCCGGTCGAAGTCCCAGTCCTTCATCAGCCCGAAGAACCCTTCGAGCACCCTGTCACTCGACGTTACCAGCGTCTCACGCGCGTGATCGTCCAGGATGGCGAGATTGACCGCGACCGTCTCGAACAGGGCTTTGTTGATGGGCGACTTGGCCCCCTTTCCACCCCTCCATTTCCGGAACGCGTGATCGCCGAAGATGTCCGAAGCACAGCGCATGGCCTTGCGGAACTCCAGGGCCAGCAGCTCCCGTTGCGCTTCGCTCAGCCGGTTGATGTGGTGCATGGAGGTGACGAGGAACTGGTCGAAGTCGCGCTGTGTGTGCTCGGCGGGTTTGCTCAGCCGGAACGCCAGGAAGCGCAGCACCATCTCCCGGTCGGCCATCCGCTCGTTGGACACGCTGTGCCCGGTGGCGTCGCCGAAGGCCGGGTCCTCGGCGAGGTCGGCGAGGTAGCCGCGCACCGGCCCGTCGACCAGGGCGTGCCGGATCTCCTGCGGTGTGAGCGGCAGCCCTCCGGTGTTGATCCGCGAGAAGACGTTGAACTTCACGGCCTCCGGCGTGCCCTGCTGGATGATGTGCACCACCAGCTGGGTCTCGCGCAGCCTGATCTTCAGCCGCCCGCTCAGGCCCTCGTACCCCTTGCCGTGGTGGTCACGCAGATAGTCGAGGCCGCGCAGGGTCAGCGGCGGCATGTTCACCGCCTCCGGCGCCATGAACCGGGCGATGGCCGTGAGCCGCTGGATGCCGTCGACCACGGCCCAGTCGTCGTTCTCGTCCTGCGCCATGTGGAAGGACGAGATGGGGATGCGCAGCAGCAGCGAT
Source organism: Streptomyces sp. NPDC057623 (assembly GCF_042800355.1). Classification (NCBI taxonomy): domain Bacteria; kingdom Bacillati; phylum Actinomycetota; class Actinomycetes; order Kitasatosporales; family Streptomycetaceae; genus Streptomyces; species Streptomyces sp. NPDC057623. The sequence continues at coordinate 79,331 of NZ_JBHVGZ010000011.1, forward strand.
TCGATGAGCCGGCTCTGCTGTACGTCGGTCCAGATGCCGGCCCTGCGCTGGAAGTCGGGCGCGAGGTCGATCATGCCCTCCTTCAGCCGCGAGAGGAGCAGGTCGACGGTGGTCGACTGGGTCTCGATCTTGATGCTCTCGGGCCGGAAGGGTGCGGAGATCTCGTCGGGGTCCCGCGTGCTCGCGCTGGACTCTGTGCCCTCCTCGTCGGCGGGCTGCTCCAGCTCCACCCCGGTCGGCAGCCCGTCGCCGCCGACCTCGACGGGGCCGTGCAGCGAGGGGAACAGCCCGGGCTGGAGCAGTTCGGTGTCCTCCGGCGGGAACTCGTAGCGCCGGAATCCGACGTCCCGCCCGCGCCCGGTCGCCCGCCCGCTGCCACTGTCCTCAAGCCCTGCCATGACTCCCCGTCGCCTCCGCCGTCCGCCGTCACTGACCTTGATCCGTGGCCGGCTGCCAGTCTATGGACGGCGGGCGCGCCCGTCAGTGCGGCAGGTCCAGTTCGGCGCGGACCGTCTTGCCGACGGGCAGACGGTCGAGTACGGCCCACCGGTCGGCCAGCGCCTCGACGAGCAGCAGGCCCCGGCCGCCGTCGGCCAGGGCTGCGGTGGCGGCCTGGGCGGCCGGGGCAATGATTCCGCCCGGCCCGGCGGGACGGCGCTCTCCGCGCGGGTCCGCGACGTCGATCCGGAGGGCGTACGGGTCGAGGCTGAGCCGTACCTCGAAGTCACGGCCGGGAACGCGGCCGTGGGTGACGGCGTTCGCCGCCAGCTCGGCGACGAGGAGCGCGGCGGTGTCCGAGACGTCGGAGCCGTACGGGATGCCCCAGGCGTTCAGCCGGTGCACGGCGAGGTGACGGGCGAGGCGGGCGCCGCGCGGAGTGGAGCTGAAACGCTGCGCGAACACACGTACGGTAGCCGGCAGTTGGGGGGGCTGGACTTGGCGTCATGCTCCCAAACTGGCCGCGCGAGAACCCTGCACACCAGGTCAGCGACTCGCACTCTGTGTGAGAGTACGAGTACGGAGGGTGGACAGGGGTGGCAACTGACCGTAACCATGGCCCGTTGGAAGTGGTTCGCGGGGCAGGCGTACGGGAGGTGTCCTCGCATGACGGACGGTACGGGCGGGTCGGGCGGTACGAGCGGGTCGCCGGGCGGCGGTGAGCCGGAGGTGTCGGACAGTCTCAGGACGTTCGGCGAGGTCTTCAAGGCTTTCCGCAAACGAGCGGGCCTCACGCAGGAGGAGTTCGCCGATCTGGTCCCGTACTCGGTGCAGACGGTCGCCAAGATCGAGCAGGGCCGCCGGTTCCCGCAGCCGGACTTCGTGGGGCGGGCGGAGGAGGTCCTGGACGCGTTCGGGACGTTGCGGGGTGCGGCACTGCATCTGTCACGGCAGCCGGGGTTGGCCAGTTGGTTCCGGCAGTGGGCGAAGTTCGAGGCGGAGGCGGTGAGTCTGTACACGTACGAATGCCGGGTGGTGCCGGGCCTGTTGCAGACGGAGGCGTACGCGCGGACGCTGTTCGTGAACCAACTGCCGCCACTGGGCGACGACCAGATCGAGGCCCAGTGGATGGCGCGGAAGGAACGGCAACGGCTGCTCAGGGAGCGGCCGAACACGGCGTTCAGCTTCATCCTGGAAGAGCACCTGTTCCTTCGGCGGACAGGTGGGACGGAGGTGACGCGAGAGTTGATTGACCATGTGCTGGCGCTTGCGGAGTTGCGGAACGTGGAGGTGCAGGTGATGCCGCAGGTACGGGAGAACCACGCCGGGCTCGACGGCCCTATGCAACTGCTGGAGACCCCGGAGAACCGGTGGCTCGCCTACACCGAAGGCCAGGAAAGTGGACAGTTCATCCACCACCCCAAGGTCGTCAGCATGCTCCAGATGCGGTATGCCAGGATGCGATCACAGGCACTCTCCCTGGAAGACTCCCTGGGCCTGTTGCAGGAGATGCGAGGAGCGGTATGAACACGTCCGAACTGGCCTGGTTCACGAGCAGTTACAGCGGCTCCGATGGCGACAGCTGCGTCGAAGTGGCGTTGGCCTGGCACAAGTCCAGCTACAGCAGTGGCGGCAGTGGCGACTGCGTCGAGGTGGCCACGTGCCCCGACGCTGTACACATCCGGGACTCGAAGGTGCGGCGGGGCCCGCAGTTCGTCGTCTCCACAGAGACGTGGACGCTTTTCCTGTCGTACGCGAGGCAAGTCTGACGCCCCTGCAGCAGTGAGCGCCCCGCCAGGAGTCAAGTCCCGTGCGGGGCACTCTCGTTACGCCTGTTTCTCCTGCGCCTTCCGCAGCCGCCCCTCGAAGACAGCGTGCGCGGCCCGCATCTCCTTCTCACGGTTGGCTTTGTAGAAGGGGGCGGTGTAGCCCACCGGGGGGTCGGTGCGCTCGCCCTGGTCGTAGGCCACGAACTGCTCGTAGTGCTCCTTGGTCTGGCCGTGGCCGTGGGCGTATGGGTCCTTGGCTAGCTGACGTCCGCTCGCGTCGAACCACATCTGTGATTCACGGTCCGCAAGAATCGCGTACCTGGCTTTATGGATGGCGATCAACTCGTCGGCACTCATGCCAAGCCAAACCGCGACCAAGGCGTCAATCTCGACGAGTGCTGCACGCCTCTCGTACTCGGTACGCAAAGGTGTGGCGTGCCCCCAGGCCGACTTGAGGTGTCCGGCGAGCGGCGTGAGCCCAGGCCACTGCACGGCCCAGTCCTCATAACCAGGCCACGTCGCATCATAAAGATTCCTCCAGAGGGGAGCATAGGCGTCGGTGAGGCTGTTAAGACGGAGAGCACGGAGAAGAAGGGCGCTCGCGAGTGGGTGGGATGGATCGGCGTATGGCATCTTCTTAGCTTCGGCGACCTGGAGATGCGAACGCCCCGTGATTCGTAGCAGATAGTCGAATGGCAAGGAAGCCCAGAAACCTGAATTGAGTACCGTCACCCGGTCATTCCGCAGCGCCATCGATTGCACCGTATGGACGTGTGCCGCGCCTGGCGGGATAAGGGCTGCGAACAGGCTTCGCTCCGTGTTGAACGGGACCATAGCACGCCATGCAATTCTATAGAAATAGGTGTATGGACGGAAAAGCCACATACGCCGACGCAACAACTCCCTCTGCTCATCCTCAGGGACTAGCAATTCATCCCCTGTCAGCACGTCGCTTCGCTTTTCCCAATCCCCTTCCGTAGGACTCCAATTCAATTCAACGCGAGAATAATCCAGCCATCGATCTTGAATACCTTCATATCGCTTCACATCACAGTCACGCACGTAGTTTGTGTTCGGAACCGCCGAAGCAGACAGATCCGTCAGATCCCATCTAGACCAGTCCTGCCGTGAACGAAATGGAATGTTCGGCGCTTTGCTGAACGAGGTAGCGATACCCAAATGCGACCCTTGAAGGATCACCTCATCCCAACGGCTCGGCGCAGTCGTGTCCCAGCGGTAGAGCCCCAGTTTCTTGGTCGCCAAATTCTCAAACATGCCGATGGTGATGCGCGGATCGTGCTGACCAAGTCGCTCTTCCACAGCGGACAGGGCCGCAATGGCTCCCTGCTCCTCTGTAGTCAAGGGATGTAGCAGCGCCGCCTGCCGATACGGAACCTCCGTGTCCCCAGTCAAGAGTCGCCACTCAGCCAATGTGTCATCATTGACCGTAATTACCCGAGCTCGGTGTGGGCGAAGATCCCATCCCCCTGAATACTTCATGCCAGGCACTTCTCCCTCCCCGTCGTGGCTGAGGGATGCCAAAAGCGGTTCCACACCATACAGGCCGTTCAACGTGTAAAAGGAGATCTCCTCCTGAGGCGAACCATAGATATGCACGCCGAACTCAGCGGTGCGACTCGCCTCAAACGCCCAGTTGCCGACATTCACAAATCCAGCATGCAGTCGCAGGTGCCGATAAGCAGATTCCCGAATTCTCCCCTCCTTAACACCTCCAAAATGAGTGTCCGGGTGAATCAGACCTGCCGCACCTCCGGCGCCTAGATGCCGCCACACTCGGCACATAAACGCCCGGTAGAGATCTGGTCGCGTCCCGGCAATCAGCGGGTAGGTCGCCGACTCACTTAGGAACGTCGCAACGCCAACGACCGACACCATATCCGCAAAATAGGAAACACGCAGTTCACTGGAACTCAATACCACTTCCTTGCGATCTCGCCAGTTTTCCGCTGATGGTTTATCCGACAACTTGAACCACGGATCGAACTCGGCCAACGCTACGGCCTCATCCCAGTCCGGCCTTACCCAAGGCGGATTCCCCACCTGCAGATCAAACCCGCCCCGCTCCCCCCGAAACACATGCGCGAAGTGCAGCTCCCAGTGGAAGAACCCGTGCCCGTCCTCCGCCTTTATGTCCCGCTCGGTCGTGCCGGCGATGTCCTCGACCACGTCCAGCCACGGGAACCGCTCGGCCAGCTTGAACGGGCTGTCCATGCCCAGGACGCCGTCCAGGCTGCGCTCGTACGTCTCCAGGAGCGGCAGCGCCTCGTCCACCGGGAGATCGTCCAGGCCGTTCAAGAACGAGATGTTGCCCTCGGCGTCGCCCTCGGCGTCCCTCGTTCCGAGTGTCAGCTCCAGGAAGTCCAGCCAGTCGGCGAACGTCTTCAGGGGGATCACTCGGCGCCGCAGGTCATCGACGATCTCGGCCTGCCGGCCGGTCGCGCGCCGCCCCTTGATCTTCAGGCCCTTGATCTCCAGGCCCTTGTCGCTCTCCGCGCCGGCGGCGCCCAGTTCGTCCTGTTCGCCGTCCGGGTCGTCGAAGAGTCCGGCGGCCCGCCAGGCGAGGTCACCGGGCGCGGGGCCGGTCGGGACAGCGGCGGCCTCCGGTTCTGGTGCCGCCGGGGCAGGCGCCGTCCCCAACACCCCTTCCCCCGGCGCGTACTTCGCGTCGGTGCCGTCGATCAGCCCCACCTGGTCCAGCGGCCAGAACCACAGCGCGCACCACGCGTCCATGACCGTCTTCAGCCGCCAGTACGGGGTACCGGCCGCCGTCAGGTCGTCAAGGACGCGCTGCTTGTCAGCTGCCTCAGCCGCCGGCTCCAGCCAGTCCGCGCCCCAGACGTCGATCCGGCGTGACACCTTCCGCTCGGAGAGTTCGAGGCGCTTGGCGACCAGGCTCCACAGGAACTCCGCCCGGCGGGCCACCGCCTGCAACCGGCCCAGCTCGGTCTTGGCAGCCGCCTTGGCCCACCTGTCGTAGCGGGCCTGTCGCTTGTCGTGCGGCTCGCCGTCCCGCTCCTCGAACGGCTTGCACTTGGGGGCCTTCTGCACCCCCCGGCGCCACTGCCCGAGCGCCTTCGCCTCGTCCTCCGCCAGCTTCTTCGCCTCGGGCTCCCCCGCGACCGCGCCCCAGCCGAGCGCAGGGAGGAGGAAGTGGTGCACGGCACCGTCGGGCAACTCGCCGTCTCGGAAGGGGAGTTCGGTGGGCGGCAGCGGGACCTTCTTCGACAGCCACTGGCCGTGCGGCAGCGCGTCCGCGCCGTACACCTTGCGGCCCGCGCCGATGAGGGAGTTGCCGCGCCTGAGGTGCAGGCCGAACCAGGGTGCGCGCATGCCGGGGTGCATGGAGTTCAGCCAGAGGGAGACCTCGGCCAGCTCCACGGCGGTGGCGTTCAGGTCGACGCCGTACGCGTTGTGCAGGGCGATGTACGCCTTGGCCTTCTGGAGTTCGACCGGCCGGGCCTCCGGATCTACGCGGCGGCCCAACTCCCTTTCCCTGCGCCGCAGATACTCGGCCGCCACCTGGTCGATGGCCTCGTTGAGGAACGCGCCCGAACCGAGCGCGGGCTCGCAGATCTTCCAGCCGAGCAGCTCCTCGGCCGACGTGTCGGTGCCGTCCTGGTCGAGGCGGTGCTTGAGGGCGAGTTCGACGGTGACCTCGGTCAGGGACTTCGGCGTGTAGTACGAGGCGGACGTCTGACGGTCGCGGCCCGCCAGCCGGTACACGAACGAGCCCCTGGGGTGGACGACCCGCAGCGGGCGGCCGGTCTCCTCGTGGGGGCGCTCGACGAACACCTCGTCCGGGTAGTCCTGGACCCGGCCGGCGGGGATCATCCAGCTGCCGCCGGACGCGTCACCGCCCTTGGCCACCTCGTACAGGTCCTCGTCGGCGATGAAACCGGTGTAGGACATCAACCCCTCGTAGACCGCGCCGAGTTGGTTGATGCCGAGCTGGGCGTACGAGATGAAGCCGCCGCGTTCGCGTCCCTTGCCCTTGGTGAGCATCAGGCGGCGCAGCACCTTGTGCAGGGTCTCGTTGCGCAGCCGGGTGTCCAGGAACTCGGGCAGGTCCGAGCCCTCCTCGTACGCCGGGTTCTCGACCTGGTCGGCCGAGATGAGACGTACCGCGTCACTCTTGAACAGGTCGGAACGCAGCGGCTCGAAGCGCAGGCCGACATCGGCGCTCCGGGCGGCGACCTTGCGTGCACGGTCGGCCTCACGGATCCGTTCCGTGTACTCGTCCCGGGTGATGGCGTCTGCAGCGAGCAGTTCGGCGGCCTCCCGCTCGGCCTCGGTGGCGGCCCGGTCGGCGGCCTGGGCCTCCAGGTCCTCGGGCTCGCTGCCGAACTCCCGGTGGCCCTTCTGGACCTGCTGGAAGAGCAGGTCGAGGGACTCGTACAGATGGAACCCGCCCCGGGACCGCTCGCCCACGAGGTCGCGGACGACGAGGTCGCCGAGGCGCTGGAGGCCGTAGCCCCGGGCGTACTCGGGATCGTCGGCCGGCAGGATCCCGAGCGTCGGCTGGGCCTCGGCGTACAGCAGGAACAGGATGCGGTAGAGGTAGCGCAGCGACTCGCGTCCGAGTTCCTTGGCGAGGCGCGCCGGTTCGTCGATCTGTTCCGGGGTGACGCCTTGGTCCCGCAGCCGGGCGAGGACCTCGTTGGCGATCCACTCGACGGACAGGCGCAGCCCCTCGCGCAGTTCGGTGGACACACCGACCGCGTGCTTGCCCGACTTGTCGACGAACCCGGCCAGCGGTGCGGTGCCGCCCTCCTCGGGGACGCGCAGCGAGTCCGCGCCGAACAGCGCGGCCACCGTGTCGAGTTCACCGCCGTTGCGGACGTCGCGCCGGTTGAGCGCGGCGTCCAGGCCGACGGCGAGGTAGCGGCCCTCGTGCCAGGCGAGGCGGTCGGCGAGGACGACGACACCGCCGACCAGAATGAGGACGTAGCGCGGCGGCTCGTCGCACTCGAAGAGGAAGTCCGCCAGGGCCTTGGCGTCGGTCAGACGTGCCGACGCCTCCAACGCCACCGGGTGCAGCAGGCGGCCCGCGCCGTCCGGGTCGAGGGCGGCGTCCGGCTCGTCGGTCCAGCCGCAGGAGACGGCGATCAGACCGGGCTCGGTGTGCAGGACCTGGACCGGGTGGTCGTGGCCCGAGCGGTGGACCGTGACGGGCTGCTCGTGGGCCTCGGCGAAGCCGAGCGCGTGCAGGGTGTCCAGGTGCAGCTCGGTGAGACGCTTGGCCCAGTCGGAGGGAACCGGGGCGTCAGGTACGGCGAGGGCCTCCGCGTCCCGGGCGAAGTCGGCGCGGGACGCGAAGTAGGGGCCGTGCAGGGCCCGCAGACCCTCGCGAGGGGTGCGGACACGCGGCGGAACGGTCGCCGGATCCCGCCCTTCGGACTTGGCCTCGGCGACAGCGGCGGCATGGGCGCGCCGCTCCCGCTCCTCGGTCTCGGCCCACCGGGCCAGGAGACCGTCCTTGGCCTTGAGATCCTTGGGGAGAACCTCGGCAAGATAGTGCGCCGAGAGGTAGTCACCATGGTTGACCAGCGAGTCGTACGTCACGTCAGTTCTCCGCCGGGTCGAAGGCGTGGTCGGGGGTCCCGTGATCGGGGGCTTCGTCCGGGGCGGGCCTGTCCAGGACGGCGAGGACCCGCAGCAGGGGAAGCCCGGTGGTGTTCAACTGGTCGAGGAGGTCGGCCTGGTCGCCCGCGGTCTTCTCGACCTGCCGCTTGCGCCGGGCACTCTCACCGGACAGCGAGTCCAGGGACTCCTGACGCCAGTCGGCCAGCCGCTCACGGTAGTCGGCGAGCGGGCCGCTGATCTGGCGCGCCCAGTCGTCCTTGGACGTCTCCAGATGCTCGCGGGCCCGCGCCACCGCGGCGGGCACCAGCGACTGGAGGTGCGCGAGATCGCGCGGATCGCCGGTACGGGCCAGGTCGGGGCGGACCTTCGCCGCGCGCAGGGCGTCGGTCATCTCGCCCACGGGGGCTTCGGGGTCGGTGCTGACGGCCATCCACCTCACGACCGTGGGACGGCCGAGCGCGTTGGAGTAGATGCCCTGGATCAGGAAGGTGGGGTGCTCCACGTGCGGGGAGGTGATCACCGGCGCCTCCTGCCGCCCGAACTGCACGAGCACCTTGTCGGTGAGCCACTCCACGACCGGGTGGATGTCGCTCAGATACGAGACCGTGGGCCAGATCGTGTCCGTGGCCTCACGGGCCTCGGTCAGCTTGTCCTGGGCGAGGCCGCGGTCGAAGGAGAGGATCATCCGCTCGGCCACGCCCTGCTCCTTCAGATAGGAGGGCGGCAGGGCCTTCAGACGGCGCAGCAGGTCGGGGGCCAGGTCCGGGGAGAGGGAGAAGTACGGGCGCTGCTTGGCGTCCTTGCTGCGGGACAGGCCGATGACGTCCTCGGCGTGGTCCTCGTACAGCTCCGCGAGCGCCGTGTCGACGAACGCGGCCGTGTCACCGTCGAACAGCGAGGGGACCTCGGCGCGCTCCGGCAGCTCCTCCTCGGTGATGGTGTCGACCTGGCCGAACAGTCCCGCCAGGTCGGCGTCGTCCGCGGCGGGCGTGCCGGCGAGGAAGTCCTCGACCGTGCCGCCCTCCATCAACTCCCTGATGAGACGCCGCTCTTCCTCGTCGGCACGGTAGTAACCGGTCTCCGCCTCCGCCGTACCGCTCAGCTTGTGGGCCTCCTCCTCGCGGACGAGCAGCTTCTCGGCGACGGTCCGGTCGTCCTTGGCGCCCGGCTGTTCGGAGGTGAGGATCAGCGCCCGGAACTCCGGCTCGTGGCGCTGCCCGTACCGGTCGATGCGTCCGTTGCGCTGCTCGATGCGGATCAGCGACCAGGGAATGTCGTAGTGGATCAGGTGGTGGCACTGGCGGTGCAGGTTGACGCCCTCGGAGGCGACGTCACCGGCGAAGAGCAGTCGCACCGGAGCACCGGCGAGGCTGAACTCCTCACGGATCACGCGCTGTTGCTCCTCGACGATGCCGCCGTGCATGATGCGAACCGCCTCGTGGCCACCGTCCTTGCCGGGGGTGAAGCCCAGGCGCTGGGGGACCTTCTCGGCCAGCCACTTGAGGGTTTCGACGCGCTCGGAGAAGACCACCGCGCGCGTGGTGCTGCCCGGTCCGACGCCGATCTGCTCCAACTGCTCGACGAGGGCGTCCAGTTTGGTGGAGTCCCCCCGTGCGCTGCCGTCGCCCATCGAGTCGACGAGGGCGCGCAGCCGGAGCAGGGCGGCCTGCTCGCCCTCGATCGCCGGGTCCGGTCGCCTGCCGTCCTTCACCATCCTCTGTACTCGATCGCCAAGCGCGATGACGCGTCGGTCGACCATCTCTCCCAGCGCCTTGTGTGAGGAGAGGAACGTCTTGAGGACGTTGTACGCGAAGAGCGGGTCGGTGCTCACCGAGGCCCGCTCCTGATCCGCCGTGCCGAACTCGGTGCTGGTGGACGGCGTGGGCAGCCAGTACTCGGCGAGCTCCGCGAAGATCCGCTCCTCGGCCTCGTTGGCCGGACAGCGCAGCGAGCGGGTGGGGCCGCGGTCCGCCCACTCCTTGCCGATGCCGTTGCGGACCTCGGGGCTGATCTTCGTACGCCTGATGAAGAGGTGCCCGAGGTCCTTCGCCGGGTCGTAGTGGTCTCGGTCCACGATGGCAGCGGGGTCGAGCAACGAGACCAGGTCGGCGAAGGAACGCTTGTCGCCGTTGTGCGGGGTCGCGCTGGCCAGGAGCAGGGCGTCGGTGCGCGGGGTGAGCGTCTCGGCCAGGGCCCGGCGCTGGCTGCCCTGGTTGATGAGGTTGTGGGACTCGTCGATGACGACCGCGTCCCACTGGATGCGCTCCAGGTGGTGCCGGTACTGGCCGATGTTCTTGAGCGTATCGACTGAGATGATGACGCGCTTGTAGTGCGTGAACGGATTGCGGCCCGCGGGGATCTCGCGCTGGATGCGCTGGATGCCCAGCGAGTCGAGCCGCACCAGCGGAATCGAGAACCGCGTCCACAACTCGTGCTGGAACTGCTCCAGGACACTCTGCGGGGTCACCACGAGAATCCGCTCACCGCGGCCCCGGCGGATCAACTCGGCGAGGGTGAGGCCTATTTCGAGGGTCTTGCCGAGGCCGACGACATCGGCGATCAGGATGCGGGGGCGGAGGTTGCGCATGGACAGGGCGAGTTCCGCGGGACGCTGCTGGTAGGGCAGCGGGTCGAGAAGAAAGCGGTCGGCGAGGGCGAGCCCGCGCTCGGTCTGCGGCAACGGCGTCTTGCGCAGGACCGCTTCGAGGAAGAGCCGCCCGCGCCGGAAGTAGGAGGAGGTGTCGGGGACCAGCCGCGTCTTCTCCGGTTCGAGAAGCTCGACCGTGTCGATACCGGTGAAGAACACGGCCTCCTCGTCCCGGACCAACTCCGAAACACCGATGGCCTCGATACGGTCACCGTCGTGCTCGGTCCGGCGCGCGTTCCTGACCAGCCACTCCTCGTCCCGGACGAGGACCTGGGCCCCGGGTGGAAACCGATTCTGCCCCTGCTCTGTCACCCGTGGTCACTCCGTTGTCCATACCGGTTTACGTACCGGTGTCCATACCGGGAAATGTGGTCTGCTCGGTCCGCCCCGAGTCTTTCACGAGGCGTATGCGGGGCATGAGGGGATCCCGGTGACGAAGAGGCTTTCACCGGATGGGGTGGGCGACTCCTCAGAAACGGGCGTCGCTCGCGTAGGCGGCCCTCAGCGCCTCGGCGATCCGCAGCGGCGTGGAGAACCGGACACCCGGGCGGGCGGGACGGCTTCCCTCAGGCCTCTCCGACCTAGTAAACGGAGCGGTGGGGGCGAATTCGCCGGAGGGCGTATAGCCGCCTGGGGCATCGTCCCCATCCCCGTCCCACGAAGCGTCCTCCTGCTCGTGGTCCTGCGGCGGCGCCTCGTCATCCTCTTGTACGGCGATGTCCACCACGGTCGGGGTGTAGGTGGTCCGGGTCTCCGGAAGCTCCGGGGGCTCGGGCGGCAGCGGTAGCTCGGGCAGTGCGGTCTCGGGGGTCAGGGCCGTGAGCCGGCGCTTGGCCCGGACCGCGGTCAGACCCTGGCCTGCGATGACCCTCACGAGCTGCTCGGTGACATGGGTCAGCGTCGGCCGGTCGGCGAGGTCGAGGGCGAGCATCGCGGAGATCAGCGGTACCAGTTGGGGCGGCAGCCCGCTGAGGTCCGGCGGGACGGCCGGGTCCTCGATCCGGCGCGCGATCGCCTGCCAGCTGCTGCCGGTGTAGGGGTAGTGGCCGGTCGCCGCGTACAGCAGGACCGCGCCCAGGGCGTAGACGTCCGCGGCCGGATCGAGGTGCTGCCCGCCCTGGGTCTGCTCCGGCGACATGCACAGCACGGAACCCACCACCACACCGGTCGCGGTCAGCGTCGAACGCCGCTCGGCCAGCACCGCCAGGCCGAAGTCGATCACCTTGGGTCCCGAGGGGGCGAGCAGGATGTTCTGCGGCTTGAGGTCACGGTGCAGCAGCCCTGCCTCGTGCACGGTCCCGAGCCCCTCTGCGAGAAGCGCCCCGAGACTGGCGGTCTCCACGAGCGGCAGCGGCCCCCGCTCGGTGACGTGGGCCAGGAGATCGGGCCCGGGGACGAACTCGACGGCGAGCCAAGGGCGTTCCGCGTGGGCGTCCGCAGCGACGAAGGACGCGATGAACGGGCCGTACACCGTCCTGAGACTGTCCACTTCGAGCAGGAACCGAGCCCTGCTGTCCTCGTCGAGCACCGACGGCTTGATCACCTTCACGGCGACCAGCTGACCGGCCGGTGACTCCCCGAGGTAGACCTGCCCCATGCCTCCGGCACCCAGTCGGCACGCGAGCCTGTACACACCGATGGTCCGCGGATCGTCGTCCCTCAAGGGCTCCACTGCTTGCGGGCCTCCCCCTGCGCTCTGTCGGTCGCCTGATCCCCCACGCCCCCCGAGACGGTCGCCGGCCCGGTCGGCGCTCCAACAGTGTAGGTGAGCGGCCACATACAGCTCCCGTACACACAGAGGCTGACTGTCCCAGGTCGGGTTACGCCGCAGCCAGTCTCCGCCCCTCGATCCATGGCTACTTTCATGGCTACCTTGGTGGCTACGTTCCCAGCCGCGTGTACCGGTTTAAACCGGTACGGACCGGGGCCTGACGAAGCCCTTCCACCTGCGAGAAAAGGGCCCCTGACCAGCATGTTCCCTGGCCATGGGCCCTGAGCGGCAGACGAGTCGGGCTATACGCCGGGTTCTGCCCCGCTCAGGGAGTGATCACGCTCTGACCTGCATGTTTGCGGGCATCCGGCGGCTGGCTTCGCCCTCTGGGACTTCTCAGGGACTTTCGGCCGAGTCCGTGAACCACGCCTCGATGGCGGACAGCCCACGCGCGCCGGCCTGCGGCATGAAGTGCGTGTACGTCCGGAGCGTGAACGCCGGGTCGGAATGGCCCAGCCACTTCGCGAGCGACACGATCGACTCACCGGCTTCGAGCATCACCGAGGCGTACGTATGACGCAAGACGTGGAAGCCGTGCTCGCGGCTCGGCTCCCATACACGCGACGGCTTCTCGCCCGGCTGCCGTTTGGGCAGCGGCGGGATGACTCCCGCTGTCGCGAGCGCGGGCTTCCACGCCTTGGTGTTCCAGGTGGTGCGGTTGATCGCGCCGCGCCGGCCGGTGTACACGAGCAACGGGACGGTCACCTTGCGCCGGTCCTCGCGGGCGAGGTCGGGCTCCTCGGGGTCCAGCCACGGCAGGGTCACGTTGATCGGTTCGAAGTGCTCCTGGTACGCGAGGAGCCGCTTCGCGAGCACCTTCGGCAGGGGCGCGTCGCGTTCCTTGCCACCTTTGGGCGGGCCGAAGTACAACTGCGACTTGCACATGAGGACCTGCCGCTCTATGTGCACGGAGTCGCCTCGGATATCGCCCGGGCTGAAGCCGAACGTCTCACCCTGCCGGAGTCCACACCCGACCCCGAGGTCGAGCGCGATCCTGTACCGGTCGGCCAGCGCCTCCCGTACGGCGTCAACACGATCCTGCTGCCAGGCGCGAGCCTTGCGCTCCGGCTTCTTCGGCGGCTTGATCGAGCTGCTGCCCTTGCACGGGTTGCGGTACAGCCGCTTGTCCTCGACCGCGGCCTGCATGATCGCCTTGAGGTACACCCACGCGACATAGGCCGTGCTCGACGCCACCGCCCTCTGCACATCGGCCGACCACTTGCGCAGCTCCGCAACGCCGATGTCCCTGAGCGCCAGGTCTCCGAGCTGCGGCAGCACCTGCCCCCAGATCCGGTGCCTCATGCTTTCCAGCGTCTGAGCGGGGTGCACCTGGGAGGGCCACCAGTGCTTCTCGACGTACTCACGAAGGCTGATCGCACCATCGCGCGCGTCGACGAATTCCCCTCGACGCGAGTCGGTCTGCGTCTCGGCCAGCCACGCCTTGGCGTCCGCGACCGTATCGAAGGACCGGTCGCGGACCCCCGGTATCCCCTTGACGCGGTAACGCGTGCACTTGCCCCACAGCGCCGTGCGTTCACGCTTGCCCGTCTCCTTGTTCGGCCGCTTCTTGAGCCACCGGTCCTCGATGTAACCCGCCATACGCGACTTCTCCTTGGCCTGGTCATGGTTCTCTCCGCGCGACCTACGTCGCGATCAGACACACAGACGATCTCCGTGTGCATGAAATTCCGAGTGCTGCTGAACTCCGCGAAACCGTTCCCCCAGGTCAAGCAGCCGGGTGTCGTTCGCGCTGCTGCGGCGCTTTGTTCAGCGGGTTGAGAGCCGGGTTCGACCGCGAGTCCGCCTGCTGCTGTTCGTTAAGCCACGCATCGAGCAGGTCCCGGCGGTACATGACCCTTCCGCCAGGCCCCATCCGGAAGCTGGGCGGCCCTTGCCGGCGGTGGCGCCAGACGTAGAGGGTGTTCACGGAAATACCCATGTACTTCGCGGCATTCTGAACATTCAGGAAGGAAGCCTCGTCGGCAGGCTTGGACTGGTTACGCATCGCGTGTCTCCGGGATAGGCGCCGCCAAGGCAGCGGATGTTCCGTCCTCCCGCCTACCGCGCGGTGAAACCGCACGGAAAACTGCTGGCGAGCAGGATCAGAATCCGGAGAATCACCGATTTGGCACAGCTGTCCCGCGGTGATAGAGCAAAGTATGCGGCCGTCATCTGCTCACGTTCGAGACGTCGGGACTTGCGCCAGCAGACGTACGTACCGTCTCAGTGAAGCTGCTCAGTCCGCCTTGGCGCTGGAGGGCTGCGGCCAGCCTGCCTCGACGATGCTCCAGAGCATGGCAAGCCGAGGCCAGATGTGCATGGCCAAGGCTCCGGCCAGAGGCGCCGTCGGCACTCGAATCCGAGACCTACGCATTACGAGGGCCTGCAAGATCGTGACGGTCGCTGCCCCGTGATCACGCTCGATCCGCTTTTCCCTGGTCAGAGACTTGCAGAGCTCGGTGGCATGATGCTTGATCCAGTGGATGCTGAACCGTCCGCACACGCATCGCTCACGCATTCGGAGTGTCTGGCCGGGACTCCGGAGGCGACTTCCGCGGCAGCGGCCAACTCGCCGTGGGCGGCTGACCGCAGACTCGGTTGGGGACGAGAAGCAGATCGAGAACCAGGTCGAGCGCTGCCGCCCCGGGACCGCCGGCCGCCTGATTATGAGGGCCGAGGCTCAGTCGTCGTAGCACTCGGTGACGACGAACCGCGTCCCCTCAAGCACCCCTCCGACACGCGTCTCGGCCCACTTGGCAAGCAGGTCCGGCTGAACTTCGACCCGGTTCAACAGATCGGCGATCTCATCAGCGCCCGGCGATGTGGCGAGCACACAGCGAACTACCGCGCTACCTGTTGCGCTGCTGTAGTCCTCGTAGTCCTCGTAGTCCTCGTCGGGGTCATCGGGTACCCAGCGGCCGATCTCGACGTGCCAGGAATCGGCGCCGTCGTCACCGGGCTCCGGCGCATGGACAGACAAGTAGTACCCGTCTGAATCGTACGGCTCAGCGAAGATCGCAAGGTTGGCCTCTTCCAGCCCCCCAAGCATGTCAGGGAACCGAGAGCAGGCGGTGACCAGCACCCGCAGGTTCGCGACGGCCTCCTCACGCTCCTCGGGAGTGATCCCTTCTTCGAGACGATCCAGCTGCTCACGTGCCTCACGGCTCAGCATGTCCACGCCGCCGTCATACGTCACGAACGGCTGGCCGAAGTCCCAGGAACGCCGACCCTCCGTCTCGGGCACGGAAGTTCCCTCTGAGTACTCGGTGAGCGCCTCGGACAACTGCCGTGCTTCCGTTTCCAGTTCCGCGTTGATCGCGATGTGGATGGGCTCAGGCACCACCGTCAGGGCTTCGTCCAAATCGGCGAGCGCCTGGTGGAGTTCCAGACAGGTGTACTCGTACCACAGGCTGTGCGCACCGCTCAGAAGGTCAGCGCGCGAAGCCCGGTCGGTCAGCGCTGCAAGGTGCTTCGTCGGATAGTGCGCCACCCCGCGGTCGCGACGATCGTGAACGCTCACCGGGACGGTGGTGAGGGCGGAGATCCGATTGAGCGCGTCAACGATCGGTGCCGCAAGGGCGGATGTGGCGAGGCTCGTTACAGTCGACGACTCGACCCCGCCCGGCCCCTGGTAGGTCGCCAGGATCTGCGTCTTCCCGCGGTTCGCGTGCTGAGAATAAACGGTCATGGGAACGCCTTTCGACCACCGAGCCGAGACAGCATGGTGGTCACGGAAGAATGCGGAGAGAGGCGGTGGCGAGGGCGCGTTCCGACGCTCCGTACCTCGAAGAGACCGGCGGTGGCCCAGGTACTGTCCCGAGCTCCTTGCCTGCGTGCACCTTAGGTGTACGTGTCGCGTGCCACAACCAGATTGGCTGGGTTTGCGGGAGCAGGGGGCTGCCGGCTGGTCGGCGTGGTCGGTGGAGAGACCGGAACGCTGCATTCGGGCCTCCGCAAGGGCGAGTCTGTGGCGGGCTCGCTAACCCCTCGGGCAGCGCGGCCCGGCGACTTGGTAGTAACGCTGGGGCGGCGCCTCCTCGCGGAGATCGTGGTGCTTCCCTCCGGCGAGGTAAGCGAGTTCGGCAACGGCGCCGGGGGCGGCCTGCTGTAAGGCTCCGTTCGGGAAGCGGACGCGGAGCATGGAGGCGGCAGTGTCGGCAAGGTAGGCGGTGAGAGTGGTCAGGCCGTGGCCGCCACCGAGGCGCTCGTCGGCCGCGCTGAAGGCTGCGGTGATCCGACCACGAATGCTCGCAGAGCTCGCAGCACGAGTACCTCTGCTGCCGCCTGCGACCAGAACGGTTGACACGCCAGGCTCCCATGCCGCACTCCACCCGTGGCACCCTCACACCACACACAAGAACCGCACAACTGCACAACCCACGCCGCGATCCCAAGGGGGGACTCTTGCGCACCACAACGGCGGCAATCATGATCGCTTCCCTTACGCTCACTGGCTGCGGAATCGTCGACAGCAGCGACTCTGTCGAGCCCACCGACAGCATGACGTTCTGCGCCCAGCTCGGCGCCCGCATGATGACCATCGTCAACACCGATGAGAGCAACCCTCCGGACCCTGCACGCGTGGCCCAGACGGACCAGACGATGCAGGAGACCGCTGACCGCATTGCAGCCACCGAGGACGAATGGGGCGGCCTCGGCAACCTCACTCGCTCGTTCCTCGCCGCCGACGACCCGCAGACCATGCAGACCTCCCACGCGGGACTACAGCTTTACTGCAACAAGCACAGCCTGTCGCCCTTCCCGCAGAGCTGATCCGCTTCGCGCGCAGTAGAGGCCCCCGGCACGGACAACACGACCACGCAGGGGGCCTTTCGCATGTCCTGGCCCAGCGGTCACCCGCAGGAAGCAATCCGTCCGGGAACTCCTGACAAACTCACGCAACGCCAGCACACTGCTCCACACGCCATCACACCAACGGGAGCGCGCATGGCCAGCAACCCCTACTTCAACCAGCCCTTAACGCCGGCCCGGCCGCGCATGTTCAACTCCACCCTCGCCAAGGTCGTGTGGACGCTCGTGCCGATCGTCACGCTCGGCCTGGCCGCCGCCGTCCCATTCGTCGTCGCCGCGGTCAAGGGCGTCGTCAAGCCGTGGCTGGCGGTTGGCTACGTGGTCGGCGAGATCGTGATCATCGGCGTGGCGATGGCGATCTCTCCGTCGCCCGACGACAGCAACCCGTTCGCGGGGTTCCTGTTGGTGCTCCTGATCATCACGGCGGCGACACACACGGCGCTCCTCGACAACGAGAAGATCGCCATCGGGAAATAGGACGGGCCGAAACCGTCCGCCTGCCGGTGTCGAGCAGGCGGGCAAGTCGCCTGAATGAGACGCCCATTCCTCCCCGAGTGCCTACCGAGTGCCAGCACCGCCTGGAGCCCGCAGGTCGCAGCCCGCAAACCACCCGACCACGCAGGAAGCGCCGATCACACTGGGGCTCCCCCCAACTGGTCGACGCCGCTGGCTGACTGCAAGGTGTGCGCGGGCCCTCGTCCGGCAACGCGACCAGGCCGGGCAGAAGCAGGATCACTCACGCGCTACGTACCCCCGAACGTCAAGCCGTGACCGCGCTGCACTTGCGCCGGTACTGCGACGGCCTGATAACCGACCTGGATGTTGCCGTGGCGGTCAGCCACGAGTTGGGAATGTCTGGACCTGGCTGGACGGTGCGGGCGCACCGCGAGCACGCGGACCTTGTTGACGTGGACTCCGCGCGGTCCGCATCCTGGCTCGCGTTCTGATCACTCGCGCCCTACAACGCGACGACTGACCTCCCCGTAGATCCCCGCTCCCGGCGGCGGCGACCGTCGCACGAGTGCCCGCCCGTCCTCTCAACACCTCAGGCGACACTAGAGGGCGGGGCGGGTACAGCCCGGCCGGTTCGCGTCTTCCTGCCAGGGCCTCGACGCTTCGAAGGCCCCGCGCCAGCGCGGACCCCTTGGCGGAGACGGGCAATCGGACCATCACCTATTCAAGGTCACAATAAAGACACATATCCTCCACTCGGGGCGCACACGGCAGGAGGATGCCGATCACGCACTAACCGTCCCTGGGGGACTCATGAGTGACGCCACGCCACCACCCATGCCCGACTTCCCGCCCCCGCCGCCGACACCGAAGAAGTCCCGCACCAACGCCGTCATCATCGGCTCAGCCGCCGCCGTGATCGCCGCTGTCGTAGCGACCGGCATCATCGTCGTGCAGTCCGGAAACGACAACAGCAAGCCAGCAGCCACCGCCGCGCCGAACACCACGGACGAGGACGTCACGGCCGCTGACGCCGACGAACCGACCCCGGAGCCGACTTACGAAGAGGTCGGTGTCGACAGCTTCACGATCGAGCTGCGCACCACCGAACGGCAGTGCTTCGGGTCGGCGGGCTGCAACGTGACGGTCGAGCCGGAACTGACCTACTTGGGCGACAGCGGGGCCATCGACCCGGATGCCGTGTACGAGATCACCTACGAGGTCCGGGGCGACCAGTCAGGCCCGGTCATTGAGACGGCCGAGCTGTCGGACCAGACGAGTCTGAACTACACGCCGTCAATGATCAGCACTGCTTCGGCGGGGACGAAAGTGTCAGTGAAGATCACTGACGTGTTGGAGCGAGGGTACTGAGGCGCCGCAGGCCAAGTGTGAAGCGACCCCGCCCGGTTTCCCGGGCGGGGGGTCGTCATGCGGTGGGCTACTTCCCACGCGGCTTACGCGCCTTCCTGAAGCTCACCGGCCCTACTGCCCCAACGAGTCAGTCACAGGCTCCAGAAGACCCGCCAGGCCCCCTCCCGGCTGCCAGTCCCGGGCCGGGCGTGACTCTAGATAGGCCCTCTTGGACTCGAACCCATCAACCAATGGATTGAAAGTCCTGGCCAAAGCATGACGGATGGTTTCGGAGACTCTCTCAGTGTCCGGAACCACCTGGCCAGGAGGACTTCGCCGTGTATCGGGGTTTACCGCCTGATGGCTCCTGCCGGACCGTCCGCTCACGCATCGCTCACGCAGAGCACCCCACACGAGCTGCACGGAACGCCCGGACGGGCCACGCTTGCGGATCCATCCAAGATCACAAAAAGTAGGCTCGACCCTACAGACACCGGCCCGTTCGACGGGCAGCCTGGGTGCATCGGCTCAGCCTCATTCCCTTGACGCGGGATCTCCGAGATCAGCAAATGCATCAGCTCTGATTCTGACCCGCCCCCTCACGGCGGCGAGTCTTGTACGCGGTGCCTCAATGAGGCTCGGCTCGTTGGATTCAGCCGCGTGTCCGTCTGATGGCGTGGGTAAAGCCGGGGGTGATCACGAAATGTACCTCGCGTGGTACAGACTTCGCGGTGTGAGACGGAGAGGCTGGTACCCGAGGTGGGGAGCAGCCGATGAGCGGGTTGGCGGTGGAATTCGAAGTCGTTACTGCCATTTGTGCTGTGCGGGTTCTGATTCGCCAACTTTGTGAGCTGTTGGTGGACGTCGAAACGCAATCCGCGCCTGGCGCTCCGTGCGTGACGCCTTGCGGGACGAGCAGGAGGAACACCAGGGCTGACCTCGGCGCTCACTCCGACTTGGCGGCGAGCGGTCGGCACCAGGCCAGGGCGCTCGGCAGCCGAGACCGCTGGGCTGGATCTCTGCGGCCGGCCTGGTGGCGGAAGGGCGCAGCGTTCCGTTCCGGAACAACCGCAGGTACTGGTCAGTTCTAAACAGGCACTGCTGATCATTTGCTACGCGTCTCTGTCGGCAGCGAGTGACGGCGCACGATCATCAAGGGCGTGCGGACAACGGCGACAGCTCGGACTCAACCCAAGCGTCGCCGGGACGCTGCAGAAAATCCATGAGAGCGGCGCACGGAGCAATCTATGATCGTTCGTCATGGGCGTCTACATAAGCCGACATCGGACAGATGCGACAC
Organism: Streptomyces sp. NPDC057623; assembly: GCF_042800355.1. Classification (NCBI taxonomy): domain Bacteria; kingdom Bacillati; phylum Actinomycetota; class Actinomycetes; order Kitasatosporales; family Streptomycetaceae; genus Streptomyces; species Streptomyces sp. NPDC057623. The sequence goes on from NZ_JBHVGZ010000011.1 coordinate 99,475, forward strand.
CGAAGCGAGCATCGGAGTCGGATGCCGAATTCTTCGAACGGATCGCTGGCCCGTTCTGGGACCAGGTTCGAGATGTGATCAACGAGTGGTGGTCACGCCTGCCCCCCGATGCTCAGGCCGGCCTGCGCAGTCGGCTACGCGATCGAAATTCCGACGCGAACGTCTTCTCCGCGTTGTGGGAGCTGTACGTGCACGAGATGCTGCTCGGCTCCGGTTGCACCGTGGAGATCGAGCAGCAAATAGGCACAGGGGGAAAGTACCCAGACTTCCTGGTCACCCGTGGCGATGAGCAATTCGTTGTCGAGGCGATCTGGACGGCCGAGAATCTGGACGCAACCGGGAGCCGCTCGCTCCCGCCTCAGGTGGTGGACGCGATTGACCGTGTTCCGAGCCCAAACTTCTACGTGGCGTACAAGGTTGACAGCGTTGGCTCGACCACACCGCAGCAACGGCGGTTGAAGAACGAGCTGACACGATGGCTGGCCAGCTTGGACCCCGACCAGGTCACTGCCGAGTATGAACAGAAGGTGCCGCTACCCAGGCATTCCTGGCAGGAGGCGGGTTGGCGCCTCAGCTTCGAGGCGATCCCCCGCAGCCCCGGCAGGCGAGGCGATCCGACGAGCAGGACAATCGGCTTCCATCCCTCGGTGTGGGTCGCCGATGACTCAGATCGGGTACTCAAAGCCGTGAGAAGGAAGGGCAGGAAGTACGGCGACTTGGGGCTACCATTCATCGTGGCAGTTGGCAATTCTGCGGTCTTTCCCGAGGATGAGGACACCGAAAGCGCGTTGTACGGGACCTCGGTCGAGTACGCCCACCACACCGGATCAACGTTCGGTCGCAATGCCGACGGCTACTGGACTGCTGCGCAAGATCAGACCCATAGCCGGGTCAGCGGCGTACTGACCGTCGACAATCCGGCACCTTGGACCTGGGCGAAGAAGGTCCCAGTCCTCTGGCAAAGCCCCGCACCTGACTCGCTCCCGGCTCCCGTTCTCCCCACCTGGGAAACTGCACAGTTGGTCGATATTCGCATCGAACGCCAGCCAGCGGCTCGCCCCATCCACACGTCTCTCGGTCTGTCTGAGGACTGGCCGATCGGAGATGCTTTTCCCCGGCGTCGGCCAAGCGCCGAAAGCTGAGATCGGACACCAAACGGGCGGATGCCCCACGTATGGAGAGTGCCCGGGGACCAGAGCAGGTCCCCCAGTAACCGGCTGCCCTGTGAGCGCGCGGGCGACCTGCCAGATGGCAGCATGCCCCTGCACTTCACGTGGGATCGCGGACTTGTCGACTGGCTACTGCTCACCGTCGTACGTGACTCAAGCGCAAGTCCGCCGATGCGTAACGACTGATCAGCCCCGTTCTGCCGCAGGAGGTGAGCGCATGCCCATCTCCCTCAACTCGTCGAAGACCACGCTGGCGTCACCCTTGGTCTGTACACGGACACCAGGAACTGGCTCCTGCAGCCCAACGCGCGGCAGCGCGGCGAGGTCGCCGCCACCACGGTCTCCGACCACTGCGGAAGACCGGTGTTGTCGAGTTCTCCGTGTACGGCGCCGTCGGCAACCTCGCGCTGCACGAGCGCGGCGACTTCCCCGGTCAGCAACACGCGCGAACGCATCAGGCAGCATCACGGCCAGTAGCGGGACTTCGTGATCATCGAGCGCCGCATCCCTGCCATCAACTGAACAGCGGAGACCGCGCTCAGGAAGCTTCGGCGGGCTGGGGATTCCAGAGCTCGGTGTATCGCTCCACTTCCTCGGAGCTCAGTTCATTGTCGCCCTCGGTGCGCAGCAAGGTGGTGTCCCATGGCCGGCTGCCATCGTTGCGCGGGGTAAGCAGCACGCCGAGGGTGGAGCTTTGTTCGGCCAGGCCGGTCTGCTGGTGGAGTTGGTGGTGGCGTAGCAGTACGTACGACTGGAAGGCGGCTTCCACCTCGGGACCGAAGCGCGTGGCGCATCCGAAGATGAGCTGGCGGGTGCCCGACGGGTCGATGGAACGGCGCCAGCGCCACTTGGATTCGTGGTCGGGCACCCCGCGCACGTCGGCCAGCATGTCCAGCAGCAGTTGTCCCCACTCAGCGCGCGCTCCGACCGGCAGCTTGTCCAGGTCGGAGAGCAGGAGCTGCCGGTTGGGCTCGCTCATCTGCGATCGGATGGCGCTGGTGGCGACGTCCTCCATGATGATTCGCATAACCCGGTGAGCATGATCCGACCCCACTGGGGCCTGCGGGAGCAATGGGGTGGAGAAATGGGTCCCGCCGAGTCCAGCGACATCGGGGTTAAGGGGGCCGGGGGGTGCCTCGGCGTCGGCCGCGGCGAACTCGTAGTACCGCACGGGCTCTTCGCCCAGGGCTACGGGAGGCTCGACGGCGGCGCGGAAGAGGTAGTCCAGGACGGCGGTGGTGGAGCGCAGCTGGTCGAAAAGGAAGTCCCAGTCCCGCCGCGTCAGGGCGATCGTGGGCATGCCGATCGGCTCCAGCAGGCAGATCGTGCCCTCGGGTACTTGCTCGTGATCCAGCAGAAACACCCCGATCCACTCGTAGGCGTTGCCGTCGACAGACAGCGTGCGATCGCGGCCGTTGGCCATGTCAGCGGGCAGCATCCGCAACTGACGCACGGTGCCCTTGGCCTGACGTAGAGCCTTGGTCGCCACCTTCTGTATCCAGGCCACCTCGCTGTCCGCATCCTTGGGCTGGATCGTGCGCGCCTTGACCTGGATCACCGCGCCACGTCCTCCGGCAAGCAACAGCCTGTCGCCGAGCTCGCGTCGACCGGAGCCCTTGCTAGTGTAGGCGGACCGGAAGACGAAATCGGACAGACCCCAGGTGGCAGCGGCGGTATGTGCCGCCGCCTCGGCACCCGGGCCGTGCTCCACGCCGGACGGCAGCGGTAGCGCCGGACGTATGCGCCGCACGCACTGCCCGTTCGCGGTTTCCACAATGAGCGTGAACGCGTCGGGGTCGTCGTCCTGGATGAACCGCCACAGCGCGGAAGAAGCCTGATCAGTCACGCCCTCCATTAGACGCAACGCACGGCCGCCGGCACCTGCCCTTTTCTCGTAGCACTTGTCGCTCGGCAGCCTTCCGGCCCGGCACGAAAATGAGGGCCACCCTGCAGGACGGTCGTGCGGGCGTCCCAGGCACGCCGAGCAAGGCCGGTGCCCACGGACCCGAAACACGATATGCCCCAGCTGGGCGGCACCTCTATCCTGGTTCGTTGCCCACCTGGAGATAGACGCCATGACCGCCCTGACAGACCCGCTCACCGAGGAGCAACGGCTCCTCCTCGACATCGTGTGGACGACGTTCGTCGAACACGAGCGCTTCCCGAACTTTTTCCACGTCGCTTACCGCATGCGAAAGCACGGCCACGACGCCGCGAGGGTCCTCTACAGCTTCCCCGTGATCGGCCAAGACCAGGTCTCAACCGGCTACCGGGCCGTCGGGTGGTGGGGGCACGGCTTCACCCCGCAGTCCGACGGGCCGGTGTACCTGACCATGGCGGGGCTCTACCACCTGCAGCATAACCAGATGGCCCGCGATCTTGCCCGTGGCCTGCTGGCGTATAGGCAGCAGATGACCTGGGAGCAGGACAAGATCCTCGACAGCCCCTTCGACCTGCCCGATATCGACGTGAACCTCGGCGACGTCCTGAAGGAGATCGACGGCACCAGTCCCCTGTTACAGCGCATGACGGAGATCGCCGACCGCGAGTGGCCGGGCATGCGCTTCAACAAGACATCCCTCACTGGCCGACTCGGCGCGCTGCCATCCGCGGACTGCGACACCCTCGACCTCTACCTCGCCGATATCGCCGCCCACCTGTCGCCCCCTGCGCCGCCGGAGGCGCTGTCCTTCACCGAGCCGCGCGCCTTGTTGCGCGCGCTGAACTTCCTCGACGTCACCTACGAGCTGGTCTTCGGCGAAGCCCTAGTTATCCCGCCGCCCATGGATCGCTCCAGCCTCCTCGCCTTGGACGTCGACGACGAAGCGGCCTACAACTCCGGGCTGGTCGTCTTGACCGACATCCTGCGCGACTTCAAGGTGCCCGGCCGCAGTCCAGGCTCGGGCCTGCTGCGACTAGAGGAACATCTCGCCGACAAGCTACCCGCGCTCGACCGCGACGCGGTCCACCAGGCCGTACAGCTCCTGGACCAGATCCGTGTCATCCGCAACTCCGCCGTCCACCCCAAGCCACGGCCGGAACTCGCCACCGCCCACCACGCGCTTGGGCTGGGCTTCCCGGTCCGCGACTTCACCGCTGCCTGGGACAGCGTCCGCGCGCACGCTGAGCGGGCCGTGAGCAACCTGCAGGAGGCGATCCAGTCCGCTAGGCCCTGAGACCAGTCGCCGCGGAGGGTGTTTCTATCTGTTCGGTCAAGGTCTGTGGGCTTGGTCAGGAGAAATAAGGTAACCAGAAGGGGCACGATCTTGATGGGTGGTTCCGGACGCTTCTTCGGTGTCCGGAACCACCTCGTCAGGTCAGGTTCGATGTGACCTTCGATCCGATCCCTCGCGGCCGCCGCTGCATCGTCCGCTCACGCATCACTCAAGCACCCAACGCGTTCTACCGTGGTCGAGGGGCCGACTCCGATCACGCCTCGCTGCTTGGGCCAAGGGGGGCCTCCTCTCGCAGAGCCACTCCGAAGGGACCATTACTCGCCAAGTCCGTATCACCCTGGGCAAACTGCTGATCCGATGGGAAAGCCGCTGGCAAGATGGCCGCTTGGGAGGACTGCGCGGCAGTCGGGGGAGCAAGGAGCAGTGGGTGGGGACGACGATTAACGGCCGGTTTCTGTTGCTCCCTCAGGAAGCCCGCCCGGGGGGTTTGTCCGAGGTCCGCAAGGCCGTGGACATCAAGAGCGCTGGCGGTGACCACGTCGCCGTGAAGCTGCTCAAGCAGCGCGAGGACGACGCGATCACCCGGATCTTCCTGGAGCGGGAGACCTCGGCGCTCAAGGCACTGAACCACCCCCATATCGTGCGGATGCTCGACTCCGGCTGGGATCAAGGGCTGGAGCGGTACTTCATCGCCCTGGAGTGGATTGACCGCAGCCTCAAGGACGAGATGGCAGATGGCCGTCCCCTTGACTGGCCGGCCTACTTCACACGCATAGGCGGACCGTTGGCTTCCGCTCTCGCGTATGCCCACGAGAAGGAGATCGAGCACCGCGATCTGAAACCGGGAAATGTCCTGCTGACCGGCGACGGCATGGTCAAGCTCGCCGACTTCGGGATCGCCAAGATCTTGTCCAAGGCCGTAGCCGTGACCGACGAGACGGTCGCGGACTTCCGGTCCGCTCTGTACTCGCCGCCCGAGCAGAGTGAGGCAATCCCGTACGTCCGTGACGTGTACGCCTACGCGGTCCTGGCCATTCAGGTCCTCTCCCGTAGCCAGGCACGTGACTACCACGATCTGGCGACGGTACTCGACGGTCTGGAACTCGACACCGAGATCCGCAACGTCCTCAGAACCTGCATCGACCTCGACCCGAAGAAGCGGCCAGCCAACGCCATCGTCCTCGAACACCGGCTCCTGGAGGCCGAGCGGGTCTGCGAAAACCGTGATGCCCGCCAACGCAACGCGCTCTGGCTGAAGATGACCCGTCGCGCGGCCGAAAGCTTGAGCACCATCTCGGCTGGAGAAGAGCTCGACTGGGATGCGGTGAAGAACACGGTGCTGGCGGACATCTCCGGCACCGTTCACGTCGACTACGGCTACAACGCGCAGAGCGACGAAGTCGACACCGGCACGGTGCGGGTGTTCGGCCAGAGTCTGTTCCTGCGCCTGGTCAACGACGAGGATCAAAGCGACCGATGCGTCATCGTTTCGGCCGAGGAACGAGCAGAGGAATGGATGGCCAAGCGCCGTGCGTCCGCCCTCAAACTCGGCCCCATCCTCACCTGGACGTTCAACGACCCGGGCGAGGACCCGGCGTACGACGGCCTCAACCTGCTGCTGGACAGCCTCAATGAAGAACTTGACGCACGCGAGGCACAGGCCAAGGAGGGTAAGCGCCAGCAGCTCGGCGACCTGTTCGACGGCTGGCGCCGCGTCCTGGAAGCCCGCGAGGAAGCGGCGGCCAACGGGCGGCAGCCGATCCAGTATGAACGGTTGGAAGGCGGCGGCCGCACCCGAGTCTTCCATCTCGCCGCGCCCGACACCACCGCCGAAATCGGTGAAGAGTGGTCCGTCGCAGAGTACCCCTACAGTCGGCCCATCGACCGTGGCGAGATCACCAACCGCACTGACGACACCGTCGTCCTGCGAATGACGCGTCCCCAGGCCGTCCTGCCCGCCCGGGGGGTGCTGCTCCCCTTCCTCGGGCCCAGCCAGAACGCGATCAACCGGCAGCGCGACGCTCTTACCGCGGTCGCCGCCGGCCAGACCGCAAATCTCGACCTACGGCAGATCATCGATAACCCCGGAGCCCTTGAGGTCGGCCCGCCCGCCGAAGTCACCACCTGGGTCCGAGCCGACCTCGACCAGAGCAAACGGGACGTCGTCGCCCACGCCCTGGGCACCCAGGACCTACTGCTCGTCGAGGGACCTCCCGGCACTGGCAAGACGACCGTGATCGCTGAGATCGTCGAGCAGACTCTCAGCCGGCATCCCACCGCCCGCATCCTCATCGTCAGCCAGACCCACATCGCCATCGACAATGCCCTCAAGCGCCTTGAAGACGCAGGCATCACCGAACTCGTCCGCCTCGGCCGCGTCGACGATCCACGCGTCGCTGAAAGCGCACAGTCGCTGCTACTCGACCGGCAAGTCAAGAAGTGGACCCAGGGTGTCCGGACGCGCGCAGAACGGCATCTGGAGAGCGTGGCCGCCAACAGCGGCCAGCAGCCCAGCCACCTCAAAGCGGCCCTGGTGCTGGAAGAACTCGCCGCCGTGGCCGCCGACCTCGGCCATGTGACGGCCCGCCTCGACGAGCTGGCGAACCAGCCTGTGCCTGAGCGCACCACCTCCGCCAGAGAGCTCGGCGAGGAAGTCGTCACCACCCGAGCCCGTCGAGAACAGCTCCTCGAACAGCGGGCAGAGCTGTTCGCCGAAGTGCAGACCATGCTCGACGGCGAACTCACCCTCCGCGAGGAAATGAGCGCCGCAGACGCCCGCGACGTGGTCGAGGCGCTCCTCGGCCCGGCCGGGACCGGCAGGGAACTGATGCACCTGTTGCGCCTCCAGGGCGAATGGCTGCAGCGAATCGGCACCGACCAGAACCTGATCGCGAGCTTCCTGCGCACCCGGCGCGTCATCGGCGGGACCGCGCTCGGCTTCCTCGGCCACCCGGCGGCCCGGGATCTCGAATTCGACCTGTGCATCTTCGACGAGGCGTCCAAGGCGACCGCGACCGAGGCGTTGGTGCCAATGGCCAGGGCCAAGCGGTGGGTGCTGGTCGGCGACACCAACCAGCTGCCTCCCATCGATGAGGATCTGCTGCGCGATGAAAAGATCATGGCCGATCACCAGCTCATCCCCGAGCTGGTGAAGACCACCCTGTTCCAGTACTTCGCCAACTCCACCAAGGCACCCGTCAAGCACCTGCTGCGCGAGCAGTACCGGATGACCCCGGCGATCGGCAACATGATCAGCAGCTGCTTCTACGACAACAAGCTGATCTCGCCCAATGACCATGTCCTTCCCGGCTACAGCACGGTCAACAAACCCGTCCTGTGGCTGGACACCAGCGCCCTGCCGAACCGCCGCGAGGACGAGCAGTCCGCCGCACAAACCAGCGTTTCCAACCGCCTTGAGGGCCAACTCGCGATGCGACGCCTGGAAGTCATCGACCGGGCCATCGACAAGGGGGTGATCAAGACTCCCGACGGCAAGCGCCTCGACGTCCTGCTGATCGCCCCCTACGGCCGCCAGGTCGAAGAACTCACCAAACGACTAGCCTCCCTGAGACTCAAGCACATCGCTCCAGAAGTACTCTCCGTCGACGCGGTACAGGGGCGAGAATGCGATCTCGTCGTGTTCTCCGTGACCCGCAGCAACATCAGCGGCCGCTTCGGATTCCTTGGCCAGCCCTACTGGCGCCGCATCAACGTCGCACTCTCCCGCGCCCGCTACGGCTTGATCATCGTCGGCGACGCTGGCTTCTGTCGCAGCAAGCCCGGCGCCCTGCGCGACGTCCTCGACTACATGAGCGGCCACCCGGAAGACTGCGAGATCCGCAATGCCTACCTCTAGCCCCGCCTTCGGCGACGACAGCCTCCTGGCCCTCCGCTTCCACAACACCCGTCCCGGACTCGAACTCATCCAGATCGCCGACGCCGCACTGCCTGTCGCCCGGATCACCGCCGAGGTCCTCGCCCAGGACAGCAAAGACCTCCCGCTTATGGAGGAATTCGTACTGCGGCTGGTCGACCACAACGTGAGCAACGCGCGTGGTATCGCCGGCCTACTCGGCCTGCCCGAAAACATGGTCGACCGGACCGTCGCCGTGCTGTTCGGCTCAGACGACCTCAAATGGGCCCGCCCCACCCCCGCAGCCGCAGGCCGGGCCCCCGGACTGCGGCTCACAGACAAGGGACACCTCACTGCCCAGAAGGCCGCCGCGGTAGCACCCGTGCGGGTCAACCAGCCGCTCGTCTACGACCAAATGCTGTGGAAAGTAGCCCCCTACGACCGCCGCACCACCATCCCGCGCGGGCAGGCCGAGGAAATCGGCATGATCATGCTGCCCGCCGCAAGGTCCGGGCCCGTCAACGACGGAGACATCACCGCAGCGGAAATCACCGCTCTGCTGCGCGAGAATGGCAACAACAAACGCGAAGTCCTCCAGGTCAAAGGCATCTCCCAGGCCCCGGCCCGCCGTGTCCTGCCGGTCAAGCTCCTGGTGTATGCCGACGCGGACCGCACCGACGTCGAAGTCGGCATCGTCGTCGACGGCGAACTCAGTCAGGCCCACGAACTCGCTCTCATCGGCCACGGTGGTGCCAAGGCCCTCGGCATCACTGTCGCGCCGCCCCCCGAACGCCCTCTTCTGGACCCCGACCTCGAAAAGGCCCGCGTACCGCTGCAAGAGGTCACCCAGCACCGTGCAGAACAGGCCGCATTCCAGCTCGGCGCTCACGCCCCCATGCCCGGTCCGCCGGCAGTTCAGCAGCCACAGGCAGACGAGATCCGAGCCATCGGAGTCTTCGAGCATCCGGACGTCCTCGACGACGCACTCACCAACGCCCGCCGCCGACTCTTGATCATCTCCCCGTGGATCAAGAACGCGATCATCACCACCGACTTCCTTAGCAAACTCGAACGCCGGGTCAAACAAGGCGTCAAAGTGGACATTGCCTACGGCTACGAGGAAAACGACACCAAGACCGACCCTGCCTCCGTCCGTAAACTCACCAACCTCGCCGACCGTTACCGCGACAAACTCAGCTTCACGCGTCTGAAGAGCACCCACGCCAAGGTCCTCGTCTACGACGACGTTTGGGTGACCACGTCCTTCAACTGGCTCTCTTTCAAAGGTGATCCCGAACGCACCTACCGCATGGAGGAAGGAAGCCTCGTCCGTAACCGCCAGATCGCCGACACCCAGTACTCCCGCTACCTTGAGTTGATCGCCGACCAGCGCCGATAACTGTCAGCGGTGGTGCCTACCGCATGCCGCTGCACGTTTACACCGGGTCTCGTGAGTGTCGGTCAGTGGCTGGCTGGGATCATTACGGTGAGGCCAGTGACGGCTGGCTCTGTCCGAGGTCCTCGTACCCCCACGACTCGTAGAGCGCATGGACCTTTCCGTCCCCAGCAGCCGGGTTGACCATGAGCGCGACGTACGGCTCCTCGCGTGTGGCCAGCAGGGCGTCATGGATACGGCGGGCGGTGCCGGTCTTCCGCCAGGTTGGCCGGACGCCGATCTCCTTCAGGGCCACGGCTGGACGCTCGGTGTACTTCTCGGACGGCGTCGGGGGTGCGCTGCCAGTAGCGGTCGCCGTGCTCGATGGTGTTGCCGTAGGCGTAGCCGACTGGGTGCCCGTCTGCGTACGCGAGGACGGCTGTGAACCCTGGCTCGGTGCTGTGCCGGTCCAGGCGCTTGCCGAACGCGGTGATCGCGTAGTTCGGCAGGTGGAGGAGCAGGGCGCGGACTTCGGCGTACACGTCGAGGAGGTCGCCGCGGGCGGTGTCGAGGGTGGTGAACGTGCGCAGTTCGATGGCGGGCGCCGTGGTCATGCGGCCATCCTCCAGGCGGCGGTGTGCTCGGTCCAGGTCTGCGCGGTGGAGCTGCCCGGTGCGATGGCGCGCAGTGCGGCGCCGAACTCCTGCAGCATGCGCGTGACCCGGGCGTGCTGGGTGGCGGCTTCGGCGGGGACCTTCATCGCGGTGGCTGTGGCGGCGTCGGGTGCGCCCTGGGCGAGCTGGGCGTGGGCGAGCCGGGTGGTGGTGATGGCCCTGGATCGGATCATGTGGGGCCGGAGGGCGGACAGGCAGCGGTGGGCGTGATACTCGGCGGTCGAGTAGTCGCCGAGCGCCAAGTGCGCCGAGAGGGCCAGGGAGTCCAGTTCGGCTTGGTCGTAGAAGGCGACCATCCACACCGGCCGGTAGCCGGTGGGGTCGGCGCGCAGCATGGCGTCTTGCGCCTGCTCGAAGGCCCGGCGGGTGCCGGTGCGGTCCTGTGCTGCGCCCGTGGATGGCGCCCTGGCGGGTCAGGCCGAGGGAGGCGAACAGGGGGTCGCGGCGGGTGAGGTGCAGGTTGCGGGCGACGTCGTTGGCGGCGAACGCGTCGGCGGGTCGGCCCATGTGGCGGTACATGGTGCCGGCGTGGCTCCAGATGCGGAACTTGATCGCTTGGTCGCCGGACATCTCGGCGAGGGCCTGGGCTTCGCGCATGTGCGCCTTGGCGATGTCGTAGCGCCGGCCGTCGATGGCGGCCCACATCGCGGAGGAGCGGAAGGCGGCTGCGGAGGCGTAGAGGTTGCTTCGTACGCGCTGGGTGGCGCTGCCGGCGTTCTGGAGATTGAGCGCCTCGTCGGCGAGGGCGGCGGCCCGTTGCTCGATGCCGAGTTGTCCGCCGTGGCGGTGGTCGCTGGCGATGATCTCGGCGAAGCGCTTGTTCAGGCGGTTGACGTCACTCATGCCGATACGGCGCGCCGATGCGGTGCCGGGTGCGGCTACTGCGGCGGCAGCCGCCGCGATGCTGCCGACGAGGGTGCCGCGCTTCATGTCGGGGTCCTCCTGCTGCGGCGGGGCCGGGGTGGACGAAGGCCGACCCCGTGGCACGAACCCTAAAGCGACAGCGAGTAGTCCTGGCGGGATCTTGGGTGGTTCCGGACGCCGCTCCGGGGTCAGGAATCGCCTGGTCAAGGCAAGTGCTGGGTGCTACACACCCTGCTACGGGCTAGCTTGTGCCACACCGTCCGCTCACGCATCCGACTCTCTGGTCAGAGCGACGCCGCCCAGGTTCAACCGTCCGTCTTCGCCGGGGTGAAGTAAGCGCCGTCATGCGAGTCGCAAGCTTCGTTCGGCATGCAGTACGGATCGAGGCGAAGGGCCCTTGCTTGTCAGTGCGTGCGGGCACAATGAAGGGTGCAAGACCGCGAGGGCTCACCGCCAAGGAGTTTGCATGGACGCCGAGTTAACAACCTTCGCCCAGACGGCAGGGACGGCGTTGGTCGCGCTGATCGCCACAGACGCATACCAGCGTGCCAAACAGGCAGTGGTCGAGCTGTGGCGTCGCGTTCGTCCTGCGGAGACCACAGCGGTCAGTGATCAGATGGAAGAGACCCGCTCTGCTCTGATGCAAGCCCAGGCACAGGGAGACGAAGAGCGCGAGAGGGAACTCGCGGCTTGGTGGCAAGAGCGTCTAACGATGCTGTTCGCTGCCGATCCGTCCGCTATCGGCACACTCCACCAGGCATTGGCTGACGTCGTTGCCGACGAACCCCACCATGATCGGACTCGGATCGACAGCATCCGGATCACAGCCAAGGCGCGCGACAGTGCCCGTGTCTTCCAAGCTGGGCGAGATCAACACATCGTCGACCGTTGATCGCCAGCCTGGCCAGGGACGGAGCCGTCGGCAACGGCCATCCCGGCTAGACAAAGCAGTTATGCCAAAGGATCGGAGCACGCGTTGCTGCCTCGCGACAGTGACATAATCCTCCATATCAGACAGAAGGCAAAGGTCTCTGGTCCCGGTCATGTCTACCAGGCAGGTCGGGACCAAGTGGTGAACGAGTCCAACACCCTCAACGTCTACATGGGCGCGCAGCCTCTATCAGACTCTGCTCCGGTACCCGTCAAACCTCCCCTAAGCCTGCGACCACGACGGCTACACGGGCGCGAGAGCCAGTTTGAGAAACTGGGCGCTGGCGACCTACACCCCCTCCTAGGGAGCATTACCGTACTCCATGGAATGGGTGGGATCGGGAAGACCGCATTGGCCTTGACGATCGCCGGGGTTATGCGCCGCAATGGCGTACGAGTCTTCTGGGTCCAAGCATCACAGGTAGACAGTATTCGGGCTGCGCTACGCCAGATCGCCCTACAGCTGAATGGCTGCGAAACCCAAGCGCGTGAACTCGCTGCAGGCGTCCTCAATGCAGCAGACCTGGCTTGGGAGGCTCTCCACGCAAGCACGAAGCCTTGGTTGCTCGTCTTGGACAGTGCAGACAACCCGACTGAGATCGAAAGCGAGTTAGGGCCAGGATGGCTAGAAGGGTCTGCATCTGGAGCGGTTCTAGTCACAACCCGACAGGGGAGTGCCGACCTCTGGCCAGCCGAAGCCAAGTTGGAAAAACTTGACGCATTGGATTCCTCAGCCGGCGCCGAGATGCTGCTCGACCTGGCTGGAAAATCGGAAGCTCATCCCTCCGAACGTGATGCTGCACGGACCCTATCCGTGCGCCTTGGGGGCATCCCGCTCGCTTTGCGTCTTGCTGGGCTTTGCGTTTCTCAGCCCATCTCTCCTCTACGTGACTTCAAGGCATTCCACAGTGCCTTGGAGAGAGATTTCGAGGCCGTTGTTGACCGCGCCGCTGACGCGTCACTTCGCCCTCAAACGGACGACGACGCTCGCAACCTTGTGATGCAGACCTGGGAGATTTCGCTGGATGCATTGGAACAGCAGGGCATCCCGTATGTGAGATCAATCATGCGCGTCCTATCTTGTTGGGCAGCCAGGCCCGTCCCAGTAGAACTACTCTCTCCGAAGGTTCTATTACGAACACATGGCCAGGGTGGCGGTCCATGGAACGATCTCGTCGTAGAACGCGCATTGAGAGCTCTTAACGCCGTCGGACTAATCGACAGCGTCGACGAGAACCCCGTGGCTCGTCCGGTAGAAGACAACACCTTTTATCACTGGCCCAGCGAGAATCGTGCACATAGGTGCATCGTCGTACACCCGCTGGTGGCTGAAGTGAATGCCGCACATCTGGAGCGATCCCCCGATCGGGCTCGGTCATGGGCCGCAGCAGCTCGGTGCATTGGGGCGCTTCGCGGTATGTGGGAAACGGAGGTCACTGTAGGTCACTGGCAACTCGTGATTCCCCACGTCGCATCCATGGTGGCACGACTCCCTGCAGCACACGGTGAGCTTTTCGAAATCATCGTCGACATACAAAAGTACCTTAGTAAGTATCTCAGCCTATCCGGCCAATACGAAACCGGATACAGGTCTGCGGTGATTCTTTATGAACGGCTCGATAGCTTCCGCCCCAGTGACAAGATTCGCTTTCTGGTCCAATTCGACTACGCAGAATGGGCCTGGCACATGTCACGTCTGGAAGAGGCCGATGCGCTGATCACAGAAGCATGCCGTCTGGCCGACAGCTCAGTGGGATCTGACAGTTTCCTCGGGCTCATGGCTCGCGAGCTGGCCATCGCGATCCACGCAGAGCGCGGATTCCTGGAGTCAGGAGAGAAGTTGGCGCGCGAGCTATGCGACGAACTGGAGAGCAGGCCAAGGTTTTTGCAACTCGCGATGCAGGCACGGCATCACCTCGCGACCATCCTCAGAGAATCTGGGCGGCTCGATGAGGCAGAAGGCAATTCCCGCCGAGCCGTACACCTCATGGAGCAAATGCAAATCCCGCCTTTCACACACGCCGTAGTCCGCCACGAACTGGGCGTCATCCTGTGGCATCGAGGTCACCTTAATCAGGCACTTCAACTGCTCCAAGAGGTCTTGCGACTACAGAAGACGTTCCTTCCTCCCTGGCATCCTTCAACCCTTGTCACTCGATATGACATTGCCTCCATTCATGGAATTCAAGGAAATCAAATTCGGGCACTGGTGGATTTCACGGATATCCACCTAATCGAGCAAGATCTACTTGGCATAGACCACCGCAACACGCTGCAGACAAAACATCAAATAGGTCAAATCCTGGTAGAGTTAAAAGAACTGGACGAGGCAGAAGCCACTCTTCGCGCAGTGGAGAAGGGATATCAATCCGGCGGGCTGCAGGACCGCTCAGCAGATGTCCTTTCTACCGAGCATGAAATAGTCCACATCAAGGCTCAGCGAGGGCATTATGCTGAAGCCCATCGGGATTGGCGACGGATCCTGGAAAAGGAGCGACATGATTTAGGGCCAGACCACCCTTCGACACTAAGAACTCATTACAACTGGGCAATCTGTTGGGCATCTCTGGGATTTCCAGGAATCGCCTGCACAGAAATGAAAAAGGTCCTCGTAGCTCGCCGCCGCGCGCTAGGAACAGACCACTTTGAAACACGACAGGCTGCCCGCATGCTCGCCGACTTGGGTCGTCTTCCTCCGGAGGGCTGGCGCTTCGGCGGATACGGCAGACGCAACCTGCCAACGAACCGTGAAGAGCGCAGGACCAACGGATCTCCCTCGAACTTTCCTCGGGATTAAGGCGACGAGTCTGCGGTTTTGGGTTCGCTGATTCGGAGGGATGTCCCCGCGGGTCTGCGTATTCAGCTCCAGCCGTTGAGTGAGACCTGCGGACCGTTGGCAAGGTACTGATGGAGGGCACTCGCCGTAGTATCGACAAACTCACCTGGGATCACGTCGGCAGCGACCCAGCAGACCTGGGCATGCTTGCGTGGTTCCCGATTTTCGGGTTCGCCCCTCCATTCATGGGCGGCGAAGACCACGGTAAGGAAGCCATTGGGCGCCTCGACGCCCCAGGCACCGTGGATGATGTGGGCCACCTTCAGGGCCTCGGGCTTCACAGCCAGGCCGGTCTCCTCGTACAGCTCGCGTACGGCGGTCTCGGTGATGGGCTCACCGGGTTCGCTCTTGCCGACGGGGAGGTCCCACATACCCTGAGCGAACTTGGCGTTCTGGCTGCGTTGGAGAAGGACGACGCGGTTGGTGTCTTTGTCGTGGACGATGACAGCGGCAACCAGCAGGGTCATGGATTCGAGGGCGGGCGGCAGGGCTTTGGGCTGGTCGTCGGTTGTCCGCTGAGCCACGGCTTGTGTCCCTTCGTCGGCCGGATGGTGGCAGCTTAGGCCAGTGCTTCGCGTGCGCGGCGGGCGAGTTCGGCGGCTCCGGGCACTTTGCGGCGCTGGTAGATGGAGAGTGTGGAGCGGAGCGAGGTGATCGCTTTGCGGGTGCGGTCGGAGGTCATGCCCTCCATGAGGGTCAGGGCCTGTGACCAGGCGGCTACGGCCTCGTCGGCTCGGGCCTGGGGCTGCGAGGCTGTCGCCGAGATCGGCGTGGGTGAGGGCGTGGACGCGCTTGTACTTCTCCGGGTCCCAGCGCACCAGGGCGTCGCGGTGTTGTTGCTCGGTACCGACGTGGTCGGCAAGGTCGGTCAGGGTACGGGCGGTGTGGCTGGCGACGGTGCCGGCGGCCGGGCCGCTGACGCGGGAGTAGCTGGGCTGGGGGCCGTCGTCGCGCAGGAGGGCGTCTTCGGCGGCGAGCAGGGCGCGGGCTGCTGCGGGCACGACCGGGTCGCGGTGAAGCGACTGCGCGAGCGGATCGACCTGGTGCGCTACCGCATCTTCGATGGCGGGCTACTGAGCCTGTTGCTGATCGAGTCCGCACCTGGCTCTCCGAGCCAGGCTCCGGCTCGGCCTCAACATCGGGAGCGGGAGATCACAGCCGGTGCCATCGGCGGGGACGGGAAGCCGTCGTTCCAGGCGGTGCCGGGCGCATCCCCGGCCTGCCTGCGGGACCTGTACGCCGAACTGGACGAGGCTCTGACTGCGTGGGGCGAGGTCGAGGTATCTCCGCTGATGCACTACATCGCCTACCGCCGCATGGTGAACCTCGCCTCGGTAATCTTCCGCCCGAAGCACGAGGTGATCCTCGTCTACCTCAGAATCGACCCGGACACGGTCGAGTTGGAGGAGGGCTTCTCTCGCGACATGCGTGGCATCGGCCACCTCGGTACGGGTGACCTGGAGATGCGCATCGGCTCGGCGTCCGACCTGGAGAAGGCCAGGCCCCTGATCCGGCGGGCATTCGAGGCGGCCTAGCGTTTCTCGAGAACCGTCCGGATGGTGAGCGCGAATCTCCCCTCAGGCAGGCGATGCACGCTTCTTCGATCTGGTGCGTGTCGGTCGCGAGCGAAAGCCCTCTTCCCTCCTACCAGCACAAGGAGCAGCTAGTAGTACTCCCGGATGTATCCCAGTGCCTTCCCGAAGACATCCTGGTCGCGAATCTTGAACTTGATGTAGAGCGCCTTGCGAAGCGCCTGTTGGACGAGGCGATCGCCTTCGTTGGTGTCCTGCCAGCCGTCAAAGCGGACGGTACGGACGACGGAGTCGACCTCGTCGACGACCTTCTCGGCGATGATCGGGGTCTCCTCGCCCTTGAGTGACTCGAAGAGGTCGGTCAAGGCGGCCTTTCCGCGCTCCTCGCGGGGCACCTCAGCGGCGGCTTTCTCCGCTGCGACTGTGTCTCGCGCCAGCGCGAAGAGCTCCTTCAGGAACTCCAGCGATGCCTGCTGGGAGTGGGCGTATTTCTCCCGCAGGGCATTCAACCGCTGGCCAAGTTCGATGAAGGCCGGGTTGCCGACATGCTTGGCGATGCGAGCGGTGATCCACTTCTCGACTTCGACCGGGTCGATGTCCTTGCGATTGCCGGTCATCAGGTCCTCGATAACCTGCGCATCGAGGACGATGGTCTCCAGGTCGGTGCGGGGGACCTCGACGGTGACGTGCTCGTTTATGAGCTCGAGGGTCTTCGCGCCCAGCGTGTGCCAGACCAGTCGGCCGGTGACGTCGGTGGGCTGTACGGACTGGTAGACGTCGGTCAACCAGCGGTAGTCCGACTCGTACTCGGACAGGATCGGGTCCGGGGAGAGGGTCTCCCACAGCTGGGCAACGACGCTGTACGCAGCCCCGAAGGCGTCGCGCGACTCGTCGGAGTCGATCGCGGTCTGCGCCTGGATCAGGCCCTCATAGCCGCCGACGGTGCGGTTGACGCCCGGGAAGAACGCCAGAGCAGCCTCGATCGCGGGGCCGAGTTGCTCGCGGAGTACAGCGATGTTGGAGATGACCTGCTGGACGGACTTGTCGTCGAACTCGAAGGCCTTGGCGACGTCGTCGAAGATGCCGAGGTAGTCCACTATCAGGCCGTGGGTCTTCGCGGGCGGGTAGACCCGATTGGTGCGGCAGATTGCCTGGAGCAGGGTGTGCTCGCGCAGGGGCTTGTCAACGTACTGGGCGTAGAGGATCGGGGCGTCGAAGCCGGTGAGCAGCTTCGCGGTCACAATGATGATCTTCAGCGGGTCGGCCGGGTCGTTGAAGCGGGCGGTGATCCGCTCCAGCTCCTCCCGGCCCGGCGTCCACTGCTTCCACGCTAGCTTGTCACCGCGACCGGCGGACATCACGATCGTGGACACGTCCGGACCGAGCAGGCCGTCAAGCTCTTTCTTGTACGCCACGCAGGTGGCCTTGTCGTAGACCACGACCTGCGCTTTAAAGCCCTGCGGCTCGACCTTGGTGGTGAAGTGCTCGACGATGTCGGCGGCGATCTTGCGGACCCGGTCGGGGGCCTTGATCAGCGCCTCCAGGGAGGCGGCCTTCTTCGACAGGGTGGTGCGGTCCTCCTCGGTGAGCCCGTGACGGTCGGCGAGCTCGGCGAAGGCGGCGACGATCGCCTCCTCGTCCAGGTGGATCTCCGAGAGGCGTGGCTCGAAGTGCAGCGGCAGGGTGGCGCCGTCGCGGATGGAGTCGGAGAAGGAGTAGCGCGAGAGATACCCGTGCTCGTCGGCCTCGGAGCCGAACCACATGAACGTGTTGCGGTCGCGCTTGTTGATCGGCGTCCCGGTCAGCCCGAACAGGAACGCGTTAGGCAGTGCCTCGCGCATCTTGCGGCCGTAGTCGCCCTCTTGGGAGCGGTGGGCCTCGTCGACCATCACGATGATGTTGTCGCGCGCGTCCAGCACCCCGGGTGCTTCGCCGAACTTGTGGATCGTGGTGATGATGATCTTCCGCGCCCCCGCGCCCAGGAGTTCCTGTAGCTCCCTGCGGGACTCGGTGGAGACCAGGTTCGGTACGTCGGAGGCGTTGAATGTCGCGGTGATCTGGGTGTCCAGGTCGATCCGGTCGACCACGATGATCACCGTCGGCGAGGTCAGCCCCGCCATCGCGCGCAGCTTCTGCGCGGTGAACACCATCAGCAGCGACTTCCCCGACCCCTGGAAGTGCCAGATCAGCCCCTGCTTGATCCGCCCGTGCAGCACCCGCTCCACGATCAGGTTGGTTGCCTGGAACTGCTGGAACCGCGCGATCATCTTGATCTTGCGGTGCTTCTTGTCGGTCGCGAACAGCGTGAAGAACCGCAGGAAGTCCAAGATCGCATCCGGATCCAGAACGCCTTCGACCGCCTCCTTGACCGCCGCGAGGCCTACCTTCACCGGCGTGTGGTCGTCACCGGACTCATCCGCCCGCCACGGCCCCCACAACTCCACCGGCATCCCGACCGACCCGTAGCGGAAGTCCTTGCCCTCGGTGGCGAAGTTGAGCACGTTCGGCACGAAGAACGCCGGTACGTTGGCCTCGTAGTCCTCCTTGACCTGCGCGGCCGCGTCGATCCAGGAGTACGCCGGCCGTACCGGCGACTTCGCCTCCCCCACGACCAGCGGGAAGCCGTTGCACCAGATCACCAGGTCGAAGCGCCGCTCCAGCCGTCCGACCCCGTAGGTCACCTCGGTGGAGACGATCCAGTTGTTCGTACTGTGCTCGCCGGGGTGGTCGAAGTCGATCAGTTTGATGGTCACATGCTGGCCATCGGGCCCGAACGGCCTCGACTTCTGCCCTGTGAGCCATGCCGCGAACTCCTCGTTCGCCACCACCGGATTCGGCGTGTTGCGCGCGGAGACCAGGATCGCCCGCAACTGGTAGATCACTTCATCAGCCAGACGCGGATCCGCCTCAATGGTCGGGTTGAGGCGGATTAACGCTTCCCGCACCTGCTGCTCCAGCATGACCTCATCGGTGCGCCGCGGCAGATGGCTCCCCGGCACGAACCGCACATCCACCGACTCCACCAGATCCCGGACGAAGTCGCGGACGGTGTTCGCCTCGTTGAAGGTCACTCGGCACCTCCGAAGATCTGGGCCAACACGGTGCCTCGTGAGGTATCCAGTGCGAGGAGATCGGACTGCGCCAACTCCGCCGCTTCATCGAATCGCGCAAGCCTGTCAAGGAACTTGTCCTGTTCCTCAGCGGTTGCCGTCGGGAACGCCAAGCGAGACAGCGACTGACGGTTGATCTTGACCATGCTTGTCGCACTCCCGGCGGCGTTTCTCCTCATGTGCTTGCGCCCATGGGGGCTCGCGATGACTGCCTCTGCAAATGCGGGCTGAACGTCGTCAACGAGATGCAGACGCATCATCGTGTCCGGGAACGAGACGTCTGACCGATCCTCCGTGAAAATGCAGGGGCGGCCGACGGCCTCGACTGTGTTCGCTCTCGAGATCAACAGGTCTCCCTGACTGAGTCTGGCCGCCCTCACCTCGGGACTGTCCGGAACGTTCTTCAGTTGGCCAGCGCGGTAGCCAAACTGGCCGATGGCTGCCAGCGACAGCACATAGTGGTCTGTCACCTCGTCGACAGGTGCAGCGGACCATCCGCTCTCGGGGGACCGAGCCCATACACGCTCGAACGGCACAGCTTCTCTGTCCACGAGACTGCCGATCGAAGTGCCCAGCCATGCGTACCTAGCACTGAGGCCTGCCGCTATCGCGCTCACGACCGAACGCCGGTGCCCCTCGATGGCCCAGAGGAGGTCGGCGAGGCGCTGCTGTTCGTCGAGGGGTGGGAGGTCGAACTCGTAGTTCGCCAGCTCTGTCCAGTTGATGTACGGGTTGACCGAACCGCGGGAGTTGGCAACCGCGTACGAGTGGAACACCTCAGCACTGAGGATGAACGGCAAGAACCGCTGGAGCAGGACAGACTCATCACGGCTCTCCAGCACGAAGGTCTTTTCTCCAGTGATGCCCTCAAACTCCGGGACGGCTGTCTTACGCAGGTAGGAGCGCCGTGAGACGTAGAGGACGTGGCCAGGCTTGAACCGCTTGTAAAACATCGGCCCGATCGGGTCGCGCCCGATGACGCCCCACTGGGTGATTGCGAGGTCGTTGCTAGGGATGTGCTCACCCGCGAGGAAGCGCTCGAGTCCAGACGTCTCGGCATCGACGCGATCGGTGACGTGCTTGGCAACGTCGCCGAGGGCGACGCGTTTCCAGGCGGACTTGTCCAGGTTGAGGCTCACTGAGACACCTCCTCGCCGAGCATGGCCAGGACTTTTTCGACCGCCCGGTCGGACTCCGCTGAGGCCGCACGCCACTTCCTCAGTGCGACATCGAGCGACTCACCAGCAGCGCTAGCGCTGCTGCCCGTCCCTGAGGTGACGTACGAGGAGATGGCCAGCGAGTACCTACGCTCGCGGACCTCATCAATGGTCGCCACGGCTGCGAAGCCGTCGACGGCCTCGAAAGCCTGGTAGGCATCGAGGATCCTCGTCTGGTTCGCTGCGCGGAGGAATGACTGCGCCCGCTCGCGCGCAACCTCCTTGCTCGCATCGATCAGCAGAATCCTGCCTCGCCTCTTGCGTGGCTTCTGCGTGCGCAGGATGACAACAGCTGCTGGCATCGGCGAGTTGTAGAACAACCCTTCGCCAAGCCCGAGCACGCATTCGACCATGTCGGATTCGACCAAGCCCTCCCGCACGACAACCTCATCGCGACGGAACAGCACACCGTGCGGCAGGAGGATCGCAGCACGGCCAGTCCTCGGATCGAGGCTCTTCGCGATGTGCTGCAGGAAGGCGTAGTCAGCCCGGTTCTGTGGCGGGACGCCCCACATGTTGCGGCCGTAGGGGTCCTTCATGAACGCGGCCCGGTTCCAGGTCTTGATGGAGTACGGCGGGTTGGCCAGGACGACGTCGAAGGTCTGCAGCCGGCCGTGGGTGTCGAGGAAGGCCGGCTTGGCGAGGATGTCGCCGTGGGCAATGTGGCCGTCTGCGATGCCGTGGAGGAAGAGGTTCATCTTGGCGATCGCCGAGGTGCCGTAGTTGAGCTCCTGGCCGTACAAGCGCAGGTTGCGCCACTCCTTGCCCTGGCGCTTGAGCTCGGCGACGGTGGAGATCAGCATGCCGCCGGTGCCGCAGGTGGGGTCGTAGACCGACTCCCCTGGCTGGGGTTCCAGCATCATGGTCATCAGGTGCACGAGGGTGCGGTTGGTGTAGAACTCCTGGGCAGTGTGGCCGGAGTCGTCGGCGAACTTCTTGATCAGGTACTCATAGCCCTGCCCGAGCTCGTCCTCGGGCAGGTTCGCCACCGACAGCGTCTTGGTCGAGAAGTGCTCGATCAGATCGGACAGGGTCGGGTCGGGGAGAAGGTCCTTGTTGGTCCACTCGCCGTCGCCGAAAACGCCGGTGAGGGTGTCGGGGTTGGCGGACTCGATGGCCCGCATCGCGGCCTTGAGTGCGGTGCCGATGTTGCTGGTGACCTTTCGCAGGTCGGCCCAGTGGGCGCCGTCGGGGATGGCGAAGCGGTGGTTCTCCGGGAGGTCGGCGAGCTCCTCGTCGCCGTACACCTCTAGGGCGGCGGCGTGTTCCTCGTCGTAGACGTCAGAGAGGCGCTTGAGGAAGACCAGGGGGAAGATGTACTGCTTGTAGTCGCCGGCATCGATCAGGCCGCGCAGCAGCACTGCGGCGCCCCACAGGTAGGACTCCAGTTCCCGCTGGGTGATCCGCTTCGGGCTCGTCGTGGTCATACGCCCAGCCCCCACTTCGCCAGCTCGGTCTCCAGCGCTGCGCGGGTCTCGCGGGTCTTCGCTTGCGCGGTCTCCAGGTCGGCCAAGGCCTGCTCCAGGGTAATCTGCTCGCCGACTTCGGCCGGCTCGACGTACAGCGGGATGTTCAGGTTCCAGCCGTTGGCCTTGATGTCGTCCAGGGTCGCGACCGCGGCCAGGCCAGGCTGGTCGGCGTACTGCTGATACGCCTCCAGGAGGGTCTCGGCGTGGTCGGGCTCGAGGGTGTTCTGGTTGCGGCCGCGCTTGAAGAGCAACTCTCCGTTGATGAAGAGCACCTTCTCCTGCTGCTCGACGGGGCGCTGGCGACGCAGGATCAGCACGCAGGCAGCCAGGCCGGCACCGTAGAACAGGTTGGGCGCCAAGCCGATGACGGCCTCCACGAAACCAGCTTTGAGGATGTGCTCGCGGATGCGGCCCTCGGCGTTCTGACGGAACAGTGCGCCCTGTGGGAGGACGACTGCGACCTTTCCTCCGGTAGGCGCGGCGGAGGTGAGCATGTGCTGGACCCAGGCCCAGTCGGCGTATCCCTTCGGCGGCACCCCGCCCAACTTATTGCGACCCCACGGATCGGAGGCCCACTGCTCGTGGCCCCAGTTCTTCAACGAGAACGGCGGGTTGGCGATCACGCAGTCGAACCGCGCCAACCGGCCGTGGTCGAAGTAGGCCGGGTCACGCAGCGTGTCGCCGCGCTCGACGTGGAAGTCCTCCATGCCGTGCAGCAGCAGGTTCATCCGGGCGATCGCGGAGGTGGTGAGCACCTTCTCCTGGCCGTACAGCTTGCCCAGCACGGTCTTCGGGTCACCGCCGCGGGCCTTGATGTGCTGGATGACCTCGATCAGCATGCCGCCGGTGCCACACGCCGGGTCGTAGACCGTCTCACCCTCCTGGGGATCGAGGATGTTGACCAGCAGCGCGACCACCTCGCGGGGCGTGTAGTACTCACCAGCCTTCTTGTTGGACTGGTCGGCGAACCGCTTGATCAAATACTCGTACGCCTGCCCCAGCACGTCAGGGGCGGCCAGGGAGATCGAAAGAATCTTGGTCGAGAAGTGCTCGATCAGGTCGATCAGCTTGCTATCCGGGAGCTTGTCCTTGTTAGTCCAGGTCGCGCCGCCGAAGATGCCGTACAGCGTGCCCTGGTTGGCTTGTTCGATCCCGCGGAACGCGGTCTTGAGCGCCTCACCGACGCTCTCGGTACGCTCGCGCACATCTGCCCAGTGGCATCCATCGGGGATGGTGAACCGGTGGTTCTCCTCGAACGCCGCATACGTGTGGTCGCCACCGGACTCGTCCAGCGCGCGGGCGTACTCCTCGTCGTACACATCGCTGATCCGCTTGAAGAACATCAACGGGAAGATGTACGCCTTAAAGTCCGCCTGATCGATGCTGCCCCGCAGCAGATCAGCCGCCTTCGCCAGATACGACTCCAGTTCCCCCAGCGTCAATGGCACGGGAAGCTCCTGCTCCCCAACACCAACCGCACTCGACCGCACTAGATCACTGCCCGCTTCCTCGGCTTGCTCGGCTCGCCGTCCTGGCGAGGACGTGTCGGAGTAGCGGGATCCACCAGGGCTGTACCAGATAAGTGCCTTCTGCGGAACCGCTGTCCCGAGCCCATAGCGTACCGACCCACCTGCGGGCGATCACCCAATCCTGTCATTCCAGCTTGTCGGCGGCCAACTCTGCATAAATGCGATTGGTCTCATCACGCAGTCCGTCGACGCGACTCGCTCGGCAAGGAAGGGCAGCAGCTTCTTGCGCTGCACGAGATGGCAAATACAGCGATGGCCAACCGGAGCATCAGTGGGTCCAATGCTCCGACCGACCATCGGCAAGCGCTCTGCCCAACCCGTTCTTCTGGATCTCATGCTCACGCCTCCGGTCCTGCCAGGACGAAGTCGTCCTGGGTCAGCTCCGCTCGGAGCCTTCGCTCAGCGACGTCGGCGTAATGCGAGGACAGCTCGGCCCCCACGAACTGCCGGCCCTCACGCAAGGCGGCGACGCCCGTGGAGCCGCTGCCCGTGAAGGGGTCGAGGACGGTGCCGCCTTCAGGGCAGATCTGGACGAGCTGCTGCATGATCTCGACGGGCTTCTGGGTGATGTGGACGCGGTCCTTGCGGGGCTGGGAGGCGATGAAGTGGCCGGGCAGGTAGAGGTCCCGGTTCTTGTCGAGGCTGCCCTTGACGCCCCAGATGATGAACTCGGCCGACTGCTTGAACCCGCCCTTGCGGGGCCGGCTGGCGGGCTTGATCCAGGGGATCGTGCCGCTCCAGGTCCAGCCCGCCATCTGCAGGGCGTCGGACGTGGTCGGCTCCTGACGCCAGTCGGAGAAGACCATGGCGACGGAGTGCTCGGTCGCGGCCCGGTACGCCTCGGTGAGCAGCGCGGTCAGCCAGCTTCGATAGCTCCGCTGGTCGCGGTTCTCGCCGGGGAAGTTCTGCAGGTCGTGCGCCGATCCGGCCGTGACGTACTTGGCGCGGGCGGTGCGGCCGGTGCGGTCCGAGCTGGTGCGTCCGCCGGAGTTGTACGGGGGATCGGTGATGACGGCATTGACGCTCTCGTCCGGGAGGGTCTTCAGCACGGTGAGGGCGTCGCCTCGGTGCAGCGTGTAGCTCATGTGCGGGGCCTCTTTCAGGGCACGACGGGACTGGGCCCGCTCCGGACGTCGGTCAACAGCGGCCGTTCGGAGCGGGATTGCGCCGGAGGTTAGCTGCGATTTCCGGCCGCACCTAACGAGCCTGTGCCGTGCTTCGGGCCTGGGTTCGGCGGTCGTTTGGTGCGGCCGGAATCCCGGTCTACTGTCTCGCCGTGTCACCGAGGCGGAGCCCAGCTCCACCCTCGCTGACCTGTGCTGATCCGTGTTGCCACGTCCAAGAACGTGAGCCGGAAGGCACGTTGATCCCCGTTCCCGAAGCCGTGAGGAGACCCGGTGCACCGCCTGAGATTACGAGCGCGGCTGGCTGCCGCGCATGACCTGAATCCGGCGTCCGGGAGCTACCAACTCCCCTGACCCGGGCCCGCCCTGAGAGGCGGATTCACATCGGCGCGGTGCCGGCGGCTTTGCACGAGAAGTCGGCACCGCGCCTCCTACGAACCGCGAGGAGCCGCTGCGATGCAGCACGCCCTGATACGCCCACGCCCTGACCCAACCCTGTTGCCCGGCCAGGCTGTCCGCCCCGGCGAACGGCGGCGGCGATGAAGAAGACCACCGGAGCAGTCGTCGGTCTCTTCGCCTCCGGTCCGCTTCTGCTGGCCGTTCCGATCCTCGCCATCGGGGCCGGGACTGCTTCGGCCTCCTGCTCGACCAGCGGTCCACAGGCTGTGGATACCTCGGCCGTTGCCGCTCAGGTGAAGGCGATCCTGGACGACGGCAAGGGCACGGTCTCCGTGTCGGGCCTGGACGACCCGGCCGAGCAGATCCCCAACGCCAAGACCATCCAGGCCACCGGCGTCGCGATGAACATCCCGGCCCGGGGTCAGATCGTGGCCCTGGCGACCGCCCTGCAGGAAAGCGGCCTGCGCAACCTCACCTATGGCGACCGCGATTCACTGGGCTTGTTCCAGCAGCGGCCGTCGCAGGGCTGGGGCACCGCGAACGAGATCCTCGACCCTGTGCACGCCTCGACGATGTTCTACGAGGCGCTGGAGAAGGTCTCGGGCTGGCAGTCCCTGTCCGTCACCGAGGCCGCCCAGGCGGTGCAGAAGTCTGGCTTCCCCGAGGCTTACGCGAAGTGGGAGCCCCTGGCCACCGCCTTGCAGCAGGCGATCGAGCCGTTGCTGTCGAAGGCCGGCGGCACCTCGCCGAGCCCCGCGCCATCCGGCTCGGACAGCACGGCCAGCGCTCCGCCGAGTACCGCGGGCGGCTGTACGGCCGAGGGGGACGGCACCGACTTCGGAACCATCCGGCCCGGCGCGGTGCCGGCCGGATACAAGATCCCGGCAGACGCTCCGCCCAAGGTCCAGACGGCGATCCGATGGGCGCTCGGCCAACTCGACACCCCGTACCAGTGGGGCGGGAGCTGCACCGACTCCCACGGGCCCGAACCCATGGGCCGCTGCGACTGCTCCTCCCTGATGCAGCAGTCGTACAAGGCCGCCGGGGTCGCCCTCACTCGGACGACGTACACGCAGGTCAAGGAGGGCAAGCCGGTATCGGTCGACGCCCTCCAGCCCGGTGACCTCGTCTTCACCGAGGGGACTGCCGAAGTCCCGGAACACGTCGGGATGGTCGTCGGCCAGGGCTTGATCGTGCACGCCCCGCACACCGGCGACGTGGTCCGCCTCGCGACCCTCGCGTCCTGGAAGCCGCAGATTCTCGCGGCCCGCCGAGTCGTCTGACCGGCGCTTCTCTCCCTCTCTCCTTCTCTCCTTCCTGCACTGGCGCTTCGCCCCCTCGGGCTTTGGCGTGCGCTAAATCGAACTGGAGTTCACAATCATGTACCTCGCCGACAAGGTCGTCCAGCTCGCCTACAACCCCGGGATCAAGCCGAACGAGGGCGGGCTGCCGGGCCTGGCGGTCCTCAAGCAGGTGATGGGCTCGATCAACCTCTTCGGGATCATCGCCGTGGTCGGCGCGCTCGCCGTCAGTGCGGGCGTGTGGGCCTGGGGCCACCACTCCGGCGGCCATCAGGCCGAGGCCAACGGCAAGAAGGGCGTGCTGGTCAGCTCTGGCGCGGCCCTCCTGCTGGGTGCCGCGAACGGTGTGGTGGCGTTCTTCAGCACGCTGGGGACGCAGGTCCACTGATGTCTTCCCGCTCCACGAACCCCGGCGGCGCTTCTCGCGTGCGCCGCCGGGCGCTGCTCGGCACCGCTGTTCTGGTGGTGCTCGTCGCCCTCGCCGGCCTGGCCGCCTACCTCACCCGTGACGGCAGGACTTCCCCCAAGGCTCCTGGACCGCAGGTGAGTTCGGTTTCCCCCTCCTCCCCGACCGCTTCTGCCTCGTCACCACCGCACGGGAGCCGCAGCGCCCTGCCCGTTCCCCCATCCACGCACGATCCGATCAAGTTCGGTAAGGCGGCAGCCGCAGCGCTGTGGTCCTACGACACCCGCGCGTACTCCCAGCATGAGCTGCTGGCTGCCCTGCACGGGTGGCTGACCATCGAGAGGAAGTACGCCGACACCGCCTCGGTCGACGCGCTCGTCCCCTCGCGCGTGCTGTGGAAGGAGATGGCCGCCAACGGCCAGTTCGCCACCGCCACCGTGAACGAGGCGCACTTCCCTGACTCGTTCACCCAGGCCCTGCAGGCGGACCCCGGGGCGATCACCACCGCGTACGTCTACGCCGTGACGGTTTCCGGCAAGCAGTCGATCGCCTGGAACGGCTCGCCGCACGGGGGCGCGGAGAACCGCGTCACCACGCTCGCGGTCCAGTGCCGCCCCTCCCAGCCCTGCGCCCTGGCCGGTGTCCTGTCGGCCGTCGCGCCCTGACCCCCACCCCAGAAAGGAGATATCGCCATGGGAGTCTGCGACTTTCCGCTGATGGACAAGGTTTGCGGCGCCGTCGACTTCGTCACCAACCCGGGCGGGACCGTCACCGACGGCCTCGGGGCGTGGATCGCGAAGTCAGCGGGTGAGCTGGCCGCCAGCGCGGCTGACCTCGCCGCCAGGGCCGTCAACGCAACCACCGCCATCGATCTCAACGCCGGTTGGTTCCGGGACAACTACGAGCTGCTGTTGCCCATCGGTCTCGCCTTGACCGTCGGCACGTTCTGCATCCAGTTGATGTTCGCGGCCTGGCGACGGGACGAACGCGCCCTCGCTCAAGCCGCGATCGGCACGATGACCGGCGTTCTCTTCTCCTTCTGCGCCGTCGCCTTCACCTCCGTGGCCATCACGGTGGTCGACGCCCTGTCCGACGGCCTGTTCCAAGCAGCCAACAGCTCAGTCGACGACGCGATCCGCCGCGTCATCAAGGTCAACCAGTTGGGGCCGATGTACGGCCTCGGCTGGACAGTCCCAGCCCTGGTCGCCCTCGGCTGCGCGATCGGCGCGTTCATGTACTGGGGCGTGATGGTCGCCCGCAAGGTCGGCGTCCTGATCATGGTCGCTCTCGCGGTCTTCGCCGGAGCCGGTGGCGGCTGGGAGGTTGCCAAACGGTGGCGCCGCGGGTGGATCGAGGCCACCGCCACCCTGGTCGTCTCGAAACTGCTGATGACGGTGGTCTTCCTGATCGGCGTCTCGGCGATGGGCAAGTCCGACGCCACGGACGGCATGGCCGCCCTGTCCGACGCGATGGCCGGCATCGTCGTGATGGTCCTGGTCCTGCTCTGCCCGTACGCCACCTACAAGTTCGTCCACTGGGCGAGTGACGGCGGCGGACGCGACGACCTGCACCGTACCGGCGTCGCCGGCATGGCGGTCGCTGCTGGGGCCGCGAAGACCGCGGGCAGCCTCGCGATGCAGGCCAGCACGGGCATGCGTGCTCCGCAGGGGCCGAGCCGGGTCCCCGGCGCGGGCAGCGACGGTGTCGCCTCCGGCATCGACCCCGCCGGCGGCAACCTGAGCAAGGAGGGCATCGACGCCGGACCCCCGAAGCCGCAGACCCGCTTCCGGTACGGCGAGGACCCGAACGCCTCCGGCGACAAGGGCCGCGCCCTGATTCAGCGCCCCGGCATCCCTGCGCTGATCACACGCCCTGCTGACACCGAAGCAGGAGGCTCCGAGGGCGCTCCCTCCGCCGCCCAGCCCGCTGGCGCGTCGATTCCGGGCAGCAGCTTGACCCGCGCAGGTGCCGCGCCGCCCAGCGGTCCCGCCGCACCGCCGCCGCTCTCCACCGGTCCGTCGGCGACCGGCTCCCCGACTCCGACGAGCTGGGTCTACCCCAACCAGCCGCCGTCCGGGTCCTGACCCACCACCACCCAGGGGGCGGGCTGCGTCCCTCCAGCCCGCCCTCTTCCCCCGCCTACCCGAGGCGGAGTCCTGAGATGACCTCCAGAAGAGCGCCGCGACTTCCGCCCCTTCCTGTTCGCTCCCACTGTCTGGAACCGCCATGTCTGACAACCCCCAGGCCGAAGCCACCACGGCCACCGTGAAATTCCCGCACCGCAGCAGGCGCGGCATCCTGCTCGGCCTGACCGCCCCACAACTGATCGTCGTGAGCCTCACCGGCCTCCTCCTGCTCGCCGTGATCCTCGCCCGTGGCGTGGTCGGCGCTCTCGAACTCATCCCGCTGTGGGCCGCCATCGCCCTCCTCGTCTTCGTCCGCCACCGAGGCCGGGCCCTGGCCGACTGGGCTCCGATCGTTACCCGGTACGTGCTCCGCCGGATGCGGGGCCAGTTGATCTGGCTGTGCCGGCCCTCGCGCCGCCCGGTCCGCGAAGGACTCCTCCACCTGCCCGGTACCGCCGCCAGCCTGCGCGTGGTCACCGCACCCGACCGCCGGTACGGCGCGGTCCACAACCCCCACACCGGCACGTTGACCGCCGTCGTCAAGGTGTCCTCCCGCGCCTACGCGCTGCTCGACCCGGGCACCCAGAACGCCAACGTCAACGGCTGGGGACGCACGCTCGCCGCACTGGCTCGCACCGGTCAGGTCGCCCGGATCCAGGTGATCGAGCGCACCGTGCCGGACTCCGGCGACGCCCTTCGCCGGTACTGGGAGGAGCACGGCCAGCCCGACGCCCCGGTGGCCGGCGCGATCTACAGCGAGCTGATCCAGAGCGCGGGCCCGGCTGCGGCTCCGCACGAGGCGTACGTCGCGGTCTCGCTGGACGCCAAGGCCGCGCGACGCCTGATCAACCAGGCCGGTGGCGGTCTGACCGGGTCCTTCAGCGTCCTGGCGCAGTTGACCTCGACCTTCGACCAGGCCGCGCGCACCGCCGGGCTCAATCCCGCCAGCTGGCTCACCGCCCACGAGATCGCGGCCGTCGTGCGAACGGCATACGACCCCAAGGCCCTTGCTGCACTGGACCGTTGGTCCTCCTCCGGGCGTCCCGAGGCTGACCCCGCCGCTGCCGGACCGGTCGTGGTCGTCGAGAAGTCGGACCACATCGCGACCGACTCCGCCGTCCACTGCACGTACTGGGTGGAGAACTGGCCCCGCACCGAGACGTCGGCGGGCTTCCTGCACCAGCTGCTGTTCACCGCCGGGGTGCGGCGGACCCTGTCGCTGTCGTACGAGCCGAAGGGGCTGGACGCCGCACTGCGCGATGTCCAGCGCAAGAAGGCCACTGTGATCGCGGACGCCGCCGAGCGAGCGCGGCGCGGCCAGGTCGACTCCGAAGCGGACTCCATCGAGTACCAGGACATCAAGTCCCGTGAGCGCCAGCTCATCGCGGGCCACGCGGATGTCGCCCTGACCGGCCTGCTGACCGTCTCGGCCGACTCCGAGGAGGAGCTTCGTTCCGCCTGCGCGGTCGTGGAGACCGCGGCGGTCGGCGCCCAGCTCGACCTTAGGCCGCTCACCTGGCAGCAGGCCGAAGCATTCACCGCCGCCGCCATGCCGCTCGCCCTCGCCGCCTGATGCCGGCCCTCCTCCCTTCCGAAAGAGCACCCCCATGTCCCGCACCGCCAGCCCGACCGCGCAGGACTTCGTGCCCTTCGCCACCGCCGCGCTCGACTTCCACCGCGCGCTCAACGTGCCAGGCGGTCCTCTCGTCACCACCCGCGCCGAGCTGGACGCCCTGCACGCCCACCTCGTCTCGCTGTACGGCCTGCTCGACGCCCACGCCGCCCGCACAGGCCAGCTCGTGCCGATCGAGGGCGACCAGCTCAGCGCCGCCCGCACCCGGATCTGGCAGGCCGCCGACCACGTCCACGCCGCCTACCACGCGGCCCCTCGGCCGGACTCCGGCGAGGTCCCCGACCGCGAGGCGTGCCAGGCCGGCCTGCCAGAAGGCGCACCGGAGCTGACCATCTGCCAGCGCCACCAACTCACTGCGCACCTGGTCCGCCGCCGCACTACCCCGGCCGACCTCCACGCACCGTTCACCGGCCTCGTCCGCCACTGACACTGCCCCCGTCTGGAGAAACGTTCATGCCCCGCACCCGCGCCAGCGCCTCCCACCTGTTTGTCCCCCGCAAGGCATCGCGCACCGAGCAGCGCGCCGCCCGCGCCGGTTTCGCTGAGGCACGCCGCCAGGCCCGCCTCGCCGGAGCCCCGCCCAAGCGCCGCGACGAGGAGACCTTCGACCCGGAGCTGCGGCCGACCTATCCGCCGTCCGGACGCCCCGGCTCCTCCTCGGCACGCGGCGGCAAGCTCAGCCTGCCCGCCCACCGGATGACCACCGCCACCGTGTCCGGGGCCTACCCGTTCCTCGCCGAGGGCGGCCTGGGCGCGGAGGGCATCTTCATCGGCCGCGATGTCCACGCGGAGGCGGCGTTCTGCTACGACCCGTTCTCGCTGTACAGCAGCGGCCGGATCGAGGGCTTCACCAACCCCAACGCGGTCCTGGCCGGGATCATCGGCATGGGCAAGTCCGCGCTGGCCAAGTCCATCGCGACCCGGGCCATTGCCCACGGCTACCGGGTCTACGTGCCCTGCGACCCCAAGGGCGAGTGGACGGCCGTCGCGCAGGCTCTCGGCGGCTACAGCATCGCGCTGGGCCCGGGGCTTCCGGGCAGGTTGAACCCCCTGGATGCTCCGGCCCGGCCCGCCGCGGTGAGCGAGGACGACTGGTCGACCGAGGTCCGCAAGCGCCGTCTCCTGCTCCTGGCCGGCCTCGCGCGCACCGTGCTGAAGCGCGACCTCCAGCCGATGGAGCACACGGCCCTGGATCTCGCGCTGGACCTGGTCGTCACCGAGGCCGAGGCCGGGGGCACCGTGCCTCTGCTGGGCGAGATCGCGCACACCCTCGGCTCACCCGAGCGCCTCGACCGGGCCCTCGGCAACCAGGCCGGTCACATGGGGCCCGCCGCACAAGACCTCGCGCATGCCCTGCGCCGTCTGGTGCACGGCGACTTGAGCGGCATGTTCGACGCGCCCTCGACCGTGGCCTTCGACCCGACCACCCCGATGCTGTCCATCGACCTCTCCCGCCTGGGCGGCTCGGGCGACGACACCGCGCTGGTCCTCGCGATGACCTGCGCGAGCGCCTGGATGGAGTCCGCGCTCGCCGACCCGGACGGCGGCCGACGCTGGGTGATCTACGACGAGGCATGGCGCGTGATGAGGCACGTCGGCCTGCTGGAGCGCATGCAGAGCCAGTGGAAGCTCAGCCGAGGGCTCGGCATCGCCAACCTGATGGTCATCCACCGCCTCAGCGATCTACTGAGCGCGGGCGACGCCGGCTCGCGCGGCCGGGTGCTGGCCGAGGGCCTCCTCGCCGACTGCAGCACCCGCATCATCTACCGCCAGGAGCCCGACCAGCTCGCCGCCGCCGCGTCGCTGCTCGGCCTGACCGGTGTCGAAACCCAGGCCGTGTCCGCCCTGACCAAAGGCCGGGGCCTGTGGAAAGTCGCAGGTCGGAGCTTCATCACCCAGCACATCCTGCATCCGGCCGAGCGCGAGCTGTTCAACACAGACGCCCGGATGCATGCAAAAAGCGCCGAGTTCACCGCAACTGACGCTTCATCAGTTCCTACGCTGCGCAAGGAGGCGCGGCCGTGAGCACGCGTGGGGTCGTGGGTTCCCGGTCTGGGCTCGTTCCCGGTCTCCGGTTCGGCGTGGGTGAGAGCGCCTCCCCACCCCAGCGCCACCCAACGACCGGCCCGGCCGCGAGTCCGGACAGCGTCGCACCGGCCACTGACTGGAACGACCGCCTCGCCACAGCCCGAACCGAGGAGTTCACCGACCGGTTCCACGAGGCCGTTACGGAGGACTTCGGCGCGGTGGCCCGCCTGCATCAGATGCTCGAAACCGCCTCCGAGTGGTGTCGCACCCACGGTGCCCGAAACAGCGCGTCCGAGTTGGACGCCATCGCCTCCCGGCTGACCGACCTCGGCGAGGAGCTGCATCTCGTCGCGGAGAACGTCGACCACGAGATCCGCTCCCGGTCGCACCGAGCCGCAGCAGCGGCCCGCCTCTCGCCGGCGGCGTCGGCCCGGGGAACTTCCCCCGGCCAGCAGAGCGACGCTCCGGCTCCGGTCCCACCATCCGTCACACGCTCGCAGCCCCGTTCGCGGTGAGGCACCCCGTACAGAAACGAGTAACGACCATGCCTGCCTCTCCCGACTCCTCCGCCACCCCTGACTGCCAGCCGCAAGATGCCGACGAGCCGGCGGCATGGCGGGCGCGCGTCCAGGCCCTGGCCTCCGCCGCCGACGGCATCAGGCAGGCTTCGGCCCAGTGGGACGCGGTCTCCGACTCGTACTGCGACAAGGACGGCTGGCCCGTCGACGAAACCGGCTACGCCGACGGCAAGGTGACCCGGGACGCCGCCGCCTGGGAACACATCGAGACCTTCCTGACCCACGGCCCCGAAGTCCTCGCCAGTGTCCGGGCCGCCGCGCAACCGGCCGACTACCTTGACGGCCCGATCAGCGCCGACCTGCTGCGCCTGCGGGGAATCGACTCCGTACTGGCGCGAGCAGGCGAGATCCGCCGCGAGTGGGATCAGGTCATCGCGCTCATGGAGGGGTCCATGCCCGGGTCGCGTGAGCTCTACGAGGAACGAGCCCGCGAGATCCGCAACTCCGAAGGCTGGCACTACGCCGACGAACTCAGCTACAGCGGAGCGGCATTGGCCAGGGCTGCCGATCACCTGACCGACCGGATCGGCGTCGACCAGTCTGCGCACACCGGGCGTGTCCAGGTGGCCCTGGCCCGATCCGCCTCCGGCCAGCGCGGTGCCTCGCCCACTTCGCCGCCCGCCTCGGCGGCGTCCGACCCCCCTGCCGCGCGCCGTTCGCGCTGACGCCTCTAGCACCGACTTCCGGCGAGGCCAAACCGTCCGATCGCCGGATCCTCAACGAACGCCACTACCCCTACCGGCCCCGCCCGGCTGCGGCTTCCCGCCGCCGTCGACCGCTGGGGACGGCTGGCACGGAGAAGCCCACATGCGCCCCGATCAGACCCTGGTCACCCTCCAACGCGAGGGCACACGCATCACGGCGCGCACCAGCGAACCCTTCATCCAGGAAGCCGCCGCTGGCACGTCGGAGCATGACCACCCGTACAGCCACCTGACCAGGCCGCTTCGGCGGCGCGGCCTGGCCTGCACCGTCGAGTACGGCCTCAGTGACTACATCGTCCACGCCGAACTTCCCGACGGCAGCTCGCTGATCATCTCTCCGCCCCAGGAGCCGCCCACCGACCACCCGCCGGGGTATCCGGAGAGCTGGTTGGCGACCCGCGGGCATCCTGACGACTCCACACTCCACGAAGTGATCTACGACTCGGAGGCCGACGGTCCCCACGCCCGGTACGGCGGCAGCGTCCCGCGCCTGCTCGCCGCCATCGACACGCGCCTGGATCAGCTCGGCCTGCCGCCCCGACCGGAACCGCGGCGACCTGCCCAGGAGAGCGCTGCCGACGCGGTTCTCCACCGTGCGGGCTTCGTCCCCGTCGTGCTGTTCCGCGAGCGCTTCCACCGACTGCCCTCCGCCATGACCGAACTGGTCGAGCAGCGACAGATGGTGACCCGAGCCTTCGACATGCTGCAGGCCGATGGCTTCGGCGTCTCGTGCGATCCCGACCTGCTCGACCCCAGCCTGCCACCCCCTGGCGATCACAGGCTCAGCCTCGGCGACCGGCTCGGCCACCTGACCCAATCCATCCAGTCGGCGGCACATACGAGCGAGGCCGTCGCCGCGCTGAGCGAGCTGACCGCTCCTGGTGACGGCGTGCTCCAGCGCGTCGTCGAGTCCCTCAACACAACGGCCGACTGGTGGGAGGGCCTGGGCGCACCCACCGATCCCCACTACGCGAACCGGCTTCGCTACATCACCAAGAAGCTCGACTCCTACGCGGTGGAGATTCGGTCCATGCGCGGTGACTTGGCCGACCGGCACACCAACCACCCCGACAGGGTCCAGGCCCGAGCGGACCAAGTCGCCCCGGAGGAACCGGCGGCGCCCCGAGTCGCCGCCGCTCTCGCGGTCTCGCCGACCGCACGGCGCACGACCCCAGCCGCGCTGCCGTCAGCTTCAGCCGTACGTCCCTCCCTGCCTCCCGCCCGCCCTTCGTCCGCACCCGGTCGCTGACCGCTGCCCAGCTTGGAGCCGCCATGTCCCGCACCAGCAGATCCAGTCCCCGCCCTCTACCGCCCCTCTACCGCCCCTCTCCCCCTGCCCGCACCGGATGGATCCGCCATGCCCACCCCAGAGCACGACCCGCTTCCCGACGTCGCAGTCGGCCGCCACCCCGACTTCGGCATCGTCGCCTCCAACCCCAAGCAACTGGCCGCAAGCACCTGGATGTTGAAGGGATTCGACTTCCACCCCGTCCCCGACCACCCCAACCTGTACGCGCTGGCCAACCAGGAGCGTGATGGGCAGGGCCGCGCCACCCGGGCCGTCGCGCTGCTGCGCAGGGCCGGCTACCGGGTCGACGTGGACGCCGCGTTCGACCCCTCGCCGGCCTCCGGACCAGCGCCCACCCGCGACCGGCCCCCGCGCGTTGATCCGGACGTCGCGTTCGCCGAGCATCCGCAGCTCGGCGTGATCGCCGCCACCGCCGACGGTTCCTCCGCTCTCGGCGGCCCGCTCATCCTGGAAGAGCACGGTTGGCGGCACAACCCGAACCTGGACATCTACACGCTGCCCATCACCACCGACCGCAGCGAGGCACTCGGCAAGGTCGCCACCGCCACGCTGGCGATGCACCGGTCCGACCTCCAAGTGGCCGTGCAGCCCCTCCTCGCCCAGGACATAGCCGCACGCCGCTCACCCGCGCCCACGACGGCAGCGCGCCACCAGCTCAGCCAGGGCTTCACCACTCACAAGTTCCCCATCAGCGCCGCCGCGCTCGCCGCCAGTCCCGCCCGCACCGGCCTGCCGGGTAAGGCGCCGGTTGCCGCGCCCGCCGCCTCCGGCCCGGCGGCCCGCCCGGTGGACCCGCGCATCGCGTTCTCCCGCAACCGCTGACCCAACTCCCGTAAGGAGCAGTTCCCATGGCCGTTATTGGTAACTGCGGCTAACAGGACCTGCGGAATGCCCTTGGGTGAGCAGACTCATCGGCCTCTGTAGACGTCTTCGTCCACCGGCGGTTCGTCGCTGAGGTAGTCGTAGGGGTCCTCGTCCAAGAGGTGCATGTCGTAGTCCAGGTCACCGAAGTGTCTGAGCAGCTTGGTCCCGACTTCGAGGTCACATGCCGCGCAGTGGAACGCGTAAGGGACCAGGTAGACACTGGCGTGGTCGCCGATGCCCTGAACGTTCACTTCGCCAGCTACCCACCCCTGAGAACCGCAGGCGGGGCACTCCGTTGGCACTTCCTTACTCATGGTGATCATCGGCTGGCTGGTGATTGCGGCCAGAACCACCTCACGCTCTTTGCGTGACATGTGTCCGAAGCGCTGTTCGAACACTGAGCGGGCCTTGACCAGTAGGGCTTCCGCCGCGACGCGTTCCTGTCGGACCTGCTCATCGACCAGCTTGCCGTGCAGAACCAGATAGGGGCCCCAGTAGCTCTTCGGATCAACTTTCAGCTCTTCGAGCACCGGGTCGGCCAAGCGCAGACAGACCGTGAACACTGCTTCGGCTTGCGAGGAGTCGTGTATCGCGCTGTGGGCAACTCCATTGCGGGCGTCCGCCAGGGGTTCAAGAGCCTTCCTGTCGATCGGGATCTTCCTGGGAAGGAGTTTGACCACTCGCTCATGGGCCTCAACGAGGCCGATGGTCTTGATCTTGGCCAGCGGGCCTGCGTGGGAGCCCAGGCCCGTGGCATGGAGCAACGAGTCGAAGTGCCGACCGTCGACAATCAGAGCTGGATGAATCCCGGCGAGGTATGCCTTGAGTAGGTGCTCCGTAGCGACACCGGCATGGTGAACGGCGAAGTCGTAGCTCTCGGGGCCCTCGACAAAGGCTGCCAGTGCGGCGTTCATCCATCTTTGGGACGAGCTTTTCAACTGCGCTGAATCCATGGCGAAACGATAGGACCGTTGGACCGTCAAGCGCTCGGGGTTTAGCCAGCGCCCGTTGTGCAGCTCAGCGAATCTTGCGGGTGGGTCCGGTCGTGAAGTTCTGTATTCGCGCGCTCGGCCTGAGCGGACTCGCCTACTACCAGGGCCTCGACGAGCCGCGGTGACCTCAGGCATCTATCACCCATCTCCGGCCGGGCCAAATCGCGGATTCCGCGGATCCTCTCTCCCCGACGGCCCGGCCACCCGGGCTCCCGTTCACCACTCCCCTTCGAGGTAGACGCCGTGATCGCCCACCTGCAGCGCGCCAGCCACACCGCCAGCCTGCTTGAGTACCTGTACGGGCCAGGCGAGCGCGGCAACCACACCAACCCCCCCTGATCGCAGGGGACGGCCACGGCGCCCCGATCGAGATGCTCGCCCAGCCCGACGCGCTGGCGTACCTGGCCCACGCCCTCGACGCACCCGTCGAGCGCCTCGGGGCCCGAGCTCCCGAGCGGCCGGTGTGGGTCTGCTCGGTCCGCTCCGATCCCCGGCACCCCGACCTGACCGACTCGCAGTGGCCGAGGTGGCCGGCCGGGTGGTGGCGGCCACCGGCATCGCCCCGGAGGGCGATCCGGACGCCTGCCGGTGGATCGCCGTGCGTAACCAGGCCCTCCTGGTGCACGTCGTGGCCACCCTCGCCCGCGAGGACGGCGGCATCCACCACACCTACCGCGACGCCTTCCACCTCCAGACCGAGTGCCACCGCATCGCCACCGAACTCGGCCACCTGCCCCGGCCCCACGCCCAACACCCCGCACCCAGGAGTCCCACGTGCCTGCCCCCTACATCACCATCAATACCGAGCCCAGCGGCAGCGTCTCGGCGAAGGGCGCCAGCGACGACCTGTCCGCCACGCTCCTCAAGCACGCCGGTTTCCAGCAGATCGAGGACTGGTACGGCCGCCGCCACCGCCTGCCGACCACCACCCCGCAGGCCAACCGCGCCGCCACCGCCACCCACGCAGCCGAGATGCTCCGCGCCGCCCGCTACAGCGTCGACCTGGACCCCGACCTCGACACCAGCCGGTCGTCCACCCCGGCCAACCCTCTCGGGCTCTACACCGCCGGAGCCGAAGTCCTGCGGCTGACCGACCAGATCAGGGCCGCCGAGAACGGTGCCGGCCTTGCGCAGGCCGTCGATCACCTCCTTCATCCCGAGCACGGCGTCCTGGAACGCGTCCGGGAAGCGCTGGAGACGGCAAGCGAGCAGATAACCGACCTCGACGACGAAGCGTATGCGCTCGCCGACCGGTTCGGCTTCGCTGCGGAGTTCGTCAGCGCAGCGCAATCAGAACTCATCGGAGCCGGAAGCGAATTGCACCGTGCCGGCGACTCTCAGCAGGACCACGCCGAGGCGCAGACGCAGTCCCCCTCTCCGCCAGATGCCCGAAGCGCGGCTCTCGCCACGTCGCCCGCAGTGGACAGGGCCAAGGCGTCTTCGGCGCTCGGAACTCCGTCTCCGGGGGTCGGTACAGCCGTACGTCCGCCGCAGGTTTCCAGCCCACGGACCCGGTGATCCCGATGCCTTCCTCCCCTGCTCCCTCCGTCGGCCTGACCAGTCGTTGTCTCCATCCGCCATCAGATCGGCCAAGGTCCGAGGGTCATCCACCCGGGTGGGGAGCACGCACAGCACGCGCTCCCCACCTACCCGGCACCGATCCAACACCACGTCCGAGGAGGAACAGTGCCCGAGTTCTACCCGAGCATCGGCGAGGCCATCGGCGCCGCGATTCAGCACAACATCCGGCTTGCCCACGGCGGCGAGGCGTCCGGCTCCGACACTCCCCTGCAGGTCCGACACCTACCCCACCCGTCGGCCGACCCGTACTCCGTCCCCGGGATGATCGCCCGGCTCACCGAGACAGCAACTCCCCATGAGGTCGCCGGAATCATCGAGGAAGTCAACCGAGCCCTGGTCGGGGCCCTCCCGCAGCTGACCGAGCTTGTGGCCGCAGCAGCCGACTGGACCCGAGCCCGCCTGACCTTCGAGACCCGCACCACAACCCGACCTTCGAGACGTGGACACGGCTGGCCGCCGCCACCCGCATGCTGCGGGACGTCCAAGAGGAGCTGGCGGTCGCCGAGGACATGATCGCCGCGTGCCCTGCGGAACTCAGCGACCCCAAGTGCCGCGACGAGGTGCCTGCCTTGCGGACCAGGGAACTGCTCAGCGACGTCCTCGGCGACGACGCGGTCGCGGACACCGAACCGTCCGCCGCCCAAAACCCGGAAACGGACCGGCAGCGAGCCGCCCGCGCCTCCTCCCCGCACGCCGCCACCCAGCGGACCGCGCCCTCCGCCGTCGCGACGCCCGAACCACCTGCCAGCGCCCCACCGCCCCGGTCGCCGCGCACCCGATGACCTCGGCCTGACCTCAACCGCCGCCCCCTTCCCGGAACAGGAGCTGCCCCGATGACCAGCAGAAGAGCGTCGCGCGCCCCGCCTCGCCTTGTCCGCTCTCCCTCCTTGGATCCGCCATGCCCGCCCCGCGTACCAGCGCGCCCTCGACCACCACCGGCTCCGACGCGCTCCTCTACCTCCTGTTCGGCGTCCTCGGCGCCGCCATCACCTTCGGCTCCCTCGCCTGGCTGACCGGCAACCTCACCAACGCTCTCGTCGGCACCGGCCCCTGGGCGCCGTTCAAGGCCACCGACGCGCTGCTGCACCCCGACGTGCTGTGGCCGCACCTGAGCCCCACCGCCCTGCTGGTCGGCGCGCGACTCGTCCCCGGGCTGCTCTCCGTCTGCCTCACCGTCACCGGCCTGGTGTTGTGGCTGCGGCTGCGCGGCGGCGCGAAGAACGGCCTCGCCCGTAAGCAGGATCTCGCCCCGCTGCTGGACAAGGAGATCACCGCGAAGGCGAGGAGCCTGCGGCCGAGCCTGTCCGATCTCAAACAGAAAGAGGTCACTCCCGCCGACCGCGGGATCCTCCTCGGCACGCACGCCCCGGGCCGGGCCGAGGTCCGCGCCTCCTGGGAGGATGTGATCGTCGCGATCATGGCCCCGCGCTCCGGCAAGACGTCCGGGCTGGCGATCCCCGCGATCCTCGCTGCTCCCGGCCCGGTATTGCTGACCTCGAACAAGGCGGCGAACGACGCCTTCACCGCGACGGTGGACGCCCGCGCCAAGGTCGGCACGATCTGGACGCTCGACCCGCAGCAGATCGCCCACCACCCGCGCGAGATGTGGTGGGACATCCTGGCCGACGCCCGCGACCTGGCCGGGGCGAAACGTTTGGCGGGGCACTTCGTCGCCGCCAGCGTCGACGAATCCAACGGCGCCGACTTCTGGTCCACCGCCGCGAGCAACACGCTGGGCGCGCTCTTCCTGGCCGCCGCCAGCCACCGGCGCCCGATCACCGATGTCCTGGCCTGGCTCGCCTCCCCTGCTGACCGCACTCCGGTGGACCTGCTCACCGATGCCGGCCACGACGCGGTCGCCGCCCAGCTCCAGGGCACCGTCAGCGGGGCCACGGAGACGCGGGACGGCATCTATGAGACCGCGCGGCAGTACGCGAGCTGCCTGCTCGACCCGGACGTCGCCGCCTGGGTCACCCCTAACAAGCACCTTCCCGAGTTCAAGCCCTCCGCGTTCGCCACCAGCCGCGACACGTTGTACCTGCTCAGCAAGGACGGCGGCGGCTCGGCATCGGCGATCATCGCGGCAGCGGCCGATGCGGTGATGCGCGCGGCCGTGGTCGTCGCCGAGCGCTCCGGCGGGCGGCTCGACCCGCCTGCCCTGTGCGTCCTCGACGAGGCCGCCAACGTGTGCAAAATCTCCGATCTCCCTGACCTGTACAGCCACTTGGGCTCACGGGGCGTGATCCCGATGACGATCCTGCAGTCCTACCGGCAAGGCCAGCGGTGCTGGGGCGAGGCAGGCATGGACGCACTCTGGTCCGCCGCCACGATCAAGATCATCGGAAGTGGCATCGACGACGCCGACTTCGCCGACCGTCTGAGCCGTCAGGTCGGTGACCACGACGTGCAGACCACGTCGGTGTCGACCAGCGACAGCGGCAAGTCCACCTCGGTGAGCATGCGCACCGAGCGGATCCTGCCCCCCGACTCGATCCGCGCGCTCCCCAAGGGGAAGGCGCTGCTGCTCGCCACCGGCATCCGGGTGGCGATGCTCGACCTGCGGCCCTGGTACAAGGAGCCCGCCGCCAAGGTGGTCGGTCCGGCCTCGGCCCGCGCGACGAAGGCCATCACCGAGCGGGCCATCGCCAAGTCCCTGGGCCGCGACGACTTCGGGCTGTCGGCATGAGCACGTCCACACCGCGATCCGAGCGTCTCGTCCGCTCACCGGTCGTTCGGCGCGACGGTCAGTGGTGGCTGGTCAGTGGTGCCGGCTCGATTCTCGCCACCGACCCCACGTTCACCGGCAAACTGGACGGCTTCGCCGCCGCGATGGCCGCCGCCGACCGGGCGGTCGCCGACCTCCGCTCCCGGCAGGACGAGCCCCTGGCTCCCGGCTGCGGGGGCCAGCGATGAACCCGCTCCTGAGTGCCGAGCAGGCGGTGCTCGGCTCGGTGCTGCTCGACCCCGGCCAGCTCGCCCACCTCGACTGGCTCGCGCCGGATCACTTCTACCGGCCGATCCACCAAGCGCTGTTCGCCGCCCTGCGCAAGCTCCGGACCGAGGGGCACCCCGCCCTGGCGGCCAAGGAACCAGTGCCGCTGTCCTGGGTGACCGACGCGGTCGACGAGGCCAGCCACCACGTCCGGGGGCTGACCGCCGTATATCCCCACACCCTGATCTCGGCCTGCCCGCGCCCCGAGCACGCCCCGGTGTACGGCCGGATGGTGCTGGAGGGAGCGATCCACCGCACCGTGACCGAGCACGCGATCCGCCTCCACCAGGCAGCCCGCGCTGACGCCCTCCAGGGCGAAGTGGAGGGAGCGCTGCACCATGCGGACGTCTTTGCCGGGGTACTCGGCGACCTCGCACGCCGCTGGGGGTCCGAACCGAGCCCAGTCGCCCCGGCCACGCCGCCCTCCGCAGGACCCCCCGCGCCGCCGCCGGTACGGGCGGACCATGTCGCCGAGGACGAGCAGTTCCTGCTGGCGGTCCTGGTCGAGCGACCGAAGGCGATGGACGAGGTCGTCGGCTGGCTGCGACCAGGCGACTTCGCCGACCCCTCCCACGGCCAGCTCTACCGCTGCCTGGGCGCACTGCACCACCGCGGCGAGCCCATCGACCGGATCACCGTGCTGTGGGAAGCCCAGCGGCGCGGTCTGCTGGCCGACGGCACGCTGACCGCCGAACAGCTCACCGCCATCTGCGACGGCGTCGGCTCCGGCAGCGCCGAGTGGCTCGGCGAGCAGATCATGCGCTCCTCCGTCGCCCGTACGGCAGCCACCTCGGCCCGCGCTATCCGCGCCCTGGCTGAGAACGAGACCCTGGCCCCCGGGAGGCTCATCAGCCACGCCCTGCACGCGCTCGGGCCGCTCGACGAGGTGCGCGCCCGCTGGCAGACCGCGAACGGGCACCCCGTTCCGGCGCCGTCGCCTCCCGCGCCGCCGACCGAGGGGCCCCCGACGGCGCGGGTCCACGCCGCCCTCGCCCGCAGCACACCGCGACCGGCCGCACGGCCCTCGGAATGCCCAGGCACTGCCTCCACGCCATCAGCCTCGCGACCGCCCTCGCGCACCCACGGCTGAACCGTCCTCGCCCACCAACCCAGCCCATCCGACTGTCCCTACCTCTGGAACGCACCGTGGACAACACCCCCATGTCCGACGCCTTGGCCCTGCGCGCCATGGCCTCCGCCTTCGACGCCCAGCGCGGCAAACTGCCGGTGCCGGGAGACCCCCACCGCTCACCCGATGTCGTCGCCGTCGCACGTCAGATCTCCGAACTCGGAAAGCTGATCACCGACTTGGGCGATGAGGTCCTCTTCCGTGCCGCCGGCCAGGACCAGGCGCCCCACACCGCTCGGGTGATGACCAGCTTCGCCGCCGCCGTCGAGCCCGCAGGTGAAGCGGCTTCCGCCTTGGGAGCGGTGGCCCACCAGCTCGCCTTCCTGAAGCAGACCGAGAGTCTGCGCG
The DNA here is from genome assembly GCF_042800355.1 of Streptomyces sp. NPDC057623. NCBI lineage: Bacteria > Bacillati > Actinomycetota > Actinomycetes > Kitasatosporales > Streptomycetaceae > Streptomyces > Streptomyces sp. NPDC057623. Next base: position 142,723 of record NZ_JBHVGZ010000011.1, read on the forward strand.
ACCAGCCCGACGCCAGGGATGCCCGGGAGGCAGCCGTACGGGTGATGGAGGACGCACTCGCCTCCGCCGACGCGGCCCTGCACGACGGGGCCAACTCCCTGCACTCTGCATCGGCAACGGTCTCTCCCTCGTCAGTTCGGCTCCAGGCTGCCCGCAGCCGGTCCACGACCGCCATGCCCGCTCCGGGGCAGCTGCCTTCCGGCGTCACCACGGCGGTGGCGGCCCCCTCGGGCCAACTCGCAAGGGGCCGGTGACATGGAGACCACCATCGCGCGAGGGCCGTTGATCGGCTCGCTCTGCTCGGGGTACGGCGGTCTGGACCTCGGGGTCCAGGCCGCCCTCGGCGGCACCCTGGCCTGGCACGCCGAGATCAACCCCGACGCCGCGCGCATCCTGGCCCGGCACTGGCCCGGCGTGCCCAATCTGCGGGACATCACCGCCGTCAACTGGGCCGATGTGCCTCGGGTGTGCGTCCTGACGGCCGGTTTCCCTTGTCAAAGACGTCTCCGTCGCCGGCCGGCGGGCCGGACTCAACCCCCACACCCGCTCGGGGCTGTGGCTGCACGTCGCCCGTGCGGTCGAAGCCCTCCGCCCCTGCTTGGTGGTGATCGAGAATGTACGCGGACTCCTCACCTCGCCCGCCGGTTCCCCTGGCGACGTGGAATTCTGCCCGTGGTGTCTGGGAGACGACCCAACCCAGCCTCCTGTGCGGGCACTTGGTGCCGTACTCGGCTCCCTGGCCGATCTCCGGTACGACGCGAGGTGGCTCGTGCTTCGTGCCTCCGACGTCGGAGCCCCCCATCGTCGCGAGCGGACCTTCCTCACCGCCTGGCCCGCCGAGCACCCTGCTCAAGACCCCGACGAGCAACATCGGCAAGAACGGCGGCTCCCAGCACCCGTCGAAGAGGAAGAGCGGCGGCCACGGCCCGAACCTGGCCGACGAGGTGGAGTGGCTGCTGCCCACGCCGAAGGCGTCGGACGGAATCAAGGGCTCGCCGAACCAGCGGCACGGCAACGGGGACATGACGCTGCCGAGCGCGGCAGCATCGCTGCTGCCCACCCCGAGGGCGAGCGACACCGGCACCCCGGGCCGCCGTCCGGGCAAGGGCTGGCGCCCACCCCTGCCGGCAGTGGTCCTGCCGCTGTGGGCGGAGGCGGCCGAGGAACCGACGGGCGATGGGGAGCGTACGCCTCCGCCATCGCCCGATGGGAGAACCTCACCCGCCCCGCCCCGTCGCCCACCGACGCTGCCGGACGCCTGCGCGCCGACTTCGTGGAGTGGATGCAGGGCCTGGCCCCTGGCTGGGTGACCGCCACTCCGGGACTCGGCCGACCGGCTCAGCTCACCGCGCTCGGCAACGGCGTGGTCCCCCAACAGGCCGCCCGCGCCGTGCAGTTGCTGGCACCGCCGTTCCCACGCCGCCCCCGCTGCACCGCGCCGTAGCGGCCCCACTATCCGGTTTCCCCGGCCGCACCAAATCGCGGAATCTCCGCATCCTCTTGCCCATGCCGACCTGCGAACGGAGCACCGCCGTGACCTCCAGAAGAGCGCGCCGCACTTCGCCCCCGCCCTGCTCGCTCACTCCCTTGGATCCGCCATGTCCGACCCCAGCAAGGCCACCCCCGAGCCCGAGCCGTTCCGCGTTCCCGACGGCGATCTCGACGATCTCGCCAGCACCCTCGCCAAGACCATGGCGGAGGTACGCCAGCACGGCGTCATCCTCGACCGCCTCGGCTCCGAGCTCGTCTCCACCCCTCAGCCCACCGACGACACCCCCACCGCAGACACGGCCGACGCCGACAAGGCCGATGCCCCGGCCTCGGTGTTCATCCTCGCCTTGGGCGGCGAGGCGTACGCCGTCGAACTGGCCGCACTCAGCGACTGGGTGAACTACCTGTTCCTGCCCGTCTACGGACGGGAGATCAGCACCACCCGGCCGTGGTGCGACCAGTGGCACGAGCACCCCGAGGCCGTTGCCCGGCTGCACGCGCTCTGGCTCGCATGGCAGCAGCTCACCGACGCCGAGGCCGGCCTCTCCGGTCCCTCAACGTGGCACCGCGACCACCTTGACCAGGCCCTGGTCCATCTCCGAGCCCCCGACGGCCCCTTCGCCGCATGCACGACGAGTCCGACCCGGCCCAACCACCGCGTACTGGCCACCCCGGCTCCCGAGCTGACGGGAGCCACCCGGTGACCACCGAACTCGACTTCCGCCTCGACGACTTCGAGCCTGCCGACGCCGCCTCCGAACTCGCCGAGAGCAGTCTCTGGGCCGGAGACCTGACCGTGCTGGCCGAGCACCACACCGCCCCGGAGGGGTCGCACAGCTACCTCCTCGCCCACGACAGGTCGATGACCTGGGGCGTCCCCGGTGAACCACAGCTCGTTGCCATCAAGATCACGCGGGACCTACGCGAGCGCACGTTCACCTTCGAGACCGCGAACCACGCCGGTCTGGCCTTCGCCCAGAACTGGCTGATCGAGCGTGGCTGCCCGCCCGAGCGGATCGCCCAGGCCGACGGGGACTCCATGAAGCCCGCCGACGATCTCACCCTCTGGATCGAGCAGCAGATCCGGGAGTCAGGCTCTCGCTACAAGGTCCTCGACAGCTGGACCTCGGACTTCGCCCCGTGCGAGACGTGGACGTTGACCCGTGACTCCAGCGCCGCTCAGGCACCGATTCGTGTCTTCCTCGAAGAGGGGAACCACGACGCCCACACGTACACGATGCGCGAGGGCGCCTTCGCCGACGAGACCGCCGCCCGGCACTGGCTGGAAGACCACAGCAGTCCGCTGCCGCAGCCGCCGGACTACCGCGGTGAGGCCGCCGCCCGACTGACCCGCGCCGCCCTCACCCGGTCATCGGGTGCCTCCGCGATCCCGAAAGCCGACCTCGACACGGGCAACGCGCCGTCGGCAGGAACGGCCAAGCGCCCGAGCCCTGGGAGGCCGATGTGAGCCGCGCCCGCTTCGCCTTCGCCGCCCACCCGGACGCCATCGCGGACCTGCGCGAACTCCCCGACGAAGTCCGCGACTTGGCGCTACTGGAGCTGCAGAACCTGGTCCACGGCAGCGACGACTGCCTGCCGCTGACCGGCCGCCTCGCGGGCTTCCACAAGGTCTACGTCGACCCGGCCGTCTCCTACCGGATGGTCATCCAGTTCCGCCCGGCCCCGCCCACCTCGACCCACAAGCGCGAGATCTACCTCGTCGCGGCCGGTGCCCGGGAGGACTACGCGGTCTACCGCACGGCCCAGCTCCGCACCAACCGCACCGCCCTCAACTGGCACGAGGGCACCGACCCGGCGGCCGAGGCCCGAGTCCAGGCGGCCCGGTCCCGATCCCCCCACGCGATCGACCCGACCGCGTCCCTCCCGGCCACCGCACCGGCGCCAGCCAGCCCTGCCGCCCCGGCCGCCTCCCGAAAGGCCTCCATGCGATGACCGCCGACCGTGCGTCCCTCGACCGCACCGAACTGGCCGGGCTGCTCACCGACGCCGCGCGGAGCGTCTCGGAGGTCCTCACGACCGAGTACCCCACCTCCGCCGGCCGCTCCTACCTGCATCCCGTCCTCGGCGCGCTCTCCGCCGGCCCCCGGGTGGTCCGCGAACTGAACGACCGGCTCGAAGAGTTCGTCGTCGAGGAGCCCCTGCCTTCCACCCCCGCCGGTCTGTTCACCCTGGCGTCCTACGCTTCCGCGCTCGGCTGGCTCACCGAGTCCCTCGCCGAGCTGACCGCCTCCGTGGACCAGATCTGCACGCGCGTCGGCCTCCCTGCCGAGCCGCCGGACCCGGCCTTCGTCGCTCCCTCGCCGACGGACCAGGACGACGCGTTCGACTTCGCCTTCAGCGCGCTGGAGTTGGCCGCCATCCGCACAGCCGCCGAGGCTGCCGACCTCAGCCCCGGCGACTACGTCGAGGTGCTCTCCCGGTCCCTGCTCGCCGCCTCCCGGATCACCGACGCCTGCATGGAGATCTCCAGCGGCCTGCTCGAAGACGCCGCGTACGTCCTCGGCGAGGCAACCGATCACGTCTTCATCGGCGAGGGCCCCGACAGCCTGCCCACCCTGGTGCGCTCCCTGCTTGCCCGGATGGAGGCCGCCGAATGAACCCCCATGACATGGAGAAACGGCCCGGCGTGCACCTGGTCGCCGAGGAGTTCGGCGTCGAGGACCCCTTGGCGCTGAGCGACGACTATCCACCCCGCGACCCGCGTTCCCCCGCCGGCACGACCACCAAGCCCTCCCGCTCCCGCTGAAAATCCCCGGAAGGAAGACCTCCATGTCCACCGTGATCTACACCCGCCACCTGGTCGAACACCGGTACGGCCGCCCGCTGGAGGACCTCCAGCGCCACAGCGCGCATGGCGGTTCGGGAGATCCCCTTCTGCCCATCGTGCTGCGGCGGCTCGACGGCCTGGCCTCGACGAACGCCCATGCCCGTGCCGCCCGCCGCAATCTCGACGCAGCCTGGCAGCGCTGCCGCTCCGGCGAACACGCCCTCGATGACCTCGTGCTGCGGTACGCGGCCGAGGTCGTGGACCTCGAACGCCGGGAGCAGTCGGAAGCCGAGGCAGTATGGGACCTGCTGGACGTCCGCCTCCTCCTGGACCAGCCTGCCGCCCGCCGACCTTCGGCCACCCGGCGAACCGGCCCCGCGCCGGGCGACGAGGACCTCATAGCCGTAGCCCGCCAGGTCGCCGCCCGTCTGCCCCGGCTCAACCGCGAAGCCCTGCGGCAGGGTCTGCGCGCCCGCGGCATCCACGTCAGCAACCACCGCCTCGGCACGGTGCTCCAGCGTCTCCGCGCCGAGCGCGACCTTCACTGATCCGCACCCCGCCGTTCGATTCACCTTCGTCATAACGGGAGTTACCGCCATGTCAGCCCCCGCACAACCCGCAACCTCCCAGATCGGCTTCGTCGACGCCCAGCGCGTCGAGGAGGCACTGTCCCTGATAGCGCCGAAGTGGACCACCTGGTCGGCACAGACCTTGGCTCAGCAGGACGGCCCCATGCGTGTGCGTGATGTCGCCGCCCGCCTCCCCTTCGTCAGCGAGCAGTTCGTCGGCAAGCGGCTGGCCCAGATGCACGATGACGGGCTGGTGATCCGAGCCGGTGATCGCCACGGTGCCCCGTACCAGCTCAGTGGGTTCGGCAGCGCACTGTCCTCGGTACACCGGGCGCTGTCCGACTGGCCCCACGCGCACCTGCCGCTCGGCAAGGTGGCCGGTGCCGAGCGCGTCGAGGACGCCGTGCGTCGGCTGCACCTTCGCCACTCGACCGCCGTGATCCAGGTCCTCGACGCGGGCGGGCCCATGCGGTTCGTCCACATCGCCCAACAGGCAGGACTGGACAACAGCTTCACCCGGCAGCGCCTGATCCGGCTTCAGCTCGACGGCCTGGTCACCCGCACCGGACCGCGCCACGGCGATCCGTACGTCCTGACCGCCGCCGGACGGGCGCTTGGCCCGGTCTACGCAGCCGTCGAGCACTGGAGCAACCCCGTCGCCGCACCGCGTCCCGCCCCTGTCCGGGTCGCGGCGGCCACGCGCACCCACACGGGTATCCCGCCAAGGTCGGACGGAATCCGGACCGCAGCCGCCCTGCGTCGCAGCACCGCCGCGCCGAACTCCCTGTTCAGCCATGCCCCGCAGCCACAACCGGCCGGAGTCACTCCGCCCGTTGCCTCGGCCGCCGCTGGCGTGCCCGCTCCTGGCTCCTCCCGCCGCCGCTGACCAGGCCCTTGGAGGAGCCGTGCCGCACAACCCGAAAGACGAGCAGTGGCGCGAATACCACGTCACCCCCCGATACCTGGCGGGATCGACCTTCACCGGCGATCCCGCCCTCCGGCCCCTCCTCGACGTGGGCTGGAACCTGACTCACGACGAGATGGGCAACGCGTACGTCAACGCACCTGACCAGACGGTCCGCCTGGGCTACCTGCCCGAAGGCGACGACGACGCGCTGTGGAAGATCACGGCGTACTCCGACCCCTTCGCGATGCCCCGCTGGCTGGTCACGTACCAGGACAGCACCCCCACTGAGATAGTCGAGGGCTTCACCACCGCGCTCGCCGCCGCCTTCGTTGAGGGCCCCGACTCCTACCTCTACTACGGCAACAGTGAGCTGGCGGCCTTGGACGTCGGCACACCTCTTGCGGCAGCAGGCTGGAGCCACCGCTACGGTGCGACCGACATCTCCTTCGAATCCCCAGACGGCCTGGCCAAGGTCCACCTACGCCGCAACCGCCTCGACCACACCGCCGAAATGACAGGCCATCAAGAGCGCTGGCTCATGCTGGCCGGACCGCCCGGCAACCAGTGGTACGCCACCGCCTCGTCCTTCACCCCGGAGGGCCTCGTGGCCGCGATGAACACCGCCCTCACTGATCCGGCACCGGTCATCCGTTACGGCGACGACCTGCGCCGCCTTCCCCCGCAGGCCACGGCAACCCCAGTGAGGCCGCCGGTGCCGACGCCGCTGGACGTACACCGCGCCCAGGCTGCCAACGCCCGCTCAACCGTGGCGCCCTCGCCTGCCGGCGCGCGGCCGTTCATCCCGGCACCGCGCCCGCCGTCGGCTCCGCAGGTCCCGCGCCCGGGGCAGGGCCGCTGACCACCGTTCCCTTTCTCACCCTCCGGAGCCACCCTTGTCCGACGCCACTGCCCTCGACCATGCCGACGCGATGATCGAGAAAGCCTGGGGCCGCCCCATCGACGTGCTGGAAACCCTCGCGGTCCGCCGCCCCGTCGAGGACCCGCTCCTCCGCTCAGCAATGCATATCCGATCGAGCCTCGTCGTCTCGAACAACGCGGTCGCCGTCCACCAGGACCGCTTGCACGCCCTCACCCGGCCCGGTCATGTGCCGGCCTTCTACGACCTGGAGCGGATCACCAGCTCGGCGGTGGACCTGCGCGTCGCGCAGGCCGAGAGCCGCATAGCCCTGCAGGCGATCAGTCACGTGATCGAGGCCCGCGAAGCCGCCGTGACCGCGGACCGGACACCGTCGCTCAGCCTGGCCCAGGCCGCTGTCGCCCGCTCCGCGCACGCGCCGCGTGCCCTGGGCCAACCGCCGGACCAGCCCGCCCCGTCGGCCGCTGTCCGCCCCACGGTGGCCACGACCGGGCCCGGACGGTAACCAGTCAGCGGGAGCCTTCGTCGCGATGGGCCGCGCCGAACCGGGAGTCCATCGCGCGGGCCAGCTCCACCAACGTCAGCTCGACGCGCCGCCCGTCCGCGATCCGACGCTCCACCACGGCTTCCCCGCCACGCTGCCTCCGGGCCTGGATGCCCACGGCCCACTGCCCGTCGGCCACCATCGCTATGTCGCCCACCGTCCACGGCCGCCCGGCGCCGCGGATCTTGCTCTCCAGCCCGGCACCGTCCCAGTGTCTGCTCGACTCCGCCACGGCCTGCCCCTTCTGCTCTGTACGGCCCTGTGCCGCAACCGGGTTACGACAACCGGTCGCGCCGATCCATTCCCCGGCCCGCTGGCCTCCGCCCTCCTCGACGGCCAGTTCGCCCACGGCAGACCTCACCTTCCCGGAAACGACTTCGTACTTCGGCACACCGCATGTCAACGTACAGACGTCGGGAAAACCCGCAGGTCAACGAAGGGACGCCCACTCGTGAACGCCTCCAGCACCCTCCTGCCAGCCGTCGTCCGCCCCGCCGTGGAGGAACACGCCTGGCTCTCTAGCGACCACTGCGCGAGCCCGGTCCTCGAACTGCTCGGCGGGCTCGGCTGGGCGATCGTCGACACCCCGGAGGCCAACGCGCACTGCACCAGCCCGGACGGCCGCGTCTACGTCGGCTGGCTCCCCGAGGACACCACCGCCTGAAAGCGCGGCATCGTCTGGCAGGTCCGGGTCCACCCCTCCGACTCCAAGCCCTGGATCCAGGAGTTCGGCGTCGACACCCCCTCCGAGGCCGTGGTCGGGTTCCTCGCCGCGCTCATCGCAAGCCGCTGAACCACCCAGCAGCCGGTCTTGCGCGACCAACTCTGCTTCGACACCCCTGACGCTCTATCACCACACCGATTCACCCTCGATCCCGGAGGCTCCCCGTTGCCCCAGCACCTGACCGTCGGCCACCTGCTCCGCCAACTTCAGAACCTCGACCCCGACCTGCCGATCCGCCTGGCCGTCAACCCCGACTGGCCCTTCGCCCACTACCTCGGCACCGACGTCGTCGTGGGCGACGGCATGGCGTTCATTGCCGAGAACGGCCAAGAGGGCTACCTCCCGGCATCGGTCCGCAACTCCCTCGCCTGGGCCTGACCCGCCGTACGGACCTGTCCAGGAGGCCCCGATCTCACCGCGACCCCACCCTTCCACCGCCTACCCGCTGCACACCCTCGCCGTGCGGCCCATGCCGCCGGGAGTGCGCGGCGCACTGGTCCAGCGCGTCTCCGCCCTCCCGGAGGGACCGCTCGACGTCTCCTGGCTCCCGGCGGGCACCCCTGAACTCCCGCTCGGCCGTATCCGCCTGCACTGGGAGCCCTCCTCCCGCGCGGGCTGGGACGTCACCGCCCACCTCGGCCTGGCCACCACCGAGGTTCTCCTCGCCTCCTGGCCCGCCGCCCCCGACGACTGGCCGCGCCTGGTCCGCCCCACCATCCACGAGGTGACCGGCCTGTGCGCCGCCCTCGCCGTCGCCGCCAGCGCCCTGGACCTCTCCAACCGCCTCGCCGAGGTCTGACCACAACCGCAGGAGGCCGCCCCCGCCGACCGGAGGGGGCGCCCTCCGCCGTACACACCCGTCCGGATGGTGCGTACGCTCATTCACCGGCGAGCGAGTAGACAGGACGACCAACGACCTGGGGGTATCCGGAGGTCGCCGCCCACCTGGGCATCCGCGTCCGGGCCGCCCGCAGCCGCATGGGCCGGTGCAGTCTGCCGAAGCCCGGGCACCAGCCTGCCGGACCAGCCGCGCTGGAGGCACGCCACCTTCCAGTTCCAGGGCTGGCAGCCGGTCAACCGGGGGTTCCGCAGCGACCTGCACGGCACCGCCCGACCCGACGGCACCGCATCCGGCTGACTGGCAGTCGGTCCCACCCATAGGCTGCGGCCATGACGACGACTCGCCGATGCCGTCCCCGCCGTTCCCCTCGCCCGACAGCACCGTGCTCCGGCTGATTGTCGGCAACGCCATCGCGTCGGTCCGCAGCGCCGAAGCCTCGGTGGAGGAGGCGATCCTCCACGCAGCCGTCCACGGCTGGTACGAGGGCCATGTCCAGGGCGAAGACGAGTGCCCTGGCTGCGACTTCCGAGGCCGGCTTCCCAAGCACAGCAACCGCAGCTGAGGGCAGCCAACTAGTGTGGGTGGAAGCTGGGATTGATGTGGCTGCATCCCCGTCCACCATTTCCACTTCGTGGAGCGAGAGGATTGACTGGTGACCGACTATCAATGCGGGTCTTGCTCCTACGGGAGCAACGACCTCGATCAGCTTCAACAGCACTCGCACCAGACGGGCCACGTCGGCATCCGCGAGAAGAACGGCATTCTCGGGGAGGACGGCATCGAAACTGCTGAGGTCGCTGACGCTGTAGAAGATGCCGAGCCAACCGAAGGCAAGTCCGGCAAAGGCAGGGTCGCTGCTGAGGTCTGCCTCGGCTTCCTAGCTGCCGCCGCTATTGGGGTACTCACCTGGAAGAACAAGGAACTGAAGTCTATGGCTGGCGGACTGCTGGTTGAGCTGGCGGAGTCGGTGGCGGAGAACGAGTACCTGAAGTCGGCCAGCGGCGCAGGGACTACGCTCAATAGCTTTCGCGGGCGCTGAGGGTGGACGCTGAATCAAGCTGCCTGATCCGGCACCGGATTCCGGGGCCCGCAGCTCGCCAAGCGTTCGCGCCACTCATCGCACCAGCATGGTCGGTTTCAGGTTCTGTTCCGCTCTGAGCGCGTAGCTGATTGGAGACCACCAAGCCGGAAATCGCGTGCCTCCGCCGTGGTTTGGCGCAGGGTTCGCGGCGGCGACCGCAAGGCTTCCTGCAGCGATCGACACGTTGCCCGCCGGACGGTGTGAGGTTGCGGTGAGCGCAGTCGCCGACTGACACGGCAACGGGCGGGGAAGCCTCTCGTCCGTCGGCCTCTCACCCCGTCAGCCCGCCGAGCGCTGCCGTCACGGCCGTGGCCAACATCAGCGTCGCGGCGAACGCGGCGGCTGCCCTGCCTACAGCCGCCGGATACGATGCCCCGTCCCGGCGGGCCAGATACCCGGCGCCTATTCCGGCCAGCGCTCCGAACAGCACCGCCAGCGCACAGCCGACCAGCACCATGAACACCTGCACAGACATAACCCGTCGCTCCTTCACAATTTGTGGTTGACGAGTCGAATCTGGTGCACCAGATGTCCGTCATGGGCCGCGCGAACAATGACGGACAACGACCGACACCCAGCACAGCGCATCGCGAGGGGGAGCGAATGACCGACGACCAGCCGGAGACGCAGGAGTTCGGTGGCCGGGAATCGGCGCTTGCCGAACTACGTGACCGTCTCGATGCGGCCCGGGCCAAGGCCCAATGCGACCAGACGCAACTGGCCAAGCGAGCACGGCTTGCGCGCTCGACTGTCAACCAGGCCCTCAGCCACACCGCGCCCGCCCCCAGCGTGAACACCATCACCGCTCTGGCACAGGCATTACGACTCGATCCAGACCCACTGCTCGCACTGTTGCGGACAGCCCGGAGCACGCCGTCTCCTGAGGTCCTCGGGGACTGTGAAGCTGACGGTGTCCCAGGACGCCCGATTACGGAATGCGACCCGCTGGAACTCGAAGTCCATCCGGCAGCCGCCCCAGCTACGCCACGGGCCTCACATCCGAAGCGCGCAGGTCTACCGACGTACGTGCCCAGGCCGCACGACGATCGCCTTGCTGAGATCGTCCGCGAGGCGAAGGCCGGCCAGAGCCGCATGGCCGTCCTTGTCGGCACCTCCTCCACGGGGAAGACGAGAGCGTGCTGGGAGGCCATTCAGCCCCTTGCAGAGGAAGGCTGGCTGCTCTGGCACCCCTTCGACCCCACCCGAGCCGAAGCCGCCCTCGCCGGACTGAAGCGCGTCGGTCCCCGAACCGTGATCTGGCTCAACGAGGCCCAGCATTACCTCGGAGCCCGTCAAGGCTCAGGGGAACGTCTCGCCGCTGCACTCACCACGCTCCTCCAAGACCCTACCCGCGGCCCCATCTTGATCCTGGGCACGCTGTGGCCTGACTACGCCGACGCCTACACCGCCCTCCCGAGGCCCGACGCGGAGGACTCACATCCTCAAGTTAGGGCGCTTTTGAACCACCGCCGGCTCGATGTCCCGGACCGGTTTGACGCTGCCACGCTGGACAAGGCCCGGACGGCCGCCGTGAACGACGACCTGCTGCTTCAGGCGCTGGAGCGCGCGCCCGAGGGGTGCGTGACGCAGGACCTCGCCGGGGGCCCCGAGCTTGTCCACCGGTACAACTCGCTGGACCCGGCGGCCCGCGCCGTCGTGACCGCCGCGATGGACGCGCGCCGCCTCGGCATCGGCCTGCACATCCCCCACGACTTCCTTGCCGACGCGGTGGAGGGCTACCTCACAGACGCCCAGTACGACCTGCTCCCCGACAACTGGTTCGAACAAGCCTTGGCCGACGCAAGCCAGCTGGTACGCGGCAACCTCGCCGCGCTGCGTCGAGTCCGCCCCCGACCATCACGTCGGCTCGGTCTCGCCGAGGCGCCCACCCCAGACAGCGCGTGCCCTGTGTATCGGCTCGCTGACTACTTGGAGCAGCACGGCCGCACCACACGACGCATGCAGTGCCCACCTGAGTCGTTCTGGCACGCGGCGTGGGTGCACATGGACAATCACGAAGACCTCGGCCGGTTGGCCGAGGCAGCTCTGGCTCGCTACCGGCTGCGCTGGGCCTTTCTTCTGCACCAACGCTCTGCCTGCTTCCGCGACCTGAGCGAGGACTGCGTGAGTAAGTTCGTCGTAGCTCAACTGACGGGCGCGGCTGCCGAGGCCGTCGTAACGTGGGCTGCTGACGAAGGGGAGACGTGGGCCATGCTCCATCTGGCGCAGGTGAGCTGGCGTGACAACGACCTGGAAACAGCCGAGGTCTATGCCCGACGCGTGGCCGATGCCGACGACCCCGAGGGCCTGTACTACCTGGGGCACATCCGGGAAGACGCAGGCGACCGTGAGGGGGCCAACGAGCTTATCTGCCAGGCAGCCGATCACGGACACGAACAGGCGCTCCTACTCCTTGCTGACGCCTTCCGCGCGGAGGGAGACACGGCCAACGAGATGGACGCTGTCCGTGAAGCGGCCGAGCAAGGCAGCCTCACGGGCCTCGGGCGATTCCTCACACTGCTGCAAGAGGAAAGCGATGAGGAACAGTTGGCGCAGGTCGGATGGCAGGTCGCTGTCGCGTGCGGCCTCCCCGGGATGCTCTGCTACGCGGGCGTACAGCGGGATGCCGACCACACCATTGCGCCTGAGGACCTGGTCCACCGCACCACCGGTGGACCCAGTGCCGTCACGCTCACCCGGATCGCTGAGGAGATGTACCACCGAGGGGACAAGACCGCAGCCGACCGCTTTGCTCTTGAGGCTGCTGCGGCGGGGGAGGCAGAGGCGTGGAGCGAACTCGTCGATCTCCGCCTCAAGGCAGGAGATTTGGCGGGAGCAGAGATATTCGCAAGGAAAGCGGCTGCAGCAGGCGACACGCTTGGCCTGCTCTTGGTGGCCGAGGCCCACGAGGAAGCCAGCAATCCCGCAGAAGCCGAGGCCGTGGCGCAGGAGGCAGCTGCCGCAGGAGACACCGAAGCTCTGCTGACCCTGGCAGACTTCCGGATGAACGCCGGAGACGCGGCAGGTGCCGAGGCACTGGCCCTGCAAGCAGGCCGTTTCGGCAATACCGGGGCGCTGCTGTGGATCGCCGAGCAACGCGAGAAATCGGGAGACATCAACGGCGCCGAGAAGTATGCGCGTCAAGCCGCTGACGGCGGAGTCTTCATCAACCCAAGTTACTCACACGTGACATATGGCGAATGGCTGCCTACCCAGGTAGCCGCACAATGGCCTTACGGCCTTGACCCGGACGGCACTCCCTCCACTGCCTGGCACCTGTACAGGTGACACCGACTCTCTCAATTCCAATCATCCTTTGCCGGGCTGCCTGCGCTTTACCCACTCCAGGGATCTTCGCGGGCGAGGGGCTGGTCTCTGTTGTATGGGAGGCAATTCCGCTCATTACCCCAGGTAGGTGCCGGCGAAGGCGCCGTCGAAGCCGAGTGCGATCAGGCCCTGTTCGACGCTGGGGTAGGTCGTCCCGTCCGGGATGGCGATCATGGCGTCGAAGTCGGGGCGGCTGATCTCGGGCTCGAGCCACTGATTGCCGCAGCGGCAGCGGACCCAGACGTTGCGGCCGTGGTTGATGAGCAGCCAGTCACGCCGGGCCCGGCAGGCCGAGCACAGCACGGGGATGCCGCGCAGGGACAGCTCCGGCGGGTGGCTGAGGCATCGCGTCGCTCCGGGTCCGCTGGGCGACTGTGTCTCGTACTGGAGTTGCAGCAGCGGATCACTTCCGGCGGGGGCAGCGGGCAGGACGGGGGTCGGCTCTACGTGGTTGTCGGTCGTTCTGAGCACGAGCGTCATCTCCCGGTCGAGGTCCTTCTCTTCATCCGTAACAGCCGGTGGAGCGGGTTGTCCAGGTGTTTCGCGCAGTCCGGCAGGACGGTGGCGGGCTTGCCGGACTGCTGGTCAGCGGCGCGGCGGGCGGCTGTGCGGGTCCGGTGCGGCGGGCCTCGGCGAGGCCGGGGGCGCGGTCCGGACGCTGGCCGGGTTGGCGGGAGGCGTGGCGCGGCCGGTGCCGGCCTGTGGGCGTCGAGTGGCTTCGCCCGGGTGGGCGGGGAGTTGGGCGAGGCGGCGCAGTCGCCAGACCAGGACATCGTTCACGTCCTCGGCCGTGTCGAGTTCGCGCATGGCGATGGCCTCCTGTATGAGGGCCTTCGGGTCGTGGCCTGCCTGCTCGGCCTGGGCCAGGGTGGCGGCCAGGGCGTCGTTCTTCGTGTTCGTGCCGGGTCGGGTGCGGTTCTCGGGCAGGGCTGCGCGGATGGTGGTCTCGTAGGTGCGGCGCTGTGCTTCGGGCAAGGCTCGGCCCTGGTCGCGCAGGGCCTGCATGGGCGCGGCGGCGGCCTGGCGGTAGGCGGCGCGAAGGTGCTCGGCGGTCTGACGGGAGGCTTCGGCCTGCTGGGCGTGACCGCGTGCGGAGTGCCAGCGTGCTGCGGCCAGCGCCACCAGGACCAGCGTGGAGACGAGCATGGCGGTGGTGCCGCCGTCCTCTCCTCGGCCGAGCGCGCTGCCGGCCTGGATGATGCCCCGGGCCGCCGAGCGGATCGCGCGGGTGTCGGCGCGTTCGGCCCTGACGTGGCTGCGGGTGGCGCGTTCGAAGGAGCGAGCGGCTGCGCCGAGTTCGGCGCGGGTGGCGGCCTGAGAGGTCTGGGCGACCGCGTCCAGGAGTTCGCCGACTCCGACGAGTTGGGCTGCGGCATCGTCGTCGTCGCTGTCCAGGAGGATCGCGGCGCGCTCGGCGATCCCGGTGGCGGTGCGTCGCCCCCGTGCGGGCGGCGACCAGTCCGACCCTTCGCTGTCTGCTTCCGGCAGCGAGGCCGCGTCGGCGGTTCCGTCGGCAAGGCGGCGCTGGATCTTCGGATAGGAAAGGTCGGGGGCCAGGGTCGAGCCCGCGAACGAGACCGGCTCGCGGTCGCGGTTGCGGTCGCCGGGCAATGCGACCGTGTAGCCGAGGATGTCCCCGGAGGGGGCGTGCCGGAGCTTGACGCGCAGGCCCGCTTCGCGAAGGCGGGTGAAGAACTCGGCTTCGCTGGCGGCTCCGGCGACGGCCTGGCGGACGGCTTCGCGCAGCGTCTCGCGCGGTGTCTCGGGTCGGCCGCTCCGCTCGGCTTTGAAGCGCTCGGCGCTGGTGGGCGTCTTGGCTCCGGTGCCGTCGCCAGGCTTAAGTCGGCGCAGGCCCATCTCCTGTTCGATGCGGCGGCATTCGGCCTGGGCCTTCTTGAAGTCGTAGTTCATCCTGGGGCGGCGCAGGTCGCCTCGGACCATGGTGGCCAGAATGTGGATGTGGTCGTCGGCGTGGCGCACCGCGACCCAGCGGCAGCCGTCAGGATCGCCTTCGGGGGCGAGGTTGACGGCGTGGACCAGGCGGCGGGCGACGGTGTTCCACTCGTCATCGGTCAAGGTCCGGTCGCCGGGGTCGGTACGGACTGAGCAGTGCCAGACGTGCTCGGCCGGGGCCTTCGGGCCTGCCTGCTTGACCCGCAGGTCCAGGGCGGCAGCGAGCCGGGCGAGGGTGACCTTGGGGTCGGGGTCGGGGCTGGTGTCACGGCCAGGGTCGGGGGCGAAGCCGTCCCAACTGCCGACGAGGTGGGGGTCGGTGTGCTCGTCGCGCTTGCCGGGTCCGTACAGGTAGACGAGCAGGCCATGGGTGCGCGAGCCGCATCGGATCTTGGGGACCATCAGAGGCGCTTCTTCACCAGGGTGTCGGCCGCGTCGTCTACGCGGGCCAGGACGTGAGTCAAGGTCGTGAGGGCGTGGTCGAGTTCGCCAGGGCGGGGCTGTCCTCCGGCGTTGTAGACGAAGGCGATCTGGTTGATGTTGTTGCCGACACGGGAGATGGCCGTGCGCAGGGCGGCCATCTCGTCGATGGCGGCGTCGAGCTGTTCGTTGGTGTGCACGGTGGTCGAACCGCGGGCGACGGCGAGGCCGGCAGCAGCGAGGAAACGGGCGACGGTGACGGCGCGCTGCTTGGCGGCGGCGGTGATCTCGGTCTTCTCGGTGTCGGACAGGCGGGTGGTCGTCTTGTGCGTGCGCTGACTCGGGTTGCGGGTGCGTCGGCGCGGCTTGCGGTCGGGGAACGCAGGTTGGCTCGGGCTCTGCTGCTCTCGCGGGGCGCGGTCGTCTGCTTCTCCTCCCACGACGGGCGCCCCCTGGTGCCGGGAGTCCGGTTGGTCACCGTGCGCCCTCGCTCGGGGCCCAGCCGGACTTCCCCCGCCCCCCTGGGCGGGGGCAAGTGCATACGACGGGCCATAGGACCGTCGTATGCGACAACTTGCTCCGCCAGGAGCCGAGTTGGGGTCACGCTGCGGTCCGGACGTGGTGGCCGCCGGGTCGTTGGCGGTCACCGGCCCGTCTCCGCGTCCTGCTGGTGGATGTCGCGGACGATGTCCTCGATCCAGTCCATGGCCAGGACCGGATGGTGCAGGGTCCAGGGGCGGCTGTGTCGGCGTCGTTGCACGGTCCAGGTGTTGTCAGGACGGGATTCGGCGCGGTGGAGGTGACCGCGCTGGTGCAGGACGGTCAGCCAGGTGTCCACCTCGGCGGGTGTGGCGGGGTTCGTGCGCATGGCGGTGCTCTCCGGTTCACGGGAGGAGGTCGTGGGGTGGGGTGACCGGCCGGGGTGTCCGGCTCGGTCACCCTCCTCATGGGGTGTGCGGTCAGTTCCGGGAGGTGGTGACCGACTGTCCGTGCTGCTGGCGGAGCTGGACCATCAGGGCGGTCAGCGTGTCGCTGGAGAGCGGGATCTGCTGACCGCGGATCGCCTGGGCGACCACCTTGCGGGTCAGTTTGTCCTCGGCCCTGACCGCTGACCGGGCGATCTCCAGCAGTTCCTCGGTGTCCGGGTCAGGTCGCCGGTCACCGGTTGTCCGGGTGTCCGAGTCAGTGACCGGTGGCGGAGTGACCGGCCAGCCAGTGACCTGCGGGAGGTTGTCCGGGAGACCAGTGACCGGCTCGGTGACGGCCTGTCGGTCACTAACCGCCGGGGCGGTGTCCGGCTGTCCGCCCAGGTCAGCGGCCTTGCGCTCCCGGCCATGGTGACTGGTGTCCGGGCTGCTGCTGTCCGCTGGGGCGCTGCCCCCGGTCAGCGTCCGGGCATCCGGGGTCTGCTTGCCCAGGGACAGGCGGGGCCGGTCGGTCAGGGCTGTGGCCGGCTGTCCGGCGCTGACCTGACCGGGCTGCGGTTGCTGCTGACCGGCCCGGTCAGTCCGAGTGACCGCGATGCGCTCGGGCTGACCGGGGTGACCGGCCTGACCGAGGTCATCACGGTCACTTCGGTCACTGTCCTTGACCGACCCTCGGGCGATGAGGATGTACAGGTGCACCGCTCCGGCCAGGGCCAGCGGGGCGATGGTGGACAGCACCGCGACCACCGTGTCTCCGAGCCGCAGCCCGGTGGCCGAGGTGTTCTCTTCGTTGAGCCTGACCGCGTGCAGCGCGTTGGCCCAGATGCTGGCAGCGGTGGCCGTGCCGAAGAGTGTCCAGACGTAGAGCCGGGCGCGCAGCGGTGCGTCGCGCAGGACCAGCAGGGCCCGGATGCCGTACGCGATGAACCCGTCGATCACCAAGGGGAAGAGGTAGGTCAGCAGCCCCCGGACGTGGATGGCGACGGCCATCTGCTGCAGCGCGTCGTAGCTGAGGGCGCATCCCGCACCGCCGAGGGCGATGACGACCGCGCGGTCCCACCCGGTGACGTGCGCCGTGCTCGGCGCGCTCGCGATGCTCACGCCGCCGTCCCGAAGTCGTCGCGGCCCAGGCGCTTGCCGTCGGTCTCGGGGGGCGGGGTGGTCTTCGTGGTCTGCCCCAGGTCTCGGTTGCGCAGGGCTCGGCGGGTCTCGCGGTACAGCTTCTGGGCGTGCTCCTCGGTGATCTTCAGGAGCCAGGCGAGGCGCTGTTCGGTGAGGCCGTGGCGGTAGGCGGCGTAGACGACCGCGCGGCGCTCGGCCTTGGTGAGGTGGACGTCGCGCCCGGCTACGGTGGCGTTGACCCTGCTGTAGTCGAGGCGGTTGGCGAGCTTCTCGTGCAGTGGCTCGCGCTCCTCCTCGGTCATCCCGCCCCGGATGCCGTGGGTGTCGCCGCCTTCCAGTGCGGCGTCCAGGCAGGTGCGGCGGACCGGGCACTGGCCGCACAGCGACTTGGCGGTGGTGATCTTGGCTGTCTCGTCGGGCTCGGGGAAGAAGATTTCGGGGTCCACCGGGTTGTACTCGGTGCTCTGGCAGACGGCCTGGTCCTGCCAGGTGTGGTCACCGAGCGAGCGGTGGCGGGCAGGGCTGATCGTCGTGTTGGTCATGCGGGTTGCTCCGATCGCTCTCCGCGCGCAGGGGTGTCGGCGGAGGGGGTGCGCTGGGTCGGGAGGTGCATGGGGCGGCGCGCTGGAGGCGCGGCCCGGCGGGGCGGCCGGCGGTGAGTCAGGCGGCGGGGCGGTGGCGTCTGCGGTCGACCGGCTCGAACTCGACCCGGGTGGTCATCTGCGCGAGCCGGGAGGTGACTCGGTCGCCGAGGTAGGCCCGGAGGTCCTTGATCGCCAGGTTGGTGGTGATCAGCGTCGGGAGCATGTGGTTGTAGCGGCGGTTGATCAGCCGGTACGTCACTTCCTCGACCCACTCGGACGCCTTGGCCGCGCCGAGGTCGTCGATGATCAGCAGCGGGCACCTGCTGACGTCCGCCAGCTCCCGCTCGCTGTCGGCTCCCGGCCGGGGGCGCAGGTCCGCGTACAGGTCGGCGGCGGTGGTCGCGCGCCAGCGCACGCCCACTCCGGTCTGCACCAGCTGTCGGACCGCGCCGTACGCCTGGTGGGTCTTGCCCGCGCCGACCACCCCGGCCATCAGCAGGCTCGGGCCGGTGGTGACCTGCCGCCGGGCTCCGATGCTCGGGGCGACGGCCTGCTGGGCGACGTCCCGGACCCAAGCCAGGACCTGCGGGTGGTCGGCGACCGCGCCCTGGTAGCGCGGGGGCATCGTGGCCAACAGGGCGTCCAGCGGGGAGAAGGGCTCGGGCTCGTCGGCCAGGGCGGCGACGGCAGCCGGGTCGATGTTGCGGGCGGCCAGGATCCGGGCCATCCGGTCCAGGGTGCCTGCGGCTCCGAGGGTCTGCGGGTCGCGGGTACGGGTGCGCATCACAGCTCCTCGGCGTAGGCGGCGGCAGCGTCGACCGGATTGGTCCACGCGGTGTGAGCGGGCACGGTAGGCCGGATTCCCGGCCGCGCCAAACCGGCCGATCGTGCGTTCATGGCGTCGTTGACCAGGCTCGGCAGGCGGCTGGGGTGGCCCTGGATCTCCGCGAAGCGCCGCAGTCCGGCGCGGACGTGCTCCGTGGCGATCCCCTCGCCGAGGAGCTTCTTGGCGATGCGACCGAGGTGTCCGATCACGTCGCTGGGCGGTCGCTCGTCGCACGCGGCGACGTACTCGCCGATCAGGTCGTTGGCCGAGACGGTGGCGGCGGGCGCTGTGCGCTCCGTAGGGAATGAAGATCCAGGATCCAAGATCCTAGATCCAGGCGCCGAGCCCTCTCCGAGGCTTCGGGGAGACTTCGGGGACCCCTCGGAGAATGCCGTCTGACCTGCTGCTTTCTTACGGGTGGGGTCAGGGGTGCCGACGGGGCCGACGAGAGCGTCTTGCTGGACGGTCGGGGCCTCGCTTCGGGAGGCGGGAGGCGTCGGAGCGGGCTGCGTGGGCAGATCGAGGGCTCGGGGAGTGTTCGGCGAAGTCTCGGCGAGACCTCGGGGAGGGATGGGCGACGCCTCGGGGCGCTTGGTGCAGGTCCCCTTGCAGGTGCCGCACCGGTCCGCCGCGTGGTGCTGCGGGCAGGAGGGCAGGCGGGACTGGCTGGGCTTGTCGATCTTCTGATGCTCGGACCAGGTCACGACGTGGAGGTAACGGCGGCCGTCGCAGCCGGTGTACCGGCAGATCAGGCCCGCGTTGGTGAGCTGCTGGAGGTCGTCCTCGACGTGGACGGAGGTGTGCTCGGCCCGCAGGGGCCAGAGCAGCCCCGCGATGATCGCGGCGTTGTCGCGGTGGCGGCCGTGGTCGTCGGCCTGGGTGAGGAGGCCGAAGAAGGTCCGCTCGGCCTCGACGCTCACCTCGGCGAGCGACTCGGAGAAGAATGCCTCCGGTTTGATGGTTCGGATCCGCGCCATGTCAGCGGCCCCGACGGGCAGCGGCGAGGTCGCTGCGGGTGAGGGCCGCGGCGAGGAGGTCGAAGGTGTGAGGCCGGGTCCAGTCCGCGTCCGGCCAGACCCGCAGGACCCACCGGGCTGCGACCCTGGCGGTCGTCCGGCTCAGCTCGATCGGCTCCCCGGCCGCGTCCTTGGCGATGGCGTGGGGGTGGGGCCACGCCTGCTTCGGGTCGGTGAGGCTGACGCGGATGGCGATCGCCCCGGGGATCATGTCGGCGAGCTGGGCCGCGAGGCGGTGCTGGCGGGCCGTGTCCGGGCATGCCGGGGTTCCGCTCGGCGTGGCGAGCATGCGATACTCCGTTGTTCGTAGGAGTGCGGTGCGGCGGTTCTCGTGCAAAAGCCCCGCCGCCCGCGAGATGTGAATCGGTGCCCTTCGGGGTGCCGGCCCGGCGTCTGGGAGTTGGTAGCTCCCGGGCGCCGGCTTCCTTCGCCCCCGGTGGGCTCTATGGCCCCAGTGCGCGCATCACCCCTCCCTTCCTGACCGCCTGGCGGCCGGTGATCCGCTTGTGCGGGACCAGAACCATATGGCGACCCCTGACACAAGTCCATCCTCTTCGCACCCACTCCCACCAGGAGCGGAACACTGAACTGGATGAGACTCGGTGACAACGTACATCGCAGTTGCGCCAATCCGTCAACTGCGATGTCGCCACCTGAGACGCGCAGGCACATGATCGCCACTGGAGTGGATAGGATCGTGGCCATGAGGAAGGGTTGGAGATGACCGAGAAGCACGAGCGCACCTTCGCGGAGTTGCTCGACTACCTGTTCAGGGAGGTGCACCCGAAGGGGCGCGGCTCCTACACGTACGCGGAGGTATCACAGGGCATCCGGGACACCTCCGGCGTAGCCATCTCGGCAAGCGCCATCCAGCAGCTCCGCACCGGGACCAACACGAACCCGAAGATGCAGACCATCCGGGCACTGGCCGGCTTCTTCGGCGTGCCTCCCGGCTACTTCTTCGACGAGGAGGTAGCTGAGCGGATCACCGCCGAGCTGTCGCTACTCACATCCATGCGGGACAACCAAGTGCGAGATGTCGCCCTCAGAGCCTCCGGCCTTTCGACAGAGACCCTTGAGACGATCAAGGGCTTCATCGAGCGGGCTCGCACACTGGAAGGGCTTGCCGACGACGAGGCATCCAGCCGGTAAACGGATAGCGACCGTCAGGTGTCGAGCCACCGCTTGGCGCAAGTGTGGCGCACACCACCCCGCGAGCCCTGCCTGCGTGGTCATGACACTGCCGACACGTGTTGCCGCTCTATTCAGCCTTGATCAAGTGATGCCGAATCAGGCAATTCCTTGATCAATACGCATTGACGCATGACGCTGGCATATTTCCTTGAACGCTGACGTATCGTTTTCCGTGCTGGAATGTTGGATTCCGGTGCCGCCTCTACCGCGGTCAACGTACAGCGCCACCTGCGGAGCCGAGTTGTCCTTGCGTAGTCGACGAGAGCAGCCGGGCGACGGACGTCAAGACCGCCCGGACTTCGAGGACGTGCTCGCCTCAATCGACATTCCGGACCCTTTCGACGTCCAGGTCCTCTGTGACCGGATCGCGGCGCAGCGCGGTCGCGCGCTCCACCTGCACAGCGTCCCGGGCATCTCCGGCACCGACGCCCCGTGCGGTGTCTGGATCGCTACAGAGAAGGCCGACCACATCTTCCACGAGGCAGCGACCAGCCCGCTTCACCAAAACCACATCATCCTGCATGAGATCGGACACATGCTCCTGGGGCACACGTCGATCCTCGACGGCGTCCAGTCGGCAGGCGGCGGCCTGTTCGCGGACATCGACCCCGCCACGGTGGTCAGTCTCCTCACCAGGGCCAGCTACGGAACCGAGGACGAACGGGACGCCGAGCGATTCGCAGGACTTATCGCCGGCAAGGCCGCCGCCTCCCGCACCGGCAGGACCGCACGCAGTAGCGTCCTCCGCCGTTTGGGCGACGCGCTCAGCGACTCGTAAGAGCGCCCCGGAATGATCGACACAATTCCTGCGGCCCTGCTGTGGCTGGTCACCGCGTGGCGCACCCCGGCCGCATGGCGCGATCCGAGCAAGCGAGCCCTATGGAGCGCCTTCCTCGCGCTGGCGGTTGCCATGACCCTCAGGCCGTCCTTCGTCGCCGCGCCCCTGGACGCCAGTCTGCGTGTCCACAACCTGAGCTCCTTGGGCAAGCACCTCAGCGGTATCGTCGCGGCGCACTCGGTGCTGACCTTCGTGCACAACATGGCCGAGGAGAAGGCATCCGGGCTCAAGTCCTCCCGCCTCCACCTCCTGGTCCCGGTCGCTGCGGCAGCCATCATCACGGTGCTGTTCTTCGCCGCTCCTCAGCCGTACGAGGCGGTGGACCTGCTCACCGAGTACGCCGCCGACTGGCGCATCGCCGCCTACGGAGTGGTGTGGACGGGGTACCTCGCGGCTGCGTTGTTCAGCGCCTCCCGGCTGTGCTGGCGCTGGGGCCGGCAGCCTGATATCGGCCTCCTCGGCCGTGGCCTGCGTCTCACCGGCATGGGAACCACCATCGGCATCGTCTACGCCGTACACCGCGCGGCCTTCGTGATCCTGGGATTTCTGGGACACAGCCCCGTTCCGGCCAGCACGAGGGAGGCGATCAGCGGTCTTCTGCTCTTCAGTGCGTTGATCTTCATCATGACCGGCAGCACGCTGCCCGCCGCCGGGCGACTGCACCGCTGGAGTCGCGAGTACCGCGAGTTGCTGCAGCTGTACCCGCTCTGGCTCAGCCTCACCGAGGTCGTGCCCGACGTCCGTCTCGACCCGCCCCGGCGCAAAATGTTCGAAATCGTCCAGCTCCGCCGCGCACACGACCGGCTGTATCGCCGCACCATCGAGATCCGAGACGCCGTCCTGGTCCTCAGCGACCACGCCCCCAGCAGCCTGCGCGACCAGGCTCGCGCCCACGTCGCGGCTTTTGGCCTCATCGGTGCCCAGGCGGACATCGCGGCGGAAGCCTGCTGGATCATCGGCGCCAAACAAGCCCGGCAGGCCAGCGAACCCTCGTCCGGCGAGCCCCTCCCGCCCGCCAGCGGCGGCCGGGATCTGCCCAGCGAGATCGATGCGCTGAAACAACTCGCCAGGGCCTACAACTCCGACCTCACCCGCACCTTCGCCGCCAAGCTCGACCACGCCCGAACGCAGGAGACGACACAGTGACCGAGTCCCGCACGGCCCGCCTCATCACCGACACCCTCGCGCCGGCCAACCTCGTCATCGCGATACTTCTGATCATCGGCTGGCACAGCACGAGCAGCATCACGGGGCTCGGATGGGGTGTGTTGGCCGCCCTGTTCTGCGGCGGCATCCCGTTCGCCGTCATCATGCTCGGCGTGAAGCGCGGCCACTGGACCGACAAGCACGTACGCGTCCGTGAGCAGCGCGCCGTCCCTCTCCTCGCCACGATGGCGTCGGTACTGATCGGCATCTCACTGCTCGTCGTTTTTCAGGCGCCCCGCGAGGTGTTCGCCCTGGTTGTCGCCATGCTTGTCGGGCTCATCACCACCATGATCGTGACCATCTGGTGGAAAGTCTCGGTCCACACCGCCGTCGCCGGCGGAGTGGTCGTGATCCTGCTCCTCGCCTACGGCGTGCACATGGCACCGCTGGTGCTCGGTATCGCGGCCATCGGTTGGTCCCGCGTCTCGCTCCGCGACCACACCCCGGCTCAGACGGTCGCCGGCGCCCTGCTCGGAGGGCTAGCGGGCGCTGTTGTATTCAGCGCATTGCGCTGAGGCAGCGTTCCTGGGAAGTTACGTGGCATTCCGTTCGACACCTACGCCGCTCACTCATCGGTCCGGCTCAACAGCTCGCTTCGCGTCGCGCAACGGCGCAGGTCCGCTCGGTGCTCCTACTGGACCGGCTGGAACGCGATCACCCTGGACACCGATTGTTGGCGTATCGGGTGGGACCCAGAGTGAAGTTCCACCCTCATCGCGGACAGACGCTTCCCGTGCCTCCAGCAACTCCAGCATCGACGCCATCGCGCACCCCTCGACGAACAAGCGGAAGCAGAACGCCGGATGCCTCCCTCACCCCGACCGAGACCATGCCTGACCAGCAGGAATCAAGCGATCACGTTCGGTTGAGATACGGCTGGTGGGATCTTGCTGGGTGGTTCCGGACGATTGTTGGGTGTCCGGAACCACCTGGTCAAGGCACGTGCGGCGTGATACGTGGTCTCGTCTGTCGCAGACGGTGCCGCACTGTCCGCTCACGCATCGCTCACGCAGGAAGGCCGGTTGAACAGCTCTTTCAACGTCGTCGAAGCCCCTACCTCTGTCTGCGCCAGATACGTCCGTGTCTGCCGGACAACGCTCGATGGGTCGTCCGGAACCGGGCCATCCGCGGCAGTGTGGACCCCGTAATGGTGAGCAGTGGTACGGCGCTGGCGGCGGACGCCGTAGTCCCTAGGCTTCAGCCGCGCCTCGCTCATCCGTCGTTTGGTACTCGCTTTCCTTCCACCGCAGTGGCATGGCGGATCACACAGCGAGCGGGACCAGTGGGGACCACCAGGACCGGCGCCCCGAATCATCGAGCACAAGGGGGCGATCAGGAACCGCTCGGCGCCCAGCCACCGGTAGCGGCGGACCCGTACAGCGCCCTGAACATGTCGGCCTCCTGGGGCGGGCCGAACACCTCGCGCAACTGGCCGTCCTCGAACACACCGATGCGGGGCAACGGGAAGGCCCACAGCTCGGCGTAAACGCTCGTATAGGCACCGCAGTTTAGGACGGCCAGCCCGTCCAGAGCTGCGGTGGACGGCAGTTCAGCCGACCGGCAGAGGTGGGAGGGCGCGCAGGTGGCGTCGCCGACGTGCACCCGCTCCCAATCCGTGTCAGGGGCCAGCCGCAGCGGTACAGGGTGGTAGGCGAGGTCGGGCAACGGTATGAGGACGTTGGAGGACAGGTCGGAGATCAGCCATGTCTCGCTCGAGTTGACCTTCCGGCCAACGACGTTGGTGAGGCCGACGGCGGCGTCCCCGACGACGTAGCGGCCCGGCTCCAGGATCACCGACGGCGTGACCGGCAGCATACCGAGCGCGTCGCGCGCAGCCTCGGCAAAGTCATCCGCCTTAGCCCCGGAGCGTTCCAGCAGAAAACGGGACTCCAGGCCGCCACCAAGGTTGACGGTGGGGAAAGGGCGGTCCGCCGGGGCGGTCTGGACGGCCAGTTCCGCCAGGCCACGAACCATGCGGTGGAAGAGATGGGCGTCGGTGCAGTGGCGCAGCTGATGCGCATGCAGGGCGGCTACATCGCACCAGCGGGACGCCAGCGCCCGCTCGACCAGGTCGGCGGCACCATCGAGGTCGGCGCCGAGCTTCGAACCAGCGGTGAAGAACGCACCCGTTTCGTTCAGCGGGTTGACTCGTACGGCGATGCGGGCAATCCGGCTCTGGGATCGGGCCTCGTCCTCAATGCGCTCCAGCTCGGCCACGCTGTCTACGCCGATTAGCCCGGTCTCTGCGGCGATCAACTCCCGGCGGTGCTTTGAGGTGCGGGCCGGGCTGTTGGCCACTACCTGCTCGGGCGTGAACCCGAACCGACGGGCGAGCTGCCACTCAAGGTCGCTCATTACCTCGACGCCATGTCCGTCCGCGCGCAAGGCCGTGGCAATGGCCGGGAGGTAGCAGCTCTTGAGCGGAAAGTGCAGGGAGACATCGAAGTACTGGGCGAAGGCAGCCTTCAGTGAGCGCGCGTTGTCGCGGGCCCGGTCGGGCAGGTAGATCAGCGACGGTTCCGCTGAGCCCCAGAGGCCGTCATATGGAGTCCTGTACAGGGTCAGGAGCCCGTCCTCGCGGTCGAGGTACGGCAGGATCGCGGCAATATCGTCATGTTCGTCGCGCCGCAGTCCGTGCAGCTTGTCGTTGGTCGGGGTCGGAGCTGTGGCCACGGGTGGTCTTTCTCGTCGGGAGGGGCGCGCGGGATCAGCCGAGGGCGCGCGGGTCGAGGTGGGTGCCGGCCCAGGCGCCGGGAAGACCAGCGAGGACGGTGCCGGGTTCCGCCTTTGCGACCAGTTCCGGCGCGGGGCCGGCTGGGGCCCCGTCGGTACGGGCGCAGGCAAGATGGACGGTCATCAGATCGTTCTGGGCGGCGCGCAGGCGGCGGTCGGCGAGGGCTACCACATCCGTCAGCGGCCGGTCCCGGGGGTGCTCGATCCGATAGTCCTCCAGCAGCAGCCGGTACCGGTCGCGGGTTGGGTTGTACAGGACGGGCGCCAGCCCGGCGATGGTCGAGGGCCGGGTGGCGTCGGCACCTGAGATGAGCCGGTGAGTGCGCAGCCCGGCTGTGCGCTCTCGCAGTAGCGCCTCGTCCGCTCCGGGTGTACGGAGGTCGACAGTCACTTGGGTGGGCGTGACGGCACTGCCGAAGACGGCCGCTCGTGTGCCCTGCAGATGCGCGGCGAACGCCAGCACCCGACTGCTGATGCCGATCTCGAAGACGCCCATGCCTGGGCAGCCCAGGTAGCTCTCGAAGGCGGGGCCTAGTTCGTACGCCAGCATCCATGGCTCCATGCCGCCTTGCGGGGACGGCAGTACGGCAGCCACGGAGCGGCGCGCGTAGTGGGCGGGCGCCTCACGCTCGACCAGGAGGCCGGGCACGCCTACCGCGTGCGCTACCTCGCACACGAGATCCAGCACACCGCGCCAGATCTCATGGCGTCCAGTGGCCGGCGCGGCGATGTGGATGCCGGGGGACGGGGCAATGAACTCGTCTCGGACCAGGGCACATACGTCGGCCACCGGCCGGTAAAGGCCGTCGTTCGTGGCGACGGCACGCGGGAGAGTTGGGTCGGTGATGCGCTCCCGCAGCCAATCGAGGTGGGCCAGGTTGTAGTCGAAACAGAGGTATTCATCCGCCGCCAGCTCGTAGCAGTCGAAGTGAGGCGACATCTCCTTGGCAAACCGCCAGGTCGCGCCGGACCGGGACACCGGAGGATGGGCCACCAGCTCCAGATTCCAGCGGCGTTCCGCGCCAGACAGCATGGTGTAGCTGACCCGGTCGGCCAGGTCGAGGCCCGCGCCGGTGAGGTTGGCGACCCCGCGCGCCAGCCGGAACCGGCTCATGAGCCCGGCCGTAACCAGGCGGCGCTGGTATGGCTGGAATTTCTTCCCTACGTCAATCAGCATGGTGGGGCTCCCAGGCGGCGAGCCGAAACCGGACGAGCGCGGGGTCGACCTGCTCGACGCGGTAGTCGACGTAGCGGAAGCACTCCTTGAGTACGTCCGTGACGGGGTCCGGGGCGAAGTCGCGGGCGCGCTCCCATGCCTCGCCCAGGAATACGTTGGGCACCAGGTCGTCGCCGCTCAGGGCATGGGTCAGGGAGTACAGACGTTGGTTCACTCCGGCCCGGCGCAACCGGGTGCGGCCCACGAGCTCGAAGTCCAGGTCCAGGGTGCGCAGCGTGAACGTCCGCGATCCCATGGCCGACGTCGCCCGCCGTTCGGTGCTGAAGGCCACACCCGGTGTCACGGGGACGCCCCGGTAGTCGGCACTGGCCCCACTCACTGGGAATGCGAATGCCTCCGCCATCCGCTCCCAACCGCACGCGGCAAGACGATCGAACAGGGCCCTACGCCATGCCAGTTCTCTCGGCGTGACGAGCTGGGGCGAGGTGCCCGGAGTCACGGAATCATCTCCTTGCTTTCTCTCCTCTGCGGAACGACCCGCCGGTGGCTGCCCTGCCGACGCCCGTGGCCCCGGTGAGGCTCGACGCACAGGCGTAGCGGGTCGGTGTCGATCTGTACCGTCACGCCCAGGGGCAGGGACAGGCGCGGTTCGGTGTGGCCGAAGTCGACGTCGGCAACGACAGGGATGTCCACGCCGTCGAGCATGTGCAGCAAGGCGTCGTCGAAGTCGTCGTAGCCGCCGGGCGCGATGGCCGGGCGGCTGCGACGCCCGAGTACGAGGCCGGCCAGCCTGTGCAGCCGACCGGAATTGCGCCACTGCGCGAACAGTGACAGGAACTGGTCCGGGGCCATGCCGGAGTCCTCCAGGAAGAGAACCCGGTCGTCGGTGTCCGGCAGGTACGGCGTGCCGAACAGCCCGGTCACCGTGGGCAGACACCCAGCCAGCAGCGGCCCGTGGGCCCTGCCGTGGCGCAGCACACGCCACGATTGCGCGGGCTCGGTCTCCAGCTCACGCTCGTCGTCCCGGTCCCACCAGGGGTTGTCCTCGGTCCAGCGCGTCGGCGGCCTCAGGATTCCCTCAGTGCCGGCGAGCGCGTTGTGCAACCCGTCGGACGTGTAGGGGAACGGCCCTTCGAAGTGCCCGAACTCCGAGACCAGCATGGGACCGTGAACAGCGGGAACGCCGTGCGCGGCGAATGCCCACAGCAGCACCGACACGTCGCTGTACCCGATGAGCGGCACCTGCGCCTCTCGCAGCAGCTCGAAGTCCAGGTAAGGCAGGACCAGAGCCGCAGTCCAGCCCCCCGAAGAGGCGAGCACGGCGTCGACACCCTGCTCGATCAACACATGTAGGTCCATGGCGAGTTGGCGGGGCTCGGCGGCACTGGCCCTGCTGAGCCCCGCGAAGGTGGCCGAGACCCGCACACCGAAACCCGCCTGCTGGACGGCGGCCACGGCGCGTGCGGTGCGGCGGGGGAACATCGCCGGGGCGGGCGAGGACGGGGTCCACAGGCCGAGTGTCGTTTCAGGTCGCGCTATTGGGGTCATGCCGTCCCTCCCGGTGGCGCGTACGACTCCCCGCTCCCCCAGGCCGCGTCGTGACACCCTGCACTCGCGGGCCGACCAGCCGGTCCCCGGCGGCAGGCGATGACACAGAGCCCCTTCGTGTCCATAAGCTGGCCGTCGCCGCTCGCGGTTCTCTCGTCATCGGTGCAGCGCCGTGCCCGCAACCGGTGCGGACGCGTGCAGGATCGGGAACTCGGTCGGCCGGCTCTTGCGGTACAGCAGAATCGCGTAGCGGCAGTAACCGAGGTTCTCGTTGAACAGCGAATAGAAGTAGTGCAGTCGCTTGCCGGCCGCCTCCTTCAGGTCCTCCGGCATGCCCTCGTTGCACGGCTGGGCAAGCACAGCGGCAACGTAGGCGTCGATCTGCTCCGGGCTCAGGTCCAGGTACTCGTACTCCTCGGAGAAGAACAGCTCGGAGTCCTTCCGTCCGAACATCTGCTCCCAGTCGACGCGGCTGAAGCGCGGCAGCGGAGCACCGATCGCGCGCTCGACCTCTTCCAGGAGCCGAGCCGGCGGACGGCGGTGGTAGAAAATCGGAACCGCGGCGAGAACTCCGAAACGCTTGAGCACCCGGTAGTACTCGTCGATGGCGCGCTGCCGGTCCGGGATGAAGGACGTCACGTTGCTGGCGAACAGCATGTCGAAGTGCTCGTCGGGGAACGCGATGCGAGTGCCGTCACCGACGGCGAAGTAGGCGTTGTCCAGTCCGAGTGCGGCCGCCTTGGTCCGGGAGAACTGGACGGACGCCTCCTCGATGTCGATGCCGTGCACCTCGCAGTTGATGGAGGCTGCCATCTCCAGCACGGAGAAGCCTGTGTTGCTGCCAACCTCGAGAATCCGGTCGCCGGCGCCCAGCCCGGGGATCTCTCGTAGTACGGCCCGGATGGTGGCAGCCCCGCCAGAGCACATGTTGGGCTCGTTCACCAAGCCCACAGTCTGGGAGAAGTTCAGCTTCTGGACGCCCTCCGGGGAGAGGGTGCGGAGGTCCGCGGCCGTGGTCATGAAAGCTCCTGTGAAGTGAAGGGGTCGGGATACGTCAGGCCGGGGCCGCAGGATCAGGGAACGATGTTGTGGCCGTTGCGGCGTGGCAGCACTTGCAGGTCGCGGATGTCGTCGTGGTCGAGCACCCACATCAGGAACCGCTCGATGCCAAGTCCGAAGCCCGACGTGCGCACCGGCTGGAAGTCACGCATCCCCAGGTACCAGGCATACGCCTCGTGACCGACCTCGTGCAGGTCGAGCGCACGGCGCACGTCCTCGGTGGTGACGTGGCGCTCGCCCGCCCCGACAACCTCCCCCATGCCGAAGAGCAGGTCGGCGTTGAGCGCCGTACGCCCCTCGGTGTCGCCGAACGCCTGGTAGAAGGGAACGGCGAGGTGGTCCCAGTGGGTCACCCAGACAAACTCGCCGAGCTTGTCCATGAGCAGCCGCTCGCCCTCTCGGGTGAGCGTGCGCCAGCCGCCCTCGTGCTCGATGCCGGTCCCCCCGAGCACCTCGGTGGCCTGATCGAAGGTGACGCGCTTGAACGGGCGGCCCGAGGCGACCTGTTCGAGCTTCACCACGTCGCCGCCGCACTCGTGGATGACGTCGGCATCTCTCTGGAGGAGCCCGGCGGTCAGGTGGGCCAGGTAAGCCTCGACCGTCGTCATCACTTCGTCGAGGCTACCGACGATCTCGGCCTCGCTGTGGAAGAACTGGCAGAGATGGCTGGCGTCGGTGTCCTCGCCGCGGAAGGACGGCATGACGTAGTAGGTATCCGTGCCGGTGAGGCGGCAGCCGAACTCGAGCATGAACTGCATCGAGTCCGCCAGGTAAGTGGGGGCACCCATGAGATCGATGTGCACCGGGAGCGAGTCGCTACCGAGGCCCATCGGGCTGGATATCGACCCGGTGGTGACGGGCAGGTGCAGCGTCTGGCCGCCACGCGCGCGCCAGAAGTCGAGGGTCAGCTCGCTGACGCTGTTCTGCAGCCGGGCCACTGTGCGGTACCAGGGGTTGCGCAGCACCTCGAGGTAGTAGCCGTCGGTGTTTTTCCACACTTGGGAAGGGATGGTGGCCATATAGGGAACTCCAGATCGATGTCTAAGGTGGGGAAGGCTGGCGATGCGGGGCGGACAGCTAGCGGTGATCTGCCACACCGCAGCATCGACAGACTCCGCGTGGTAGCCGTCGATGACGCGGGCGCCGAGCACGGCGATCGGCTTCTAGCGCCGATGTGGACGCTCCACGCAACCCACGGCGTGGGCCTCCATCGGGACCCTGCTGATCAGGACGCGGGGCGCGGCAGATGGGTCCGGGCGCCGCTGCCGGGCCGGGAGCCGGGCTCAACCAGCTCAGCGGTGCTGTCCGGGTGCGCAAGCCCCTCGGAGTGCGAATGGCGGATGCGGGTCAGGGATACCGGCACAGCCGTTCCAGGGAATTCCGCCGCGCGCTGCACGCCAGCCGCGTCACACATGCGTCCCGGCGGGAGAGGATCAGGGCCTCTCGCTCCATCCCGATGTCCTGCTCAGCCGTGCCCGTCGCCCGTATCGGCGGTGTCTTCAGCCGCGACTTCGACGCGAAAGCGCTCGACCAGGTCGCGCCGTACCTCGTCGTACTGCTCGGCACTGTCCGCTCCGAACACGAGCATCAGACACCATTCCGAGGGGTTGGTGAGAGTAACCCGGTCGCCGGGCCGGAGGACCATCTCGTAGTCCAGCACGCCCGGGTGCGCGGCCAGTTCGGCCTCGTCGGGCATGGCGACGATGACACCCGGCAGGGAAGCGCTCAGGTTGAGGACACCGATGAACGGGCGTTTGGGCGCCGCTGGCGGGCAGGTACCAGTGACGACGACCCGGGCGAAGTCGGACCAGACGTCGCGTCCGAAGTATGCGCTGAGCATGGGCGGGATCGTGCCGCCACCGACGCGCGTGGCTATCTCGGAGAAGACGATCTCGCCGTCGGGGCGCAGGAATACCTCGAGGTGGGTGGCCCCGTGCTCGATGCCCAGGCCCCGGTTGATGCCGTCGTGCAGCTCACGCATCCTGTGGTACAGCTCCGGCTCGTCCGCCTCTCGGATGATGCGGATACCGTCGACGCCGTTGTCCTCGCGCCGGGCTGCGGCGGTGACGGAGAGGCGTGGTGAGCGGTAGGCGTGCACGACAAAGCTGACGTCCCGGCCGTCGGCCCAGAAGGCGTCGACGCAGATCTCCTTGCCGGGCACGAACTCCTCGACCATCAGCTGCTTCGCGCGCAGCAGCGGTTCGAAGCTGAATTCTGCCAGTGTCTTCGCCAGGTCCTCAGCACGGTCCACCCGGACCGTGCTCATGGTGCCGAATCCGGACACTGGCTTGATCACGACCGGGAATTGCAGTTCGGCCATGGCACGCTCGGCGCCGACACGGTCGTCGGGGCCTACGAGCGAACGGTAGCGGGTGGTGGGCACTCCGGCCGCGCGGACCCGCTCCTTCATCAGCCGCTTGTCCCGATAGGCCGCATGCTTCAGCGGATCAGTGCTGCCCTGGAGTAGCAGTTCCAGATATCCAGCACCGAAGACGCTGAACTCGGTGTGGCTGACGATCCGGCCGACCTGCACCTGACGGTGCGCGAGATCGACAGCGACGGCCGCGAGTTCCTCAACCGAGTCGAAACTGCTTACCTGGTAGACCTGGCGGGCCCGATCGAGCAAGAGGGGGTCTGGGTTCATGCACTCGACGTCATAGTCGTCCAGAACGACGTACACATCCGGCGTGAGGGCCAGCAGCTCTGCCAGGACCTTCGGATGCCACTTGCAGAGCACGGTCGCCGTGGCGGTCTCAGTAGTCATGGATCCTCGTTTCACGGTCGGCCAGTGTGGTCTTGTCGGCCTGTTTCCTCAGTCCCAGCCCCAGCTGGAGAGCGCTTCGACCGCCACTGTCTGCGAGTCAGTGCCGTCGATCCCACCCTGATCGGTCGCCGTTCCGAGGACAGCCCCGAACAGAGCGATACACGTAATAACGAGAATGAAAAGCGGCCGGCCCATACACCCTCCCCCTTCATTCGCCCGCACCATCGGGGCAAATGAACCTGAGCAAATTCTGATTTACTTTCAACTAGCAGACATCGAATATGCCATTCGTTGATCGTTTATGCAACCGTGCCCCGTGGCACGAAGGTGCCCTGGCCGGAAGTGGCCAGTCAGCAGCGCACGGAACGGCAAGGGGCCAACAGGGCTCCTGCATCGAAATGCGGCAGGTGTGATCACCGGCACAGCGACCAGAACCCTATCGCGTCTGGCTCGTCCAGCTCGGGGCATCAGGAGTTCGTGAACGCGTACGAACTGCCGCACTCGAATACTTCACCCAACCGCAGGTGATCGGTTTCCCCTCGCAGGTAGCGGGCAGTGGCTTCGAGCTTGGCGTCCCACTCTTCCGGCTCAAGTGGCTTGGCGCGATCAGTGAGTTCGGGATTGTTCCGGTGGAACTCCGCCATCGACGGCACTAGGTAGGACTTCGGGATCTGCGTGGTCTCGGAGCACAGGAACAATGTGATCGCCGGGCGGTGACAGGCGGTCGCCCGATCCACCTCCACATCATGGATCAGGTCGGTGGACATGAAGTAGCTCTGCCCCTGCTCCAGGAGGATTCGCTCCTCGGAGGTCCGGAGGTGGCTGCGCTCGTACTCCCGGTGCGGCGGCCAGACTCCGTCCACACGCTCGAGATCGACATCCTGGTAGCGGTCGGCGGTCCCGGTAGCCGTGGATGCGGAGGCTTCCTCATAAATGGACTGCCGCATCTCTCCGACAGAAACATAGGATACGAACGAGAACGGGTGCGAATGGGCCGGTTCAGCGATGACATCCGGTTCGTATCGCTTGGTCGACTCGAAACCCTGCGCCTCGGGGTTCGGCTGCCAGATGTGGATGCTGGCGTGCCATTCCGCGACTGGGTACCCCATGAAGTCCTCGACCCCATCGCCGGCACGCGTCGTACTGGGGATGTTGTGCTTCTGGGAAGCCAGCATCAACGTCTGCCCCGCCCAGCCGTAGATGCAGTGCCCGCGATCGGCGCGGGACTCCTCGGCGATGTCGTGCGCCGACTGCCGGTCGGACTTCAACGATGCCCGCATCAGTTCGAGGAACGCGGCAAGGTTTTCCGCTCGGCCCAGAGTGCGAACGAAGGCGTTCATCCGCGAGATTCGGTCGACGCCCTCCGGCGTGTGCCGGATCTTCTCGAGCAGTCCCTGCATTTCCTCAAGAGCCGCGGTCGCGTCCGTCCTGCCCTGCGCCGGTCCCGCAAGGATGCTCGTGATCGCCTCTGCGGTCTCGTTGTCACAGTACCCCGATGACAAAGCGTCTCGTGAGCTGACCAGAGTCAGCTGCTCGGGGTTCTCGGATTCGAGCCAGCCAGCCGTCATCAACCGTAGCCTTTCCCGTCTGTTATCCACTCAAGTTCCGCCGGGGCAGAACAGATCGCAGGCAAATTAGCAGTGCGCCGCGACCGGCAATCGTGCATCAATGGAGGCCATACGACTGCCGCTCACCAACCTGACATTCAGCAGTGAAAGTGCGCAACGCAGTCCCGCTGGCACGAAGGTGCGCTGGCCAGAAGTTGCCATCTACGTGGAACGATGGCCGTGCCGCGTCCTCGGGCATTCTCACTCGACACGGGCCCGACGGCACTGTTCAAGGCAACGGATCAACCACCCAGGACGGCAACCCTGGGCCGACTCGGTAGACTCCACGATCATGTTTGCCTCTCTCTTCCCTTCGGCGCGCTTGACCCGGCGACTGAGTCTGCAAGCGGCCCTATTCGCGCTCGGGCAGGGAAGTTTCCTGACCGGGAGCGCAGTATTCTTCACCCGAATAGCCGGGTTGACCCCCGCGGAAGTGGGCCTCGGTCTGACCGTCGCCGGCGCAGTGAGCTTCTTCGCAGCGGTGCCTCTGGGGCGGGTCGCGGACCGTATCGGCCCGAAGAGAATGTGGGCGATCGGGGCGTTCCTGCACGGTGGGCTCTACATGCTGTATCCGTGGGTGCATGGTTTCGCGGCTTTCTTGGCCGTCATCGTGGCCATCGAACTCGCCGACGCCGCCGGCATATCCGGAAGGGGTGCGTACACGCTCAACGCCTTCTCGGGTGAAGAGCGCATCAGTTCGCTGGCATACATGCGCAGCGCCCTCAACATCGGCTTCACGGCCGGAGCGCTGGTGGGAGGAATGTCCCTGGCCCTGGACAGCGCCCAGGCCATCCGCGCTGTACCGCTCGCCACCGGCGCCCTGCTGCTGGTCAACGCGGCTCTGATAGCTCGTCTGCCACGCCCCGCACACGCTCCAGAGAGTACGGATCAGCGCGACTTGGGACCCGGCGCGTTGCGCAATCGCGGCTTCCTGCTGCTGAACGTCTGTCTCGGCGTACTCAGCACCAGCCAGGTGCTGATCAATGTGGTCGTCCCGTTGTGGCTGGTACAGGAAACAGATGCGCCACGTTGGCTTCTGGCCTGGCTGTTCGCCACCAACACCATACTCGTCGTCACTCTGCAGGTGCGGGCATCCCGCGGCGCCCATACGGTTTCCGGGGCTCTGAGGACGGCCTGGCGAAGCGCCATCTGTCTCGCCGTGTCCTGCGTAGTGATGATGGTGACCGACAGCACGACAGGATGGGTGACGATCGCTCTCATCTGGTTCGGACACGTCGTGTTGACCGTTTCGGAACTGTTCGTTGCCGCGGCAGATTGGGGGCTCTCCGCCGAGCTGTCCGACCCCGCACGCCGCGGGGAGTACCAGGGTGTCGCGCACGTGGGAAATACCTTGGGGACGGTGTGGGCTCCCGCCGTTTACACGTTTCTCGCCATGCACTGGTCGGCGATCGGTTGGCTGATCATCGTGGCACTGATCCTGGTCGCCGCCGGCACGGCACGGCCGGCGGCCCGGGCAGCCGAACGTCGTTTGCAGATGAAGACCTCACTCGTCCATGAGTGAAGCGCCCGTGCCGGTTCGGGGTGAGGATGGCTGCCGCAACGGCCCATGGTCCGGTGAGCCGGCACAGCGGGTTGGCCCAGCGCCAGGTGCAGTCCATCGCGGGACGTCCTCGCTGGTGTGCACGCCACGCGGCTCCGTACGCTCCAGCGCCAATGTCCCCGCCCACCGCACTGGCCCGGACGCCGGCCGGCGCCGTCTCCCGAGGCCGCCGCACCTCACCCGGCACGTACGGAAACCACGCCGTGGCAGAGACCGTGCTGCCCGCCAACCGCCGGAGCCCGCAATTCCGGACGGGCTCGGCTGCCGCTGTCCTTGAGCAGGTACCGCACCGCCTGCAACACCGCAGCGCCAGCGGCCACGATGGAATCGGCTGATACGAAGACCACGCCCATATGCCGGGAATGGGGAAGCTCCGCTGCACACATATGTTCGACACGGCAGCCCGATACCCGCGGGATCACATGGGCTAGTTCACCGAAATTGATCTGCGAACGATCAAGTTGACATGAGTCGGCCTCAAGGTGGATGGCGTACATGGCTCCGAGAATCCCATTCATCAACGGCGTCTCTGCCGTTGCGGATCGGCAGCTCTGGGCCATGGCAGCAAAGTGACACGGAGGGCGGGATAGGATCCACGTTCAGGTTCACATGTCGGAAGCCTGGCGCGAGCCCCTGGAGCCTGGGGGCTGGCCACGGTCGACGTTCTTGACGCGAGGACAGTACGAGATGAGTGAGAACACGGCGGACTTCGCCGCGTCTATCCAGAACAAGTGGCGTTCCGTGTGGGAGCAGTCGGAGGTCTTCACGGCCGACGGCCGTGGCGACCGCGAACGAGCCTACGTCCTCGACATGTTCGCCTACCCCTCAGGTGACCTGCACATGGGCCACGCCGAGGCGTTTGCATTCGGCGACGCGGTTGCCCGGTACCAGATGCAGCGCGGCAACGACGTCCTGCACCCTGTCGGCTGGGACTCCTTCGGTCTACCGGCCGAGAACGCGGCCATCAAGCGCGATCTGCACCCCGCGGACTGGACCTACAGCAACATCGACACCCAGGCGGAGTCCTTCCGCCGCTACGGCGTCTCCTTCGACTGGTCGACCAGGCTGCACACCTCCGACCCGGAGTACTACCGCTGGACCCAGTGGCTGTTCCTGCGCTTCCGCGACAAGGGCCTCGCCTACCGGCAGAATTCCTCCGTCAACTGGTGCCCCAAGGACCAGACGGTCCTTGCCAACGAGCAGGTGGTCCAAGGCGCTTGCGAGCGCTGCGGCACCCCGGTCACCAAGCGCGACCTCACGCAATGGTTCTTCCGCATCACCGCCTACGCCGACCGGCTGCTCGACGACATGGAGCTACTGCGCGACGGCTGGCCCGAGCGTGTGCTGACCATGCAGCGCAACTGGATCGGCCGCTCGACGGGCGCACACATCGAGTTCCCGGTGGAGGGCCGCGACGAGCCCATCACCGTCTTCACCACCCGCCCCGACACCGTCCACGGCGCCACGTTCCTCGTCGTCGCCGCCGACTCGCCGCTGGCCGCCGAGCTGTGCGCGCCCGAGCAGCGCGCCGACTTCGGCGCCTACCTGGAGCGCACCCGCCGGCTGTCCGACATCGACCGCATGGCGGCCGGCCGCGACAAGACCGGCGTACCGCTCGGTCGTACAGCGATCCACCCGCTCACCGGCGAGCAGGTGCCGGTCTGGGCCTCCGACTACGTCCTCGCCGGCTACGGCAGCGGCGCCGTGATGGCCGTACCCGCGCACGACCAGCGCGACCTCGACTTCGCGCGCGCATTCGGGCTGCCTGTCCGTGCCGTCGTCGCGACCGACGAGGATCCGGCGACGACCGGCACTGCGATCGACGCGGATGGCCCCTATGTCGGCTCCGGCGTGCTCAACGGCCTGCTCCGCGACCAGGCCACGTCGAAGATCCTGGCCGAGCTGGAGCGCGTGGGCCGGGGGTCCGGCGGGGTGCAGTACCGGCTGCGGGACTGGCTGGTCTCCCGGCAACGGTTCTGGGGCTGTCCGATCCCGGTCATCCACTGTGACGCGTGCGGTGAGGTTCCCGTCCCCGACGACCAGCTGCCGGTACAGCTGCCCGATCTGCGCGGCGCCGATCTCGCCCCGGCGGGAGTCTCTCCGCTGGCCGCTGCCAAGGACTGGGTCAACGTCCCCTGCCCGAGCTGCGGCGAGCCGGCCCAGCGGGACACCGACACTATGGACACGTTCGTCGATTCGTCGTGGTACTTCCTGCGGTACTGCTCCCCTGACTACACGGACGGCCCGTTCGACCCCGAGGCCGTGCGCCGCTGGATGCCAGTTGCCCAGTACGTGGGCGGTGTCGAACACGCCATCCTCCACCTCCTTTACGCCCGCTTCTTCACCAAGGTCCTGCAGGACCTCGGGCTGGTCGACTTCCCCGAGCCGTTCCTTGCCCTCCTCAACCAGGGGCAGGTCCTGCTCAACGGCTCCGCGATGTCGAAGTCCAAGGGCAACATGGTCGATCTGGGTAGCCAGATCGCCGAGTTCGGCGTGGACGCGGTCCGGCTGACGATGGTCTTCGCCGGTCCGCCCGAGGACGACATCGACTGGGCCGACGTCTCGCCAGCTGGCTCGGCCCGCTTCCTCGCCCGCGCCCTGCGGCTGGCTGACGACGTCGAGTCCGCGCCGGACACAGCCCTCGACGGCAGCGATACCGGCCTGCGGCGCCTGGTCCACCGCACCATCGATCAGGCGACTCAGCTCGTGGAGGCCCACCGCTTCAACGTGGTGGTGGCCCGGATCATGGAGCTGGTCAACGTTCTCCGCAAGCACATCGACGCGGGCCACGCAGCGGACCCCGTGGCCCGCGAAGGTGCAGAGGCTGTCGCCGTCATGCTCTCCCTCTTCGCCCCCTACACCGCCGAGGAGATGTGGGAACGACTGGGCCACCGCCCGAGCGTCGCCCGCGCTGGCTGGCCCACAGTCGACTCCCAGCTGGCCAAGGAGCAGGAAGTCACCTGCATCGTCCAGATCAACGGCAAGGTGCATGCTCGTATCGAGGTCAGCGCGGACATCACGGAGGATGCGCTGACCCGCCTGGCCGAGGACCAAGCGGCTCCGGCCCTGGCGAACCAGGAGGTCGTAAGGGTGGTAACCCGAGCGCCTCGACTGGTGAACTTCGTTACAGCAAGGAACCGGGCGAAAAAGTAGCGGACTGAGGTGCGGGGGCCTGGGGATCACGTCCTGGGCTTTCGCTCCATCTGGTCACACCCACCCGGCCCGCGCCGCGAGAATGCCCACTTCAAGCCGACTCCGTGCACCCAGTTTGGTGGTGATGGCCGCCATCAGACGTCGCGTGGTGCGCAGCGACAAGCCCAACTTCCGAGAGGCCACCTCGTCGGTATGTCCCTGCGACACAAGCTGCAGCAGGGCGAGCTCCTGCGGAGTGGGGGCATCGGACTCATTCGGACGCTGCGTCCCGAATGGCGTTGCCCGCTCCCAGAGAAGCTCGAACAATGCCAGTAGCCCGGCCAGTACGCCTGGCGCCTCTACGACGACGGCGCCAGCTCGGGTGTCCTCCGGGTCGATCGGCAACAGGGCGACCGATCGGTCCGTGATGAGCATGCGCAGTGGCAGCGACGGCGCGGTCCGTATCTCACCACCGAGTTCGGAGAGCCACTGCGCATACTCGGTCGTTGCCCGGTCGTTGCGTACGCTGTCGAGGTACAGCGTACGCAGGGACACACCTGCCTTGAGACTCTCCTCGTCGAGGGGACGGCTTGCCTCCAGAGCCTCCTGACTCTGGGCACCACCGGGCATGAGGGCCAGCAACTCGCTGGTAGCCTGCCGGGCCAACCCAGAAAGCCGGGCGCGTACCTCGTTGACGCCCTCAAGGCGCTCCAAGCCCATGTTGCCGAGCTGGGCTCGCTGCACCGCGTAGGTTCCCGCAAGCTCCGCAGCGGCCGCGCGAACTGACGCCAGCTCCATCTGCTGGGCATGGATCTCCATCTCACGCCGGTGGATGTAACTGGCCAGACCAACATCCGGATGAACCGCAACGACGTTCTTCGTTCCCTCGGACTGGTACAACATCGACAGCTCGGCCAGTTTGTTCAGCGCCGCGCGAATCTTAAGCTCACCAACCCGCAGCTCCTGAGCAATCTCGGCCATCCCCCAGCGAGGCTGGGTGATCACGAGTCGGTACACCTCGATGCAGAGTTCGTCCTGCCCAATGAGGGTCGCCAGGGAGGAGGTATCCGCACTTGGCTGCGCTTCCTGCGCGTCGACCGAACCGCTCATTCTCCCCATCCTCTGCGAATCTACTAACCGCAACACTATTGCCGTCACCAAGTAAACGTATAATTGTTCTCTATGACGTCTGGCACGAGCGAGCGCAGCCAAGCCCATGCTGGTCGGGCCGGGTCCGTCAAACGAGCGGTGTAACTGGGTTGGGTGTAGCTCGTCTTGAGGGAGGACTGGTTCTCCCCGGTGGGGTCAGTCCTGCCAGTCCAGTTGTGGTTCGGGGATGCCGATGGAGCGGCCGTGGGCTTGTGCCGCGTGTCGGCCTTCGGCCTGTCCGCGGGGGTAGCGGAAGACCTTTCCCGGGAAGATCACGAATGCCTCGGTGGTCGTGTTGTAGTTGACGTACCAGCCTCCCGTGGGGGCGAGGGCACCGGCCATCTGCTCCGCCAGCGGTTCGGCATGGTCTTCCTCGGCAGCGAAGTCGAGCAGCGTCCACCGCTGGGGCTGATCCGGTGCCGTGGTCGTCACGTCAATCCGCGTGATCTTGGTGATGTGCAGCGGGATGCCGGTCACCTCGGCTCCGCCCCGCAGGCTCTCCGTGATGAGAACGCCTTCAAGCACCTGAATCCTCGTCGGTCTGCAGGAGATTGAGGTTAGTGAGGTTGGTGGTGCTCCGGTATCCGTGGTCCTGCCAGGCGTGGACTTGGACCGGCTGACGGGCCTGTGGCTGCTGGGCTTCGTGGCTCCTATCGTTTCTGCAAGGGACAGGTAGGTGACGGCGATGGGCTCGTTGATCGAGGAGCTGCGAGCACGGGAGGCCGCGGCCCGGGAGCGGATGGAGGCGCTGGAGTCGCAGATCGCGGAGCTGACGGTGCGGCTGGAGGCCGAGCGGGAGACGTGGTCGCGGCTGCGGGTGACGCGGGAGACAGTGGCGGAGGTGGTCGCGGGGATGTCCGCCGCGGACACAGGGCCGACAGCCCCGGAGCCGGTCGAGCCCGCGGCGGCGGGTGGGCCGCCGGTCTGGGTGGTCGGGGCGATCATGGTGCCGCACTGGCGGGAGGGGTTGCCGGTGGATGCGTTGCCGGATGTGTATCGGGACATCCTGGAGGTGGTCGCGGACGCAGGCGAAGTCGATGCAGGCCAAGCAGATCGTGCCCAGGATCGGGCTGCCGGCGCAGACGGCGAAGATCGAGGGAACGCGGGGGAAGCTGAAGCGGCTGGTGGAGCGGGGCTGGCTGACCGAGGACCAGCCCGGCCAGTTCGTGCTGGCCCACCCTGCGGGCCGGAAGGCGTGAACCGGGCGGGACGATGACGGCTCTTCTTTCTACCTTCGAAGGTGCCAACCAAACGAAGTGCAGAAAGAAGAGCGCGATGAAACCGTACGACGCCATCGATGAGTTCGCTGCCGCAGTCAGCGCCTTCGAGTGCCTGCAAGGCGACTTGGCCGACCCCGCGACCGGCGCCCTGGCGCATCACGCGGTAGAGGAGCTGATCGAGGAGCAGGGCCGTGAACTGCTGCGGCTGTTATTCCAGGGCCACCTCGACCTGCGCGCCCGCCGGGAACGCGAACAAGCCGCCCGCCCGCCGGCCGTCGTGGTGACCGGGCCGGACGGGATCATCCGGCCGCACCGGGAGACGGGCCACTGCCGCACGCTGGCCTGTCTCTTCGGCGCCGTCACCGTCGAGCGGTGCGCCTGGCGGCAGAAGAAGCTGAGCAACGTCCACCCCGCCGACCGGGCCCTGTCCCTGCCCACCGGTCGGCACTCGACCGGCCTGCGCCGACTTGCCGCCACCGAGGCCGTCCGCGGTTCATACGACCAGGCCAAGGCGGCCATCGACCGCCGGTGCGGGAAGGTCCTGGGCAAACGGCAGGCCGAGGACCTGGTGATCGCGGCGGCCCGGGACATCGACGCGTTCTACCACCAGGTGGTGATGCTGGCGACCGCCGATATGCTCCTGGTCCTCTAGGTCGACGGCAAGGGCATCGTCATACGGCCCGAGGCCCTGCGCCCGGCCACCCTCAAAGCCCACCAGACCGCCCGCCGCCAGATGCGCACCCGCCTCGCCCCGGGCGAGAAACCGCACCGCATACGCATCGCGACCCTGGCCTGCGTCTTCGACGCCGCCCCGGCAACGCGCCGACCGCACGACATCATCGCCCCACCCCCCCGGCCGCAGCAGCGAACGCACCCCGAGACCCAGGCCGAAGGCACCGCGAAATGGCTCACCGGCTCCGTCGTCCACCCGCCCGAGCACAGCATCGCCGCCGCCTTCGACCAGGCCGAAGCCCGCGACCCCGGTCATGTCCGCACCTGGGTGGTGTTCGTCGACGGCGCCCGCCACCAACTCGACCTGATCCAAGCCGAGGCCGCCCGGCGCCGCGTCACCGTGCACATCGTGCACGTCAGCGAATATCTGTGGGCCGCCGCGCACGCCTTCCATCCGCCCGGCACAGCCGACGCCGAAGCCTGGGTCGCCGGACACCTCATCACGATCCTGCACGGCCAGGCCGCCCGCGCCTCCACCGAGATCACCGCACAGGCCGGCCGGGACCGCCTACGCGGTGCGAAACGCGAGGCCGCCGACGCCTGCATCGGCTACCTGACCGGCCACCTCGACCAGCTCCGCTACGACACCGCACTGGCCTCCGGCTGGCCGATCGCGACCGGCGCGATCGAGGGCGCCTGCCGCCACCTGATCGGCGACCGGCTCGACATCACCGGCGCCCGCTGGGGCCTGGCCGGCGCCGAAGCCATCCTCAAACTCCGCGCCCTCAGCGACAACGGCGACTTCCCCCAGTACTGGACCTACCACCTCGCCCGCGAACACGAACGCCTCTACCCCACCCCCGACCAGCACCGATACCAACTCACGGCCTGAACCGCAGTCTTCCCTCAGCGCGAGCTACACCCATTGCTGAATCGGCTCGCGAAGATTGCTGGGGCGACCTTTCCGCACTTGTTGCTGCCCGCCACGTGACAGTCGCCCGCAGACACGGCGCGTGCGCGGACGAACTGCCTGGGCGCCGCGGCACGGTGAGATACGTGTGCACGGAGCAACTCTAGAAGCCGAGCGGACAGCGGCGGGGCGGGTCAGGCGCTGACTCTCGACTGGATGAGGGCTCGCAGTTCCGCGGCCTGCGGGCTTTCTGCCTGCTCAAGGATGCTCAGCGCGTCGTACCAGCACGCCTGAGCCCGGACGAGCTGGCCAAGGGCATTCAACGCATTGCCGAGAGTCGTGAGCACCTGGGCCCGGACCACCTCGCCACCGGTGCAGCCCAACGCCAGTGCCTGCTCCGCGTGCTGCGCCGCGAGGGCCGGTTGGCTGGCGGAGAGATGCGCTTCGGCGATGCGGAAGTGTGTGGTGCCCTGCCACAGTTGCTGGCGGTTGTCCCGGAACACCGCCAGTGCCCGCTGGAGTTCTGCGTCGGCCTCGTGGAGCCGGCCCGCCGCGCGGAGAGCGAGGCCGAGGACGTAGCGGCCGTTTGCAGCGTGCGCGACATCCCCCAACTGCTCGTAGATGGCGACCCCTTGCTGGGCGAGGGTGACCGCGCGTTCCATGCGGCCTGTCGCGACGTAGACCCGGGACAGACTGCACAGCGCGCTTGCCTCTCCCGGTAGGCTCCCGATCGCGCGGGACCCTTCGGCAGCTTGCATCAGGTGGATCTCGCTGTCCGTGAAGCGCTGCTGCTGAACGGCGATCAGGCCGCGGGTGTTGGCGGCCCAGCACCTCGCCAACCGGTCCTGGACGGCATCGGCCAGCACCATCGCGTGTTCCGCGTCGCGGTCAGCTTCGTCCAACCGTCCGGCGAAATGATGGGCGGTGCTCAGTGTGACCAGGACGCGCGCGTCTGCGTGTGCGTCGTCGTGTTCCCGGGCGGCGTCACCGAGGACCCTGGCCGCCGACTCGTACTCCCAGAATGCGGTGCCTGACTTGTACTCCTCGAAGCCGGTGCCCGGCTCGTCCAGGGCGAGGGTGCACCAGAGTAGGTCGGTGGCACGGCGCAGTGCGAGTGTGCTGGTCGACTGTCTGGCGCAGGCCAGCAGGTTGCCTCTTTCCGTATCGAACCAGTTCAGAGCCGTGGCCGGGGCAATGAAGTCCAGCCCTGGAACGGACCTCGGCGCCAGACGGTCGACGAGGATGTCACCCGGCCGGTTGATCGCGTACGCCCTTGCCACGGTGGCCAGGTAGAAGTCCAACAGCCGAGAGAGGGCCGACTCCCTTTCGGAGGAGGGCTGTTCGTCCCGCTCCGCGCACGCCCGCGCGTAGAGCCGCACCAACTGGTGATACCGGTAGCGCCCAGGCCCCGCAGACTCCAGCAGGGAAACGTTGACCAGAGACTCCAGCAGACCCTCCGTGGCACCCACCGGGAGATCCAGCAGAGCCGCGGCCGCGGGCAGGGAGATGTCCGGCCCGTCCGGCAAGCCCAGGAGACGGCACGCGCGGGCCTGGGCCGGCTCCAGTTGGCCGTAACCGAGCTCGAAGGTCGCCCCGACCGCCCAGTCGCCGGCCTGTAGTTCGTCCAGACGCCGCCGTTCGTCCGCCAGCTTGGCCGCGAGTACCGAAACAGTCCACGTGCGCCGGGCGACGAGTCGGCTCGCGGCGATACGGATCGCGAGCGGCAGGAAGCCGCACGCCGCCACCACGTCCAGTGTGGCCTCGCGCTCGCTCGCCACCCGGTCCGCACCTACGATCTTCGTGAACAGCTGAAGGGCCTCCGCGGGGGACATCACATCCAGGTCGACCAGATGCGCGCCGGCCAGGTCCACCATCCGCACCCGTGACGTCACCAGCGCCGCGCAGCCCTCCGTACCAGGCAGGAGAGGACGCACTTGGGCCGCGTCCTTCGCGTTGTCCAGCAGCACGAAGACGCGACGGCCGTCCAAGACGGAGCGGTACAGGGCCGCCCGCTCCTCCAGCGAGTCCGGTATGGCGGAATCGGGCGTGCCCAAAGCCCGCAGGAACGAGCCCAGTACCGTCTCCG
Source organism: Streptomyces sp. NPDC057623 (assembly GCF_042800355.1). Taxonomy (NCBI): domain Bacteria; kingdom Bacillati; phylum Actinomycetota; class Actinomycetes; order Kitasatosporales; family Streptomycetaceae; genus Streptomyces; species Streptomyces sp. NPDC057623. The sequence goes on from NZ_JBHVGZ010000011.1 coordinate 187,575, forward strand.
GCCCGGCCGGCCGCGAACCAGCGCCCTGGAGGTCGACGTACAGCTGTCCGTCGGGGAAGGCTCCGCGAGCCTGATGGGCCACTTGTACGGCCAGTGTTGTCTTGCCTGCACCGCCGATGCCCGCCAGCGTCGAAACAGCCATCACCCCGTTCGCTGCGGAGGCCAGCGCCTCGCTCAATTCCGAGATGAAGGAGGCCCGGCCCGTGAAGTCGCGGACAGTTGCCGGGAGTTGAGTGGGCCGCGGCGTGGCGGCGGGATCAGGTACTCCTGCCGATGGTTCCGCCAAGTCGGCGTCCGCCCGGAGGATGCGCTGTTGCAGGTCGCGCAGGCTGGGGCGGGGGTCGACGCCCAGTTCCTCCGACAGCAACCGCCTCGAGTCGGCGTACACGGCGAGGGCCTCCGCCCGGCGGCCGCTGCGGTACAGCGCCAGCATCAGCAGCTCGCGCAACCGCTCCCGCAGGGGGTAAGCCGCCGTCAAGGCCGTCAGTTCCGAGATCGCCTCGGCGTGGTAGCCCTGTTCCAGGTCCATGTCCAGGCGGGATTCGAGGAGTTCGAGGTGCCATTCCTCCAACCACGCCCGTTGCATCTCCGCGTACGGGCCCGGTATTCCCGCCAGCGTCTCGCCGTCCCACAGGGACAGCGCCCGGTGGAGGAGAGCGCGCGCATGTTCCAGGTCGCGAGTGCCCTTCGCTCTTTCGGCGTCCGCGGCCAATTCCTGCGCCACCGCAAGATCCAGGGCGCCTTCCGCCAGCCCCCGGATCGCATAGCCACCCGACTCACTCACCAGGATCCCGGGGCTCAGTACCTTCCGCAGCCGGGAGGCATACGTCCGTACCGCCGCCAGTGCCTGCGTGGGAGGGTCCTCGCCCCACAGGGCGTCGATCAGCTCGCCCGCCGTCGCCGTCCGCCCTGCACGGAGCAACAGCGTTGCCAGCAAGGCCCGTTGCTGCGGGGATCCGGTAGGGAGGGGCTCGTCGCCGCGCCAGGCGCGCACCGGCCCAAGCACGCTGAAGCGCAGCGTCGCGGGCTCCTCAGAGCCGGGCCGCTGCTGCTCGGGTACGCGGGGCACGTGTCCGTACGGGGTCGCGCTTCGCCGCTCGGCCGATCGGTTGGCTTCCGGAAGCCGGGCCGGGGCCGGCGACAACGGTGCTGGCGCCGCGGCGGTCCGCTGTTCCCCCTCGTCATGCGTGGCCGCAGCCACGAGCATGAGCCGCGCCCGCTCCTGGCGGCGCCCGTCATCGAGCGCCTGCGCCGCCTCGAACTCCGCGGTGGCAAGGTTGACGAGGGCGGAGCGAGACAGGGGATGGCGTGGGCCGAGCGCCGCGGATGCCTTCTGGGCCGCCACCGCGAGCACGTCGGCGGCCCGCTCCCACCGTTCGCGGTCGGCGGCGGCCATCGCCGACCCGAACTCGGCCCGGGCCACGGTGATCAGCGCGGAGAGCGACTTCGGATGGTCACTGCCGAGCAGCCTTACCAGCCTGCGTGCTGTACGGGCAACAGCGTGAACCCGTCCGTCAGCCTCAGCATGGCGCTCCTGCTGGCGTGCGCTCTCCGCCAGCACGGATTCCGCAAGAAGTCGTATCTCCAGCCACTCCAGTTCCTGATTCCCCTCCTGCCCCTGGTTCGGTTCCCGTGCCTGGAGCGAGCCGTCGCGGAAGCCGGCGCTCAGCGCCTCCTCGGCCGCACTCGTGGCCCCGGTGAGGTCTCCCACCCGCAGCTTCATCGCCGCGAGGTTGGCCAGGCTCCGGGCGGCGGCTGCCCTGCTCGTGTCGCCGTCAGTCCCCAGGACGACGGCTGTCGACAGGACCCCGACTGAGGCTGGAACGAGCCCCCGGTCTGCGAGAAGGACAGCCACTTCATTGCGGACGTCGGCGGGCAGCGAAAGCGACTTCGGATCCCACAGCAGCTGCGAGACCACACTCTGTAGGAAGGTGCGCGACTCCTCGACCAGACCGAGCGCCTCAAGCAGCGCCACCAGATAGGCGAGATCCCGGCCGGGATGCGGCCGGCGGAAGGGATCGGGGGCCTTGCCCAACGCCACCACGGCCGCAGCAGCGGCACGGCGCGCGCCTGTGCCCCCACGAAGGGCGAGTTTGGCCCGGTCGATGGCTTCCTGCCAGAGGTCGGTCATTCGCCGTCACCCCGCAGCTGACGTTCCATGGCCGCTTTCGCGGCGGTGAACCTGAGTTCGGCGACCTGCGATGGATCGAGCAGCCTGCGCTGTGCCCACTCGTCGATCCGGTCGAACCAGGACTCCGCACTGGCTGCCGCAGCATCAACGGTCAACTCGTCACCGCGCTGAACTGGTTGGACCAGGTCGTCGGCCAGTGAGCTCGCCGGATGGACTACATCCATCAGATGCTCCACGTCGAACTGGTCGAAGCGGCGCATGGCTTCCCCGATGGTGGCGGCGAAGAGTACGTTGGCGGCCCGGTCGGCGGCGGCCCGGTCCGGGGCCTGTTCCAGGAGGATGCCGACGATCACGGGCTCGTGATCCTCCGGGCGTCCTTTGACGACCGGGCCGCCGGAGTAGCCCGAGTAGTCGCCGAGAAACTGGTGCGTGGTCAATTGCAGCGCCTGGATGACCCCGCCTCCCTCGCACAGGTACTGCGCCGTGCCGCTGTCCACCTGCCCCCTCAGGTGCACTTCGGACGCCGCGGGGCGGTACGGCCCATGCCAGTCGTCCCCACCGTGAGCGACACCGGCCCGGGGTATCGGCAGCAGTACCTCGTATGCAGCGGAGATCATGATCAGGGCCAGGTCGGCGTCCTTGTCACGGCGGCAGACCTGGCCCGCGAGCCGACTGCCGTCCGTCAGGACGACGTCGACCTGCTCGTCGAGCGAGTTGAGGCCCCGCAAACAGTGCAGGGCCGTCAGCACATAACGGCGGGTCAGCAGGAACCCGCCGCCAAGCCGCTGCTGCGACTGGAAAAGCTCGACCCAGTAACTCGCGTCGGTCACGACGACTCCGGGACCCGCTCCACGGTGAGGGTGACCTCGAACGACGCCTCGGCCGACGCCTTGGAAAGGATTACCCCGGCCTCCGCCGCCACAGTCAGCCCGAACGCCACCTCCATGCTCGCCACCTGCCAGCCGTCCCTGCGCTGAACCTGCGAGAGGGATCGCTGGGCGATGGCCGACGCCTGGACGATGGCCTCCTCCAACTCCGCTGCCCGGTCGCTGAGAGCGGAGCTGGACCGCGTACGGCTGGAGATCTGCCGACTGCCCGTCGCATCCACGTCCACGGTCTCGACCCGAACATCGGCCATATGTCCCCCTGTTGGCGAGGCGGGGCTCGCACCGGCTTTCGGTCCCCGCCGGAAGCGTAGCCAGTGCCACGCAGCATCGGCGACCGATTCAACGACAAGATCCAGGGAGAGAAGGCCGTCGTCCGGACAACACCAACGGTAGCGGCCCCTCAATCGCCTCGATCCTCATGAACAAGTACCACCCGTCTTTGGACGCGTGCTGCGTAACGGGATCCGCCTGATGTGGCCGCCGCTTAGTTCAGTGGCACGTTCTCCGCGGAATCCGCCGGGGCAGGTACGCGCCCGGTGCGCTCGTTCTGCAGATCCCACAGTTCACGGAACAAGCCATCCTGCTGGGCCAGCAGTTCCTCCGGGGTGCCGTGCTGGATGACCCGCCCTTTGTCCAAAACGACGATGCGATCCGCGATGGTCACGTTGGTGAGCCTGTGTGTGACGAGGACGACCGCTCGGTCAGCGGCAAGGCGGCGCAGTCCGGTGAAGATGCGGTGCTCGGCCCTTGGATCGAGGGCAGCGGTCGGTTCGTCCAGGACGAGCAGTCCGGCTGGCCGATGGAATGCGCGGGCGAGGGCGACCCTCTGCCACTGTCCGCCGGACAGTTCCTGGCCACCCCACCATTCCTTGGCCAGCAGGGTGTTCAGCCCACTGCGCAACCCGTCGATGACCTCGTCGGCGCCTGCGGCATGCGCTGCGGCGAGTACGGCGGCGTCTCCCTCCTCGGTTGCCTGGCCGAGGGTGATGTTCTCCCTCGCCGACAGAGGCCAGTTCGCATAGGACTGCGGTACGACGGCGACACGCGCCCAGGTGGCATGCGCGTCCAAGTGCCTGGTGTCGGTGCCGTCCCAAGAGACGGCTCCTTGGTCGGGTAGGTATAGAGCCGAGAGGATCTTGCTGAGGGTGGTCTTGCCCGAGCCGTTCTCACCCACCAGAGCGACGACTTCGCCGCGGCGGACCTCCAAGGAGACGCTGTCGAGGGCGGGACGGTCGGCACTCGGGTATTGGAAGGTGATGTTCTCGGCGCGTACGACCGTAGGCTCGGCCGGCGCCCGAGGACCGCGGTCGATGCGGTGTCCGCCGGCCTCGTCGATGAAGTCCGCCCAGTCGTCCAAGTACATGCCTGTACGGAAGAGTCGGGCTCCGTAGCCGACGATCCCGTCCAGTCCTACACTGACGCGGCCGAGAGCGAGGAACGCGGTGCCGAGGGCGGCGACCGAGATCTGCCCGGCGGACACCAGCAGCGCAAGGGCCACCCACACCACCGCGTGGGCGAGACCTCCCGCGGTCCCACCGACCAGGGAGATCCTGGCGGAGCGCCATGTGGCCTGGTCCGTGGTCTTGTCGATCCGCGCCCCCGCCGTGCGGTACTTGTCGAGGAGGAACGGCGCCATGGTGCCAGAGCGGACCTGGTCTGCGGTCTGCTTGTCGACCATGTACCAGCGCAGCATGCCCAGCAGCCGCCGGTCCTTCGACGTGGCGAGCGAGGCGATGTAGCTGATGCGCGCCGCACGCACGCTGGCCAGGCCCTTCGGCAGGGCCGCCAAGGCAAGCAGCGGCAGAAGAATCGGATGGACGGCGGTCAGGACACACGCCGAGGCGATCAGCGATGCCGATGCGGCAAGGATGTACTGGGCTTCCGTGAGAAGGTCCCTGGAGACCTCCACCCCCCGGTCAGCCGCGTCCCAGCGGTCGTTGTATCCGGGGTTGTCGTACGCGGCCAGTTCCGCCTTGGTCGCCGCGTCGAGGAGCTCGAGTTCGGCCTCCCGAGCAATACGCGGGGCCAACCGGGCCGACAGCGCGGTGGAGGCGATTCCCAGCAGTGCGCGCAGACCGATAGCCCCCGACAGGACGACAAGGGAAGGTACGGCAGACCGGAGCTGGTCACTGCTGATGTGCTGCGAGGCGATCAGCGGCTTGATCACCCCGGTAGTGGCCATCAGCCCGAACGCTTCCAGCACCCCCGAGAGGAGCTGGACGCCGAGCAGGGCGATGACCGCAGCGCGGTCGACCTGCCAGCCCAACGCAAGGGAGCGGCGGATCAGTTGGGGCAGACGCCGGGCCATCGCACGGGTTGTGATCGCGTTGGCGGCCTCGATGCGGCGGTCGCCTGGGATGACGAACTTCAGTTCCTCGTCCGGTACCTCCGCCTTGTCGGTCGGCGCGGCAGCCGCAGTGGGCTTCGGGATGGTTGCCATCAGCTCCAGCCCTCCGCCGAAACGCGATACCGGCCGATGACGGTTTGATACGTCAAGACGTCCCCCTGTATGCCGTACGTGGTTGAGGCTGTCGCTCGTCAGTCGTTTCGTTCAATGCAATTGGAAGCTGCTGGGTGATCAGGACGCGCCTCCGCTCGCTCCGAGGCCGGTGAGTTCGTCTTCAAGGCCCTCAAGGTCACTGAGCAGATGGCGGATGGCGATCTGGCGCTCGTGCCAGTGCCGCTGCAGATCCACCTCCGCCTCCTGCGGCAGGTCGTATTCAGCGGTGGTGGAACCGTAGAAGCTGAACAGCATGTACAGCAGCGCGATCCGGGCGCAGGCCCGCACCTCCCGCATCGGAATGCTCGGGTGCTCCGAGCGGTAAGCCTTGGCCATGGCCAAGGCGCAGGCTGCCCACTCCGTGGTGGTAGCGACGGTGCGCGGGTCGAACGCTGCTCGCCCAAGCTCCCAGGCCGGCATCGCGCTGGCGCAGCGGAAGTCGATGACGCCGGTGACCGCGTCGGCGAGCGTGATCAGATTGGTGCGGGAGAGGTCCGCATGCAGCGCCTGCTCCCCCAGCGTCGCGGGTAGACGTTCCCTCAGCCCGGCGGCATACGTGCGCAAGTTCGTCCGCCGCTGGTAGAGGTCGTCACGCAGTTGGTCGAGACGGTCGTGGCCTTGTCGCGTGGCTCTGACCAGCACGGTGTCGCACCTCGCCACAGCGTCCTCGACGGGCTCGCTCCGCCAGCGGGTCTGCTGCACACGCTTGGGCAACGGATACGCACCGAGCACACGATGCATGCGCCCCATAACGACGCCGATGTGCTCGGCGAGTGGGACTGTCATCGCAGACGTGGTCACCCGGCCGGGAGCCTCGTCGACCACGGCCCATGCACTGCCTTCGGCGATGGTGACCAGATTGTCGTTGGCATCAGGCCACACGCGTGGAACGGGGAGCTTCGCGGCCCGGCAGTACTCCGACATGTCCCACGCGTTGCGCGCCGCATCCAGGTCGTCCATCGAGCGGTACTGCTTGACGAACAGGCGCAGCCCGTCGTCCGTCAGGACTCGCCGGTTGATGGTGTCCGTGCCCATGTGCACTGGTTCGACGACCGTCGCAACGAGCCCGTACCGGTCTTCCAGCACGTCAGCGGTCAACGTCTCACCCCTGCCTGCTTCTTCCATACAGGTCACCGACCCTCGTGTGCGGAGGGACGGCGGGCCGTGAGGACGGTGAAGGCGTTGTCCTCCGTGAGCACTCCCCTGTCGGCGAAGGGGGTGAGGGCATTGGTGACGGCCAGTTCGAAGGCATCGCGACGACCGCCGAACAGGTGCGGGGCCGCGAACGACGTCGAGTACAGGTACCCCAGGACCTGAGGGATCTTCCACTGGCGACGAACGGAAATGACCGTGGAGGTGACGTGCGAGAAGGCGGAAGCACAGAGCACCTCTTCGTACGACGGCCCTGGGGCGCTGAAAGCGCTGTCGCCCGCTCTCCGTTGCTCGCCGAGGAAGTCCTGGACGATTTCTCGGGCCGCCTGCTGCCACAGACTTTCGGCAGTCCACAGACTCCGGTCGCTGAAGACGGCCACCGCCCCCTCGGGAGCCATGTATTCGCTGAGCCGGTCGAGGAAGCGGGGCTGGTTCAGCCAGTGAAAGACTCTGCCGCAGGTGACGAGATGAGGCTGCCATCCCTCCGGCGGCAGGAAGTCCTCCGCCAGTGCATGACGAAGCTGCAGCCGGTGGGCGGTGTCGAGCGCGGGACGGAGCATGGCTTCGGCTTCCGTGAGCATCCCCGGCTCGGCATCGACCGCGAACAGATCGTCGAAGTACGGCAAGAGCGCGTGGACAACGAGTCCCGGGCCGGTGCCGATGTCCAAAAGGCGCCGCGGACTGTCAGTGGGCGCCGCCTCTTCGAGAAGGGCTGCGAGTTCGGCGGGGATGCCCGGACGGAAGCGCCGGTAGTAGGTAGAGGTTCCAGCAAAGGCGTTCACGCGCGCCACCCGCCCCACATCCTCTTGCCGGTCTCCCGGCGCAGGTTCTCCAGCATGGTGTGCGCCTCGTCAACAAGGTCGATGTCGCGATGCTTGATCCCCCAGTCCAGTGAGTCCAAGGCATCCAGCGCCGCGTACACCCGGCACGCGATCTGTTCCTCCTCGGTGAGGGGGCGGCCGTATCCACTGTGGAACGCGGCGTGGAGGTCGGGGCGGCGGCGCAGGATCCGGTATCGCAGGCGGCTCAGGTCCCGGTAGGCGGCGGGCCGAAGCTCGGCCCGTTCGTAGTCGATGACCCGGAGCCGCTGCTCGGTCTCGTCCCACATCCAGTTCCTGGGCATGTAGTCGCCATGCTGGGATACCGGAGGCAGGCTCGGAGGAGCTTCCCCAGCGAGCATGCGCACCATCGCGAGGTCGTGTTCCGACACGTTCGTCGCTGTACGCTCCAGCAACTGGGCGACTGTCTCGTCCCACACCTCCTCTGTCGCTTCCAGCGTGGGCTCGTCGGCTGCCGCGGTGTGGTGCCGGGCGAGCAGTTCGCCAGCCTGCTCGTAGGCCGCACGCTCCTGCTCGGCCGGCAGGCGCAGTGTGTCGAGGCTGCGTCCAGGCACGGCGGTGATCAAGATGGTGCGCGTCTGCGTGTCCGCGGCGACGAGCTCGGGTGCACGGTCGGCGCCCAGGGCGGCGGTCCACTTCTGGTACGCAGTCACTTCGCGGCGGTGGAGTTTCGGGCCCGCGTGGAGCTTGCCGAACCACTGGTCACCACCAGGTCCTTTGACCTCCCAGACGGAAGGTCTGGTGTCGCCGGGCCTGGGATGTTCGGCAACCACCATGTACGTGTCGGTTACCGACTCCACCAGTTGGTGGAGCGCACTGGGCATGTCGGTCACGCGGCGCCCTTCCGCTCGCTTTGCCGTCCGACTGCGCCACGATGGGTGACGGATCGGACGCGTTCAGTGTCCTGTCGTGGGTGGGTAGCTTGCCAAGGGCCACTGACAATGCGGTCTGAGCTGGTCATCTGCGGACGCTCACGGCTATAAGTCCCTCCTGGGAAGCGGGCTGGTCAGGCACGGGCCAGCCACCGCTGACGCTCGGCATCGGTGACGAGGCGCTCATCGTGGGCGAGTTCGAGCCGGGCGAGGCGGGCATAGTGCTCGACCACCTCGGTGCCGAAGGCCTGCTGCGCGAGGGCGCTGTCCTGGAAGGCGGTCAGGGCCAAGCCGAGGGTGGATGGCACGGGGGCTTCTGTCCCACTCGCGCGGTAGGCGTTGCCGGTCGCTTCGGGACCAAGGGCGAGCTTCCGTTCCAGACCGTGGTCCATTGCGGCCAGTACCGCCGACAGCGCCAGGTACGGGTTGGCGTCCGCACCCGGCACACGGATCTCCAGGTGCAGCCCTTCGCCGCGGCCGACGACGCGGACCGCGCAGGTGCGGTTGTCGCGGCCCCAGGTGAACGTGGTTGGCGCGAAGGAGCCGGGCGTGAACCGCTTGTAGGAATTGACGTTGGGTGCGTAAAACGGGCCCAGCTCAGGCAGGCCAGCGAGCAGACCCGCGATGGCGTACTCACCGATCTGGGACAGTCCGTGCTCGCTGCCGGTCTCCTGGAGTTGGCCGATGCCCTTCGACCACAGCGACACGTGCAGGTGCAGGCCGTTGGCTCGGCCGGTTTCCGGTGCTGCCATGAACGTGGGTGCCAGACCGGCGCGCAAGCCCAGGGTGCGCACGGCGTGTTTGAAGATCGGGTGCCGGTCGCAGGCTGTGAGCGCGCCGCCGTACGGAAAGGTCACCTCGACCTGGCCGGGGCCGGCCTCAGTCTTGATCGCTTCCACGGGCATCCCAGCCCCGGCGAGCGCCCGCTGAAGACGCCGCAAGTACCGGTCAGATACGGGGTCGTGGTCGAGGGCGTAGTCCAGGTTCTCCGTCGTCAAGGGCCGCAGGCCTTGATATCCAGCCTGTTCCGCGTCCGCGTACGTGCCCCTGTAGAGGACGAACTCGGTCTCGATCCCCACCTTGGGATGCAGACCGTGCCGCGACAGTCGGGTCAACTGCTGGTGGAGGATCTGGCGGGGCGCGATGTCGATCAGCGTCCCGTCGTGGTGGACCGCATCGCCGAGCACGACAACGGTGCGCGGCATCCACGGCACCACGCGCAGGGTCGACAGAGCCGGTTGCACGGACAGGTCCTGGTAGCCGGTCTCCCACGAGGTCAGGGCGAAGCCGTCCGCCGGGCTCATGTCGATGTCGGTGGCCAGGACGTAGGCGCACACCTCGGCACCTTCATGCGCGACGCGCTTGAGGAAGTGGTTGGCGTCGTAACGCTTCCCCTTCAGCCTCCCCTGAAGATCGGGGACGGCGAGCAGCACCGTGTCGATCGCACCCGCCTTGACGAGGTTCCGCAGATCAGACAGGGAGAAGGCCTTCTCGGAGCGCCCGCCCAGCTCGGGTACAGGCGCGGCAGCCAGGCGTGCCACGGTGCCGTTTCCGCTCGTGGTTCTCGTCATCAGACGACCTCGTCTTCGTACGTAGTCGCCGAGCGGTCGAAGTGCTGGGCCGGCACTTCATAGGAGCTGCCCTGCTTCCGCCACCAGCCCCAGGCGAGGGCCAGGACGACGAACAGAGCGATCGGCGCGTAGTTGAAGGTCTCCACGGACACCAGGCCGCCGTCGGCGGGTCGCGTCTGCGGCAGACAGAACAGCACCGTCACGAACACCACCCAGACAACGGCGATCGTGCCGACGGCCACGCCCCAGTTGCCGAGGTTCCAAGGGCCGGGCCGGAAGCGATCGCGGTTCTTGATGCGCAGGTAGATCGGGATCGCGTACGCCGGGGTGATGCCGACCACGTTGATACTGGTGATCGCCGCGTACGCGACCGCGCTGTACAGGCTCGGCAGGGCCAGCACGGCGGCGCACACGACCGCCAGCAGCACGGCCATGCGCGGGGTGCCTGTGCGTCGGTCAACCTGACGCCACAGGTGCGAGCCCGGCAGCGCCCCGTCGCGCGAGAACGCGAACACCATCCGGCTGGCCGCCGCAGTCTCGGCATTGCCACAGCACAACTGTGCGACGATCACCACCAGAAGCAGTGCCTTCGCCCCCGCCACGCCCAGAGCATCCAGGAAGATCTGCGCCGGCGGCACCCCCGTCGCCGTGCCCACGGTGCCGGCGTAGTCCTGGATCGCGAACGTGAGTCCGGCCAGCAGGACGAACCCGGCCAGCCACGACCACCCGATCGCGTGGATGATCCCGCGGGATGCGGACACCTGGGCGTCGGTGGTCTCCTCCGAGAGGTGCGCGGAGGCGTCGTAACCGCAGAACGTGTACTGGGCCAGCAGCAGACCGAGCACAGCCACGTACAGGGTGCTGGACCAGCCGGTGTTGTTGACGAACTCACCGAACACGAAGTCGGTGGACTGGTGGTGGGAGGGCACGATCGCCAGTGCGCCAACGATCACCGTGACGCCGCCGAGGTGCCACCAGACGCTGATGCTGTTGAGGATGCTGACCAGCCGGACCCCGAACAGGTTCAGGGCGAGGTGCAGCGCGAGGATGCACAGGAAGATCACCATGATCCTGCCCGGCGTTGGCTCGAAGCCCCACTGCAGGTTTAACAGGGCACCCGTGAACAGCGCGGCCCCGTAGTCGATGCCGGCGATCGCGCCGAGCAGGCCCAGCAGGTTCAACCAGCCTGTATACCAGCCCCATTTCCGCCCGCCAAGTTGCTCTGCCTGGTAGTACAGGGCACCGGAGGTCGGATAGGCCGAGGTCACCTCGGCGAGTGCGGCACCGATGAACATCACCATGGCGCCGACGATCAGCCAACCCCACAGCATCACTGACGGGCCGCCGGTGTTCAGGCCGAAGCCGTACAAGGTCATGCAGCCGGACAAGACGCTGATGACGCTGAAGGAGATCGCGAAGTTCCCGAACGGCCCCATGCGCCGGGTCAGCACGGGCTCGTAGCCCAGCTCCCGCAGGTATGCGTCATCGGACTTCCGGGACGTCGCACGGTGGTTTGGACTCAAGCGAGACACAGGTCAGCCTCCGAAATTCAAGATGTCTGGACAGGTTCATGCCAATACGGGCTTAGCTGGCATCGGATGCCGATCACAGGTGCGGCCCGGCGCGCGGCCTATGGTTGCGGGCGTACGAGAGGGACTCGGCGCGCGCTCGAAGGAGCAGCGCCTCGCCGGGGTCCGGCCCCGCGGCCCCGTCGTGCACCGACGCCCACGGCTCGCGGGCGGCGTACGGGCCCATCGCCTCGAACACCTCGGCGGCCTCCAGGTACTGGTGCCCTGCCCACAACGCGTAGGCCAGGAGGTTCAGATCGGCCACCGAGTGCTGCCCGGCGGGCACCTTGTGGAACCAGTCGTGAAAGGCGGCCAGTGTGTAATCGAGTGTCGACTCCTGCGCCCACTGCCGCCGCCACAGCGGATCGGCGCGCGATTGCCGACGCTGCTCGATCTGTGCGTACGCCGGCAGAAGCAGCAGCGGCGATCCGACGGACCGCTGTGAGGCCACGGATCGGCCGAAGTCGAAGACCGCGGCCAAGGAAGCGCCCCACGGCCCCTCAAGGGCGAGCATGAACTGCAGCACGCGATGGTAGGCCTCGCGGTTGTACGGATCACGCTGGTTGACCTCGTACAACAACCCCCACGGACCGCTGGGCAGCATCGGCTCGTTGGGCCTCATTCGGTGTTCCTGACGCAGCTGCCGCGTGTCGATCTGGGCCAGCGCCACGAGGCACACCCACGGCACGGGATCATGCGGCGCACGGCGCGCTGCCAGGAGCGCCGCACGTCGCGCCCTCGTTTCGAACTCCAAGGTTCGAGGGTGTTGATGGCGGTGAGCACGCAGCGCCCTCTCGACGGAGACACGAACAGCCATCAGCTGTGCGTCGTAGCTCTCCGGCTCCTCGGCGAGCCAGACGTCGACCACGTCCGATCGGGCGGCTGCCACGGCCAGCAGCTGAGTGCGTGACGTTCGCAGTGGCCAGTGCGTGCCCGTCTTCCACAGCAGCTCCCGCGCCGGCTTCCAACGCCCCGCCTGCAGTTCGACCAGGGCCGTACGTAGGTCGTCGTCATGACCGGCCGGGTGGTAGATGAGACGCATCAGAGTCCCTCGGCGCGGACCAGGCGCCGCTGGCGAACGGGATCGGGGCCGTTCTTCCGATGCGCGCGCGCTGTGCGGGGGGACGTGCTCTCCGAGCTGAACGTGGATGTCATCGAGGGCCTCAGGCAGGTTGGGGGAAGGGGCCGCGAAGTGGTTGGGGCGGACCGCCGGCCGAGCAGGGAAAAGGAACTCCGAAGGCATGTCCGGTTCCCTAGAAGCGAATCTGGCCGACCATGTCGGCGACGCCGGTCATGAACCGGTTGATGCTCGGGGCCATGGAAGTGCTCGACAGGAAGAACCCGAAGAGCACGCAGACAATCGCGGGGCCGGGTTTCATGGCCTTGCTGCGGATCAGAAGGACCACAACGATGCCGAGCAACAGCACGAAGGAGATACTCAGAGCCATCAGGAGGCTGCTTCCTCCGCGGGCCCTCGCCGCTCCCGGCGAGCCTGGGTCAGCGCGCGGCGCAGAGCATCGGGCCGCGTCAGCGATCGCGGGCCTTGGGGGAAGACGTGCCAGTGCATCCCCGGAGGCGTCGTGCTCTCCGCGGATGGCACGACGACGTGGCACTTCTGCCCCAGCGCAACCGTCCCCGGCTCCTCCCAGCGAGCCGCGGTACCCACGGGAACCAGGAAGTACAGCCGGGGCTCCGGACCCTGGTGGTCCAGGATCACCGGGCCGACCAGTTCGCCACCCTCACGGAGGATCTCGATCGCGCGCTGGCCCACGGCCTCCACAGCGCGTACGGCATCCCACCACTCGCCCGCCGAGCACAGCTCCGGCTCCTCGCCGATGGGCATCCAGCGCGGCGGGATCGCGCGAGCTGCGGGATTGTCGTCGGACATGGAAAAGGCCTCCTCACCACTACGTGTGAGGAGACCATTCCATTCGGCAAGCTATTGTGCGCGGACAGACTGTCCGTGGGGTTCGCTCACCAAGGCCCTTGACACAACCTCAGGTTGTGCTAATGCCTGTCCAACTGCCGAACGCGGACAGCTCGTTGGACGGGTGGGCGTCCATCCTGAGCAGCGCCGAGGTGGTCTCGCGAACGGACGGGTGGAACCGCGTGTGGTTGGGAGCGACCTTCCTCGCGCGCTTCAGATCTGCGAAGGCCCCAGCCCGGTCGCCCACAGCGAGCTTCGCGGAGGCCACGTCGATGAAGTGGTGGCTCGACCGCTCGCCGACGGTCGTACTAGGCGGCGCCCACTCGCCGCCAGAAGCCGGAGACCATTCGGTGAGCCGGGCGAGAGCTTGCTCGGTGTCACCCATGTCGATCATCGCGTGCACCTCATGGATGCGGATGTTCGTCGGGCCGAACGACATCTCATACGCCAGCGAATCGCGGTTACCTGCCATGCCCGCGACCTGCTCCGCCTCCCGCAGGTACGCGTCAGCGCGATCAGAGTTGTTCTCACGGGCTTCGAGAACGGCCAGTTTCAGGAGCAGCGCGCCGTCGACGGCGAGCGCATCCTCCGTGAAGGAGCGTTCCGGCTGGAACCGCTCCAGTTCTGTCCGCAGTGCAAGGAGCTTGCGGCGTGCCGGCGAGTACGCGCCCTGGCGGAGCATCGCTCCTGCGACGAGGTAGCCTGCCGTGAACTGCATCAGGGGGTCACCAGAACGGTCCGCCGCCCAACGCACGCGCTCCAGCGCTGTGTTCGACAGGTCGTGGTGGCCCATCTTGTGGGCCAGGGAGTTTACGGCGCGGTAGGCGCGCGCCAGGTGCCAGAACGCCTTGCCCCGGTCGCCGTTGCCGCCGCCGAGGGCCACGTGCGTCAGTTCAGTGATGATCGGCGGCAACAGGGGGCCCATCGGGGCGTACCGGGCGTCGCGGCGCAGGGCCGCCACCTGGTCAACCTCCGAGGCGAGCACAGGAAGCGCCCGGGGAGCGATCTCCAGGTCGTCGGGGCTGTCGTAGCAGAGCAGGAGGCGCCGGAGCTCAGGAATGACAGCGTGGACGCCGTCCTCGGCCTCCGGCTCGCCGTAGTACGGCTGGCCGGTCAGAACCTCGGGGCCGAAGCGCAGCGCCTTGGCGAGCGCCAGCACCAGCGACGGTGAAGCCTTCCGCGCGCCGGACTCCAGCTTCTGCACGTAGCTCGGGGAGACAGCGACCTTCTGTGCCAGTTGGGCGGCAGACAGCTTCCGCGTCCTACGCGCGGTACGGAGACGGTCTCCCAGCGTCAGGTTTTCACTCATCGGTGGATCTGTCCCTTCGCGATGGAGCACTCGGATCAGAGTACGGAAAATGTCATTACCCGCGCCCCTGGTCGCCAAGTGTTAACAGAGCTGGCAGCGCCGCGACCAGGAAGTGAAGCCCCTTGGTGCCGCCCCGAGGCCGCCAACGCACTCTTTCGAATCAAAGCAAATGAGGGCAAGAGGTTGCGAACGGGGCAGAATCCGAGAGTCGTTGCCGCTCGGCCGTCAAGAGCTGACAGAGAAGTACCTATGGACAAATTGTCCGCGCTTCTCTTCCGTTACCTCGGTCGACGAGCCGCACTCCGCCACGGAGAGTGGCCGGCGCGGCGCGACCACATGAGCGGGCTGCTCCATACTCTCGTGAAGTGCGGCGCCGGTGCCGCCTCAGGCGAAAAGGAGGCAAGAGTGGCTGGTACCAGACGCCCGCACGTCGATCCTCTTCGCACCATCCGACGCCGACTTGATCGCGACCTCAGCGAGTGCGTAGGCGTACTCATCGCCGTCCACGAGCAGGACGGTTACCCGATGAACTGGCCTCAGCACCCAAGCAGTTGGTTGGCTCGACCGTCTCTGCTAGCAGCCTGGGTAGCCGATCTGGACGGTCAACTCGTCGGCCACGTCGGTCTGTCCCGTGGCACGACAGGCGACATGGCAGCTGCCCTTTGGAGCGCTCGCGAGGGCGTGAAGCCTGACGTAACCGCCGTGGTCAGCAGGTTGTTTGTCGATCCAGCGGCGCGAGGCCACGGGCTGGGCGCCGCGCTGCTGGAGCACGCGGTGGGAGAAGCACGCGCTCGCGGTCTGTACCTGGTGCTCGACGTTGTTGCCTCGGACGTCTCGGCGATAGCCCTGTATGAGCGGCTGGGGTGGCAGCTGCTGGCCACCGTCGAGCAACAGTGGGGCCCGCAGCAGGTCGTGACGCTTCGCTGCTACGCGGCCGGAACTTGATCGCCAGGCCCAGCAGCACTTCCATGACGACCCATCGAGGGCAGCGGTCACCAACCGGACGATCTCGCCGGCGCATCCCCACGACAGCGCTATGTCGGCAGCACCGTCATGTCCGTACTTGTGAACACAGGAAGTGCCCTTCCATGGTCTTCCGCTTTAACGCAGACAAGAAGCAGGTCGCCGAAATCCTGGGACGTAACGCCTCCGTCTCGCAGTTCTTCACCCAGGGCAAGGGCGCCTCGCTCGTGAAACCGCTGCACGCCATCGTCCAGGAAGTGCAGGCCCGCGGGCCGCCCGACATGGACAGCCTCAAGAGGCTGGCTCGCGGGTATGTCCGGCCCCGACTGACGAAGTCCGGTGAGGTGGCCCGGGTACAGCGCCGCAACACGGTGCGCTCCACCCGCACGGCCACCGACGACGGGGGGGCGACGGCAGAAGAAGTGGACGTCGTCAGGCCCGGGCAGGCAGGCAGGCAGCACATCGCGTCCGGCGCATCCGCCCCTACGTCGCGATCACGGAAGCTGCCGAGAACCAGGGCAAGATCGGTGTCACGATGCGGGCGCAATGGACCATGTTCACTCACGATGCTGGGCGCCTAGCCGACTCCCCTGGCGTGCGCCGCTACGTCGCCCAGCGCCGCGACGGGACCGAGGAACGAGCCTACGGCGCGAACGTCGGGACCGGCCCCGGCTCAGGTGATTTCGACGCCGTCGATTTCAAGCGCATGATGGACGCCGCCGGTGGTGATGTGACACCCGGAGTGAAGGGGTGGCTCGTCGGCACCGGCCGCGTGATCCCGAAGCCGAGATCGTCTATCTGGAGATCCGCGCCTGGAAAGGGAGCTTGCGAGGACGCCCGACGCGGAGAAGGCGCGGGGCGCGGATCGGTGCGCGGGAAGCGTCAGCCCAGCAAGGGCAGGATCAGCGCGAGGATGACGAAGGTGCCGGTAAAAGTGCTGGCGGCGGAAGCGAGTCGCTTTGCCTTGCTGGATCCGGGGGCGGGGGTACCGCCGGGCAGTGCGACCCTAGGGCCGGTGAGGTCATACGCGGTATACGCGAGGACGAGTCCGACGAAGATCGTGACGGCGGTAAGGGCGACGCGCGGCCCGCTGGTAGTGCCGTCGGCGAGCTCGAGGGCCGCGGCGACGATGCATACGTCAGTGAAGGTGGCAACGACAGCGGCACCGGCCGCACCCCAGGCCAGGGCGTGGGTGGCGCCGTCACCGACGGCAAGGCGGAATGCGACACGGGCTGTGACCAAGGCGGCCAGAACGGTGCACGCTAGAAGCACGATGACGACGATGGACACGGCGACCCCCTTGGGGCGAAGTGCTTTGCGAGCACGACGAATGTGCGGGGTCAGCTGTGGTCTTCCCCACTCACACTGTCCCAGAACTTCTGAGACAATCAAAACAATGCACGTCAGAGGAGGTGAGCAGTCATGAGCGAGAAGCGCGCGGGGCGCCCTCGGAAGCCCCTTCCCGCCAGCCTCCCGCCGGCCTTCAAGCGATTCGCCCTTCAACTACGCCGCCATGCCGACGAATCCGCCGTCACGACACGCCAATTGGCCGCGCGCGCACACATCAGCCTGACTGCCGCCTCGCGCGCCCTGAACGGCGAACGCCGCATCGATGCGCGCGAGCTGGACAGCTTCATCAAGGCGCTCGGACTGAACGAGACGCAGCGCGCATCCCTCGTCTTCCTCCACCAGCAGGCAACGGCTGAAGCGGATGGGTCGCAACCACACGGGCGTGAGGGCGCCGGCACGGGCCTGCCTGACATCCTGGCCGAGCTCCGTCAGGAGGCGGCACTCAGCCTCCGGGAGATCTCGCACCGCCTCACCGTGGCGGGCTCCCCCATGGCGAAGTCAACCGTTGAACGCATCCTCGAGGACCCTGACCGATCCCCGCTACAGGCTCTCCAGGTGGGAACCATCCTCATCGAGGCTCTGCCGGATCATGTACGCGGCCCAGCAGCCGAGAAGCTGCACCGGTCCTACCTTGGCCCTGCTCACAACACCGCCATCTACGTGATGGGCCAACCCGGCGCGGGAAAGTCGGAGTTGCTGGCGTCACTTCGACCCAGCGTGCCGGTGGCGTCCGAGGAGACGGTGGCCGCCCTTGCACGCAGGCTGGACTTGCCTGTCGCTGAGCTATTGGCTTTCCGCGAGACCGCCCAGGCCGATCAGATTCCGGGTCGGCCGATCAGCGAATGGAGCCCTCTCGAGCTTGGGGTCCATCGCGCGGCGACGCCGATCGGGACCAGTGAGACCAAGAAGTCCGAGCTCCCTCCCTACATTCTGCGATCACACGACGAACTGCTCGCTGACGCGGTACGCGACGCCGCGGCAGGCCGGAGCCAAATGCTCGTGGTAACCGGAAATTCCACCACCGGCAAGACTCGGGCGTGCTGGGAAGCCGTCCAGCCCCTGTCGCAACAAGGGTGGCGGCTGTGGCATCCCTTCAATCCCACTCCGGCCGAGGCCGTCATGGACGGTATCGCCCGAGTCGAGCCGCGCACAGTGGTGTGGCTCGATGATGTTGAGCGCTACCTGCTGGCACCCGAACTCGGCGAGCGGGTCGCATACGCCATCGGGCGCCTGCTACGCCAGCTCGACCGGGGACCGATCCTGGTCCTGGGCACCATCTGGCCCAGGGACCTGGACCACCTAACGGCACCGCCTGCCCCCAATGCGCCCGACTTGTACGAACAGGCAAGACGGCTACTGTCCGGTCGGATCATCTTCGTCCCGGACCGCTTCGACCCGGTCGCGTTGAGCTCCGCCAAGGCCCGAAGCGCTATCAGGGATCCGCGCCTGGCCGAAGCCGTCGAGCAATCCGGTAGCGACGGCCGCCTCACCCAATACCTTGCCGGCGGCCCCCAGCTCATGAACTTCTTGAGCACGGCGATGTCAGCCAGCAAGGCCGTACTGGAGGCGGCGATGGACGCCTGCCGTCTCGGCATCAGTAGCCCACTGCCTCAGTCTTTCCTCACGGAAGCGGCGGTCGGCTACCTCAGTGACTCCGCGTTCGACATGCTTACCGAGGACTGGGCGGAGCAAGTTTT
Organism: Streptomyces sp. NPDC057623; assembly: GCF_042800355.1. Taxonomy (NCBI): domain Bacteria; kingdom Bacillati; phylum Actinomycetota; class Actinomycetes; order Kitasatosporales; family Streptomycetaceae; genus Streptomyces; species Streptomyces sp. NPDC057623. The sequence continues at coordinate 206,341 of NZ_JBHVGZ010000011.1, forward strand.
CGCCGAACTCACCCGCCCTGTCACTGGTGGATCGAGTCCGCTCCGGCGGATTCGGCCGCGCCCGACATCGCGTACTCCCGGACCCCCGTCTGCCCACGGTACGCCCGTCCGGTCTGTCGGCCCGACCTACCGGCTTGCGGACCACCTTGACGTGGCAGGCCGTAGAACCCGCCAGTTCCTGTGCCCGCCCAATTCCTTCTGGCTCGCCGCATACAACCACCTCACAGCCCCCGAGGACCTCGAAGGCTTGGCTGAAGCAGCCGACGACCGCTATCGCCTGCAGTGGGCTCACCACCTGCGCCGCCGGGCTGCTGAAGTCGGCGACGACCAGGGCCTGCTGCGTCTTACCCGACTGCGCGAGGAGGCCGGGGACCACGAGCAAGCCGAATACCTCGCCCGTGCAGCCGCCGAGGCCGGCTATACATCCGGCCTGCGGGAACTGGTCCGGATGCGGGAGAAGGCAGGAGACTTCGAGAGCGCACAGGTCCTCGCGCGGCAGGCCGCTGAATCCGGCGACGGACTTGCCCTTGCCGAACTCGCCTGGACGTATGAGGAGCAAGGTGATTCCGCCAACGCCGAACAGCTTGCCCAGCAGGCGGCTGCCGTCGGCGACACCTTCGCCTTGCGGGAACTAGCCCGAATGAGAGAAGCCTCCGGAGACATCACGAGCGCAGAAACCCTCTACCGCCAGGCGGCCATGGACTTCCATGACGCCCCATCCCTTCTCCGCCTCGCCGAGATGCGACAAGAAGCCGGGGACCGGAACGAAGCACAGCGCTTCGCGCGCGCCGCGGACAACAATGATGTCCTCTCCCTAATTGATTCAGCTCGGGCGCGGCAGGAGGACGGAGACCGGGAAGGAGCCGAGACGCTCTACCGCCAGGCGGCGGATGCAGGCAACGCCTTCGCCCTAGCCGCCCTCGCCCGGATGCGGGAAGAAGCGGGGGACCGAAGCAGCGCCGAAGCTCTCTACCGCCAGACTGCCGATGCCGGCTTGGCCTGGCTCGTCAATCCTGCACGCCGGTGGCCATACGGGCTGAATCCCGACGGCGCCCCTACACCTCCGTGGGGGGAACGAGTATGACCACCGATTGTCGACGTGCTGCCACACTCAGGGCCCATGAGCGACAGCATCGACGACGACTTCGCTAGCATGTCTCGACGCCTCCGTCGGCACCCGCGTCGTGGCCATCAGCTATGACGTGATGGACGCGGCTACGGCGGTACTCGCGGAGCACCTGCCCCTCGAGACCTTGCACACCATGAAGCTGGCCTCAGGGGAACACCTTGCAGCGATGCTGGCGACCACGTACCTCAGAGCGGTTGGCCAGTAACGATCCTGAGCACGGCGCGTGATCATACCGCCGACCAGAACATCCCCGTGACAGAAAGCGCCTCGCAGCCGTAGTCACCAGCGTGTCCAGCACCACACCTCCCTGACGCCCCAACGATGCTTAAAGTCCGCAAGATAAACCAGTGCAGGAACGAAAGACGTAGTGGACTATTGAGGCAAGATCTCGTCTAGATACCGCTGGACCGGCTCATAGAGCCCGTAGGGGACGTACTCCGGGATCTCGGAGTGCGAGCACCACTCCAGCTCCGCCAGCTCGTCGGAATCGGCGACGCGTGCTGTCCCTGAGAGGACCTCACAAGCCGTGTAGGACATACGCCTCTGCGTCTTCGGGTGGACCCTGCTCCCAAGTGACCGGAGCGCTTTCACCTCCAGGCCCGTCTCCTCGCGCGTCTCGCGGACAGCGGCATCCTCCTCTGCTTCCCCAGGCTCGACTTCACCCGCAGGGAACTGCCAGGAGAGTTGCCCTTCCTTCACTCGTCGCCGCACCAGAAGGACGCGTCCTTCACTCACAATGACCGCTGCTGCAATTCCCGGCCGGTCATCGGTGGTCTGCTGCGTCATGTGGCTCCTCCAGAGCTGCCAGGATGGGCGGGAAGATGTTACTGGCGGGAATGAAGCGCGTGACCGATGTTTTCGGCACCCACATCACGTCTACGTTTTCGACGACGTCGCTGTTCGTAGCCTCGCCGACGAGGAACTCGCACAGGAAGTACTCGCATTCGACGGCCGTCACGGGGTGAAGTCGGGCGCCGAGGTTGCGGATGACAGCACAGCGCACGCCGGTCTCGTTCAGCGTCTCTCGGACCGCAGCACTGTCAGGGTGCACACCCGGTTTGATCACTCCGGCGGGAAACTGCCACGTGATCCCGGAGGCTCCGTCGTCGCGGCGGCAGACCAGCAGGACCTGGTCTTCGCGCACGACCACAGCGATAGCAACCCTCAGTGGCTGAACCGAAGAGGGACCCCGGCCAGCGGCAGGCTGGTCAGAGGTGAGCATCAGCGTGAACCGCTTTCGCACGGTTGGGGACGCGGTTTCGTAGACCTCATCGAGCAGCTGCTGCGTTTCACTGCGCAGTACTACGTTGGGGTTCGTGTGCCACGCCGCAACAGTCCGTGGAGCGAGGCCAAGACGTTCCGCGAAGGCCTCGTTGGTCTTCCTCAGGGCCGCCTGAAGAGCGCACGCCTGATGGCCGTTCCAGACCTCCACCACGTCCATGCCGGCCTCCTGGCACACCGTGGTCAGCGGCGTGCGTGATCACTGCACTGCGACTGCACTTTCATTGCGTCGCTGATACCTGGCGAGCTTGCCCGGGAGTCGATTCACTCAGTGCATGGACTCCCGCGCAGTACCCGCAGGTCCTCCGCACGACGGCAAAGCCTCATGCAACAACGCGTGTTGGGCGAATGGGGCGCTCTCACCGAAGGCTAGTGGACGAGGTCCGGCGGTTCACGCGGTCGCACATCTCCAGGGCTCCGGGTGGCGGCTTTCTGGGCCAGGGCACAGCAGTCTCCTGGGCACAGCCCGTTCCTCGGGAGCAAGCAGGCATGTTGCAGAGACCGGATCCCGGCTTCGTTTCCTCCAACCCTCCCATGCCTGACGGGAGTTCGCGCAGTACCACAACTACCGTGCCTCGCACCGCATTTTGCAGCACGAGGCTGCGGACAGGCTGTCTGCTCATGGGCGGCGCAGACTGAGAGGCTCTTCGGGCGGCGGTCCTCTGGCCGTCCTGCCGACCGCCCAGACGTCACTGATGGCGCGGACACAAAGCCTCCCCTGCGTCAAGGCACAACCGGAGGCAGTACCGGACCGGCGAAGGCGAGATTCACGAAAGGAGGAAGTAAGGGATGTCGTAGACGAACGGAGAACTGCTGACGTTCGAGGCGAAGCGATCAAGATACTCGCCGGGATTGTCGATCTCAGGTGATCCCGAGGGACCCTAGAAGCGCAGGTAACCTCAGGCTTATGGCGCACTGAGTGTGCGTCATATATCGCCTGCCTGAACGCTGAAAGGGAACCGATGGCCCAGGATCAGGAGCAGCCGGTGGAGCGCACTCTCGTACTGCTGAAGCCCGACGCCGTTGTGCGCGGCTTCGCAGGGAAGATCATTTCCCGATTCGAGGATGCAGCACTCAAGATCATCGGCATCAAGATGAAGCAGATGGACGCGGAGTTCACGCGGCGCCACTACTTCGACCTCGAAGAACGCTTCGGCCCCGAGGTCTACAACATCACCGCCACGTTCATGCAGCAGGGCCCCGTCATCGCACTCGTTCTGGAAGGAGCTGACTCCGTCGCCACCGTCCGGAAGATCGTCGGCAGCACCTTCCCGAACGAGGCGCCCGCCGGCACGATCCGCGGGGACTTCTCGCACTACAGCAAGGCCGCCAGCGTCGCCTCCGGCAAGGCCGCCGCGAACCTCGTGCATGCCTCTGGCAACAAGGAGGAAGCGGATCAGGAAGTGGATCTCTGGTTCAACAAGGACGAACTCCACGACTACCGCACCCTCGCTGAAATCTTCACTTACTAGGCGACCGCCACGTCACCAGCAAGGCGTCGCCGCGTTGAACACCATCGGGGATTCACCGGATGAGAGAGGACAACATGACCAGCGAAACCCGCGTCGCCTCCGTCGAGGAACTGGAGACCGGATTCCAGCGGGAACTGGGCACCAACCGATGGGCAGCGGCTGAGACCGCCTTCGCGCTGGCCGTGCGGCACCGCGACGACGCCAACTGGGACCAGTCCCGAGAATGGGTACAGCAGTGCCTGCGCCTGCTGGAAGGGTTCCCGAGCGACACCGAGGAGCAAGTGGCCACCAAGCGCCTCTCGGTGGGAGGCGTCCAGCTCCCGACCTACCTGCATGACGGCGTCGTGAGAGACCGCTTCGGCGACATCGCCTGACGATCTCCGCCTGACAGGCGGCGCGGACGCCAAACAGTGCCCGCGCCGCCCGCACCAGTGCAACAGCCGAATATCGCGACCGATCCGGACCAGCCGGGCTGCACCCCACTTGGTTCGGCTGGATTACCCATGCCCGAACAAGGAGGACACCGTGCCTGTCGAGATCGAAATGCGTGCCCGCTTCAGCCACGAAGCCCACGATCAGCTCATCTCGCGCCTCGAGCAGGACGGCGAAGATCTCGGCCGCGACGACAAGCACATCTACTTCTACGTGCTGCCCGACCAGCTGCTGAAGGTAACCGACAACATCGCCACCAGCACGGCGAAGATCACCCTCAAGACCAGCAAGATCGGGCACGGCACGGCATTCCCGGAGACCGAGATCCCCATCGCTCGTGAAGACGTGGAAGCCGCGGTCCGTATCTTCAACGCACTCGGCCTCAAGGAAACGATGCACGAGGCGTACAACGAGCGCCGCAACTTCCGCTTCGGCGGAGTCGAGATCGCGGTCAAGTGGAGCGAAGCGTGGGGCCACCACGCCGAGTTCGAAGTGCTCCTGGGCGACGACCCGAGCCCGGCGGCAGTCCAAGTGGCCGAGGACCGCATCAACTCGGTAGCCCGCCAGCTTGGTGTCCCCCTCATGAGTGAGGAGGAGCTTGCCGAGTTCACCGCGGCCTTCGAAGCAGCGCAGCAGGCCCCCGAATCCTCCTCCCAGGCGGCGCCCGCCACCTGAGCCAACTCGTCGCGATAGACCACCGAGAGGGGTGGACTAGATGAGCACGACCCCGCCGGCCACCAGCCTGGTGGACCTCGCCGCACGCAAGCAGCTCCCGCACCACCAGTTCGTCGACCACGCGACGGTGCGCTGGATCGAGGAAAACCGGCCGCACCTGGTCGACGGCGCACCGACGAAGATCCGTGAGGCGTCGCGCGACCTCCTCACTCGCGCGGCGATACCGACGGCCTGGCTCGCAGAACCTCGCCTGCGCGATTCTCTGCACGGAGTTCGGCACGCGATGCGCACCGCCGCACTCGCGGCCCTCCTCGCCGAGGCCACCGGTCTCGACGAACCGGATACAGCCACACTGATCGTTGCTGCCGCCGTCCACGACTGCCGGCGACTCCACGACAAGGACGACCGAGGCCATGGGGCCCGCGCCGCGCAATGGCTCACCAGCTGCCCGGACCTCATCTGGGAGCACTTCCACGTGCCGGTGGCAGCACCAGCCGTCGCTCAAGCCGCCACCTCCGTTCGTCTCCACGACGTGCCGTACGCGGCCTTCACTGCGGAAGACGAAACCGACTATTCACGCTCCCGGAAGATCAGCGATCTCGTGAAGGCCGCCGACGCACTGGACCGCTACCGGCTGCCGAAGCTCAGCTGGTGGCCAGATCCACAACACGTACGCGTCGAAGCATTCGACCGGCTCCGCGCAGCCGCCTTCGACCTCGTCCTCTGGTCCGAAGCTGGCCACCTGGCGGGACTCGACAGCGCGGACGCTGTCTTCAAAGCCCTTGAACGTCGGGAGCTGATCGGCTGATGGACTTCCTCGACGCGTACCACCTGTGGGCCGACGCCCACGAGTTCTACGAGGCTTCGATCATCCCCAACCCCGCCGAAGCTACCGACCCGCTGGCTGAGCAGACCGCTGCCTGGGAAGCCCGCCTGGCCGAGGAGACCCCGCACGGCGCTCTCCTGCGCAGCAACGCCCTCTTCGACGCCCTCAACAGCAGCACCAAGCTGCACCTGCTGCACGTGACCCATGCTCTGGAGGAGATCAACGAACACGGCGTGCTGTACCCCTCAGGGGGCTGCCTCGTCGGCAGCATCTACTGCGCCCCGCTCACCGCGGCCGACCAGGGCTTCCGCATGCATAACCTCGCCTCGTACGTCCTCAACCGGGAGGCCCCGGCCTTCCTGAAGAGGATCGGCAAGCCCGAGGCGACGCCCACTCCGCTGTTCTTCGAGATCGACGTGCCACGCCAGGCATACCGCGGCCTCGCCGGCGTCGACTACCTACGGCTCGGCGCCATCCACCTGAGCATCTACAGCCACCTCGAATATCTGCTGTCCAAGGCCGAACGGCACCAGTTACGCGAGACGATTACCAGCAGGACGAAGAACTCCGCCAGTTTCCTCGCCCTCGCCTCGACGATCGCCCACACAGGCGCCACCGTCGCAGCCGAGTCGTTCCTCCAGTTACTCGACGAGACCATCCCTCGCCTGCCGATCCTCGGCTACGTCTATTTCGAAGCGTTCGCCGAGTACCTGATGCTCCACTCCACCAGCGACGAGACCCGGCGCCTGGCCGAACTCGGCGAGTTCAACAACTGGCTCTACAAGGAGCTGATCTTCTCCTCCGAACTGGCCATGGCCGGCAAGTTCGACCTCGCCAAGTTCCGCCCCTCCCCCGACAAGCTCGACAGCCTCCTCGCGCAGGTGGACCGCACGATCGATCCGCAGCACGCCCGGAACTACCTGATGGAGCGCATCAGCTACCTCGTCGCCGCCCGCCTCTTCACGCCCGGCCAGGTCCCGGAGGAGTGGCGACACACACGGTGGGAGTTCGACAGCCTGGCCACCCACCTCGGCCCGCTGCTGGGCCACCTCATCCACCGCGAGCTGCGGACCTTCGGCCGATACCCCGACTTCTACTTCTACTTCGACCAGCACAAGGCGCTCCAGGCCTGGAACTACTGGAACCACATGGACATCATCACGCCCTTCAACGGCACGATCCCGAAGGGCGAGATCGGCATCAACCCCGCCTACCCCGATCTCGAGTACCGGGTCTGGCACGCCGAACAAGACGACGCCGGGCGGCTCCACCCGACGGAGCAACTGAACGTGACCATCGCCCCGCGGCTCGTCGACATCAAGTACACCCTGATGCGCAACAACCGGTCAGCGAGTCCGTCACCGACGGCCGCCTGAAGGAAACGCGCCTGAACGCCCTCGCCCGAACGCGACGACCCCGAGGAGATCACCGTGACGCCTCAGCAGAACATCGAGACAGCCAGCCCGGACCAGGTCATGGAGCAGATAACGGAGCTGCTGCGACAGTCGACCACGACACACGGCCTTGCCCGGGCTCTGCGCGCCACCGTCAAGGAGCTCGAACTCCACCGCACGCACCGCGCCAGTCAGAAGGCATGGCCCGACGGCCGTATCGACGACACGCCCCGCAAGGTGCAGATCGGCGGAGGAGCCCACCGGATCGCCGGCTTCTTCAACATCGACGCCGTACCACCCGCAGACCTGCTGTGGGACGTACGAGAAGGCATACCGCTCCGCGACGCGTCCGTCGACGAACTGTTCTCCGAACACTTCCTGGAGCACATCGACTACCCCCGCTCAGCCAAGCACTACGCCCGTGAAGCCCACCGCGTACTCGCCCCCGGCGGCCGACTCATCACCGGCGTACCCGACGCCGCGTTCGTGCTGGCCCAGTACCCGGAGGGCACCTCCGACAGCGATGAAATGATCAAGAAATGGTACGGGAAACGGAACTGCCTCGACCACATCAACACACACCTTGACCTGATCAACTACGTCTTCCGAGACCAGGACGACGACCCCACCTACAACCCGCACTACTGGGCCTACGACCACAACAAGCTCGTCCAGCTCTTCACCGAGGCGGGGTTCACCACGGTTGAGCCCTGGAACTTCGACCCTCAGATCGCCAACCCAAAGCGTCATTGGGGCAGTGTCTACGTCATCGCGACCAAGTAGCTGCTGAGCTGTCGGGCAGCGGGAGCTGACAGCGCCGCCCCGTCGGCCGGTAGGGCGTACGTCGGACAAGTCACGGAGCGTCGGGCACCGTCAGAGCGGTCACCGATTCCCAGACAGCCAGGCGC